>CALFML010000657.1 GCA_937879845.1 uncultured Myxococcales bacterium
AAAAGACGACATGGCCGCTGCGGCGCCTTGCGACGCGACCGCCGCGGCCGGCGCAGCTTTGGTGGCAAGAGCCGGCGCCTCGCCGCGCTTTAGCGCCGTCACCACATCGGCCAGCTTTGCCACCGTAGGAGCGCCCAGAATGTGCATCAAGGGCACCGCGAACCCAAACGCCTTGCGTAGCCGCAGCGCCATCCGCGTGGCAATCAAGGAGTTGCCGCCGAGGCTGAAAAAGTTATCGTGCGGCTCTACTTTGGCAACGCGGAACAGCTCGCGCCAGATGGCGGACAGCTGCGCCATGACCGCGGGATCCGGGGCCGGAGCAGCGGCTTCTGGCGGCGGTGCTTTCGCTGCCGCGGGGCGCCCAGAGCTCTGCGCTGCCGCCGGCTGGGGATCCGCTCTATCCGCTGCGACGTCCAGGGAGCAGGTCGCCAGCGTCTCCCATCTCAGCGAGGCTCCCGCGGTCCACATCCGGCCGATGCCATGCAGCAGCACCTCCAGATCCGTTTGCGAATCGTAGTCGGCGCGCAAAAGGGGGATGAAGGTCTTTTTCTCACTAGGCCGCCCGGCCAGAGCTTGCGTCGCCAAGCTGCACAGCGACCGCCCGGGACCGGCTTCGATGAAGAGCCGCTGCGGCTGCCCGCCCAGCCAGCGGAATCCGTCCACGCAGCGCACCGGGGAGCAGAGATGCGCGGCAAAGTAGGCCGGGTCGGTGGCCTGCGCCGCGGTGATCGGCGCTCCGGTCACGTTGGAAATGTATGGAATCTTGGGCGGATGCAGGGCGTAGGTGCCGACCAGGCGGGTGAGCTCGTCGGCAATCGGCGTCATCATCCGCGAATGGAACGCATGCGTGGTCTGAATCCGCCGGGTCGCCACGGTGCGCTCCTGCAGCTGCCGCTCCAGCGCCGCGACCGCTTCCGGCGGACCGCCGACCACGCAGAAATCGTCGCCGTTTACCGCCGACAGCGATAGATGATTTCCCAGTAACGACCGCACTTCCGGCTCGCTCAGCGAGACCGCCAGCATCGCTCCGGCAGGCAGTGTGGCAATCATCTGCGCCCGCCGCGCGACCAGGGAAAGTGCGTCTTCCAGCGACAGCACCCCGGCCAGGCAGGCGGCCACGTACTCACCCAAGCTGTAGCCGATGGCACACGCGACCTGAAGACCGAAATGGCGCAGCAGCTGCGCCAGCGCGTACTCCACGACGAACAGCGCCGGCTGCGCCAGCTCCGTCTGATTCAGGCGCGCGGCGGCCGGCTCGACCGGTGCCTGGACGCGGCCCAGCAGTCGCCGCAGGTCGAGCTTCTGCGCCCCCCCGCCGGCCGGACCTTCGGCGCGGGCCGGCGCACCGGCCGGGTATAGGACGCCGCGCAGGTCCAAACCCAGCTGCGGGTCGAGCCATTGCGCGCAGCGATCGACGCAGTCTCTAAAGACCGGCTCTGTGCGATAAAGCTCGCTCCCCATGTTGACGTAGTGATCGCCAAGCCCGGGAAGCATGAGCACCGCGCCTGCGCCCGCCTCTGCATCGGGAGCGGTGGCCCCGGGCGAGTCGGATGCGGCGAGCGCCGAGCAGACTGCCGCGCTATTTTTGCCCAACACCGCATCGCGGAAGGGACGCGGCGCGGCGCCGCTCTGAAGAACACTGGCCGTCGCCGCCTGGACCTCTTGGGGATTGTTCCGCAGCTGGGCGGCAAGCGCACTGCGCAGCGCCCGCAGCCCCGACTCCGTGTCAGCCGCCAGCAGCACCAAGCGAAAGCGGTCTCGGTCAAGGATCGGCTCCGTCTTCGGCTTCTCCGAAGCTGCCGAGTCAAATATGGTCATGCCGATCGCAGCCTCCCAGCTGGGATAACGACGCGGCCAGCGGGGGCGCTGGCGTTGAGCCCCCCTTCACCTTCTAGCCCCCGGACATCCTGCCTAACGATGCGGAACTTACGCCATTATGTAGATTACAAATGTTCTTTGCTAGAACTTTATCGGCCGCCGCCAGAGCTCCCGCAGAACAACGCTTCAGCGGCGGAGACAAGACTCGACTAACTACTTTTTCCGCAGTAACGAAAGTACGCCGCGGCTAGAGCGCGGGCTTTGGCGCTTCCAGAGCCTTGGCGTCGGCGCCGCTCTCCGCTGGAAGTCCAGGCCGGATCGGGCGACGGGGCGAATGATTCACGATGTTCTACTCTGCCCGGCTGATTCGCGGCTCCGAAAGGCGCTTAGCCAAGACCTGGAGCGGGCATGGAACTCCCGGACTCGGGATCTTGCTCCCGCAGATGGGTGAGGGGCTTTTCGGACAGCACCTTCCGCTGCAGCGCGCCCCAGTCCGTCCACTCTGTCCCAAAGGCGCGATCGAGCATCGTGGTGTATAGAGCGAAGTGTCCGGTCCAGCGCGCGTGATGCAGCGCGTGATAGGTGAACGGGTGGGCAAACAGCGACAGGACGCGGCGCCCGGCAAGCGGCGGCATCAGCTCGACATTGATGTGGCCGATGATGTTGCCGCCCCAGTGGTAGACAAGATAGAGCGCCCACGCTTCGATGCTGACCGGCAAAAAGCGCGACAACACGAGCGGTGGCGCGAGGTAGCCGACCATCCACCCCAGGGTTTCGACCACGCTCATCGACAAGCCGGTGAGCGGAGTTCCGACTTTGGAGCGGTGATGGTGCCGATGGAAGCGGACCAGGGCTTTGGTATGCAGAGCGCGGTGGAGGAAGTAATAGAAGACCTCGAAGAACAGCAGACAGGAGAAAAAGGTCGCGGCAAAAGATGCGGCCGAGGTGGGACCCAAGTGTATTGCGCCGCTGCTGATGGCGAGGGTGAACGCCAAGGTGGCGATGAGGACGAAGCGGACGCCGGCGACGAGCGCGAGACAGCTCGCGAGAGCGAGCACGATCAGCGCGTTGCCGTGATCCGGCTGCAGCAGCAGCGCGCCGGCGAGAAGGCCCGCACACCCGACGGCCGATAAGCAGCCTTCGCGGGCCAGCGCGGGCTAGGCAAAAGCCCCGGCCCACACCTATACTACGCGGCTATTTTGCTGCCCAGCGCATCTGGCGGATCCACCGCCCTATACTAGAATTTCAACGATCCATCCCACGGATCGACGGACTACGAGGCACGTGGAAGTTGACCAAAGCCAAACAAGATTCGGTCGAACCGGTAGAAGAACTTGATACCGCCGACCAGCAGTCGCAACTCAAGCTACTCATTTCGAAAGGCAAGGAGCAGGGCTTCCTGACCTATCACGAGGTCAAT
>CALFML010000658.1 GCA_937879845.1 uncultured Myxococcales bacterium
GCTCGGTCTACAAGTTCCGGCTGCAGGCCGACGGGCCGGTGACCTTCCTGCTGACCGCGGGCGGCCACAACGCCGGCATCGTCAATCCGCCGGGCACGCCGCGCGCGTCGTATCAGGTCGAGACCCACGTCAAGGGCACGCCGTACGTGGACCCGGAAACCTGGGCCGAGCGCGCGCCGCATCGCGAGGGTTCGTGGTGGCCCGAGTGGCAGGGCTGGCTCGCGGCCTGCTCCGGTCCGCCCGGACCGCTGCCGCCGTTCGGCAACCCCGCCGCCGGCCTCGTGTCGCTCGCACCGGCGCCCGGGAGTTACGTGCTGCTGAAGTAGCCGCCCGCGACTGCGGCGCGCGCGCCGCGACCCTGCCGACCGTTGTTACCGCCGTGGAGATCGACCATGAGACCTCGCCTCCTGCAGCGTTGCATTACTGCCGCCCCAGCGCGGCGCCCCCTGTCCATCTTCAACTTCATCGGGGCCCTGGCCGTACTTATCCTTGTCGCTCTGTTTGGGCGAGCAGCCGCGGAGGAAGATCCCCTGCAGGCACGGCTCGACCTATCTGAGCAGTACCTCCGCCTGCACGAGCGGATTGCCGACACCCTGGACCCGCCGCAGTGGCTCGCGGACTCGGACCGCTTCATCTATTGGTCGGTACGGGAGCCGCACCGCGGCACGTGGGTGCTTGTCGATGCGCAGCGGCGGACCGTGGAGCCGCTGCTTGCGCCCGCGGAGCTGCGCGCCCAGCTCATGCCGCTCCTTGGGAAGGAGTTCCAGGTCCCGCGCAACCTCCAGTTTGTGCTCGCTCCGGATCGCCAGGGGATCGTATTCCAGCTTCAAGATCAGACGCTGGCGCTGGGGTTTGGCGACCGCCGCATCGTGCCCCTTGCCCGCACTGCGCTCGCCGCGCTGATGCTGACGGAGGGGAGCGTCCTCAGTCCGGATCGCCAGGCCCTGGCACTGCCGCGCGGAACCGGGTTCGCAGTGATCGGCAAAGACGGCCGCACCGTGCTGGAGCGGAGCGGTGAGGAGAACTACGGCTGGCAGGTTCCCGATCGCGCCTGGTCGCCGAGCGGCCGGTTCCTGATGGTCTGGCGCAGCGATGAGCGCGGCGTCCACAAGATCCCGATCGTGGACTACACGACGGCCCGCGAGCGCGTGACCCTGGTTCCCTACTCCAAGACAGGAACTCCCTTGGCCCGCCCGGAGCTTTATTGCGTCGAGCCGGCGAGCGGCCGGGTCCTGCGCATGCCGCCCGCGGAGGCCGAGACCTACGACTGGCTGGCCGGCTGGCGCCCCGATGGCAGCGAGGCGCTGGTGCTGCGCCTGTCGCGGGACGGCAAGCGGCTGGACCTTTGGGCGGTGGAACCGGAGTCCGGGCGGACCCGCCTTTTACTGCGCGAGGAACGGCGCGAAAGCTTCGTCGGCGCGCTCGACTTTGCAACCGAGCAGTGGGCCCATCAGGTCACCGTCCTTGCCGACAACAGACACTTTCTGTGGATGTCCGAGCGCGACGGATGGCGGCACGTTTATCTGGCCGATTACACGGGAAAGATCGAGCGCCAAGTGACCCGCGGGACCTTCCCGGTGCATCGGGTGGTAGGCGTCGCGCCCAAAGGAGGCGCGATCTTCGTTCTCGCTTCGGCGGAGAGCGCCGCCCCTTACGATCAGCTCCTGTACCGCGCGGATCTCGGCGGCGGAGGTCTCACGCGGCTGTCCCCGGAGCCGGGCATCCACCGGATTACACTCGCCCCGTCCGGGCGCTACTTCGTGGACGCGCACTCCACGCGGGTGCAGCCGCGCGCGTGGGACTTGGCGTCGATGGACGGCAAGACTCCCTGGCGCTACGCCGAGGCGGACGTGCGCGGCCTGACGGAGCTGCGCTACTCCCCGCCGGAGCCCATCCAGGTCCGGGCCGCCGACGGTGTGACGCCGCTTTACGGGGTGCTATACAAGCCGCGGGACTTCGACCCGCGCAAGCGGTATGCGGTCATCGACTGCATCTATGCCGGACCGTTCATTACGGTCGTACCCTGGAGCTTTGTCGGGACGGCGACCGGGCTCATGGCAAACTCGCTGGCGCAGATGGGCTTTGTCGTCATGGTGCTCGATGCCCGCGGCACGCCGGGACGGAGCAAGGCGTTCCAAGACGCAAACTACGGGCGGGTGGGACAGATCGAGATTCCCGATCACGCCGTCGCGCTGAGGCAGGCGGCGGCGACCCGGCCGTATATGGACCTGGGCCGGGTGGGGATTTACGGACACTCCTGGGGCGGCTACTTCGCGCTGCGGGGCATGCTGACAGAGCCCGCGCTGTTCCGGGCGGGCTACGCCGGCGCCCCCGGAGCACTGGAAGAGGAGGCGGTCATCAACGAGCCGAACCTGGGCTTGCCGAGCGAGAACGCGGCCGGCTATAAGGCGGGCTCCAACGTGGAGCAGGCCGGGAACCTGCGCGGGGCGCTCAAGCTGATGCACGGCACGAGCGATGTCAACGCTTCGCTGTCCACGACGATGCGGATGGCCGCGGCGCTCATCCGCGCCGGCAAGCGCTTCGATCTGCTCATCATGCCCGGCGAGCCGCACGGTCCCCGCGGAGCGGCCGGACGGTACTACCGGGACGACGTGCGCCGGTTCTTCGTGCGGGAGCTGGGCGCGGCGCAATAGATCTGCGCGCGCGGTCGTGCGTTGATGGCCAACATGCGCTGGCTCCTCGCGCTCGCCTGCGTCATCGCAATGATACGAACGGCTTTAGCGGTGCCGCCCGCGTTCGACCTCGGCGCGTGCGCGCTCGACCTCGCGCCGGGGTCGGACAAGCCGGCAACGCTCGGCGACCTGGCGCCGGAGCGCGGCGGGCCGCCGCCAGCGATGACGCAGCTCCCGCTCGTCTCTGCCCAGGTCGCGGCCGAGACGGCGGCAAAGCTCGTCGCCAAACTCCCGGCGGGCTTTGCGCCGCGCATCGAGCTCGATGCCGCACAGATGGCCGCTGTCGTTGAGCTGCACCTGCCGGGCGTGCAGGCCGCGAGGCAGCTCGCCCCGGACATCCTAGCGTTCGTACGCCTGCACCCGTGCCTGTTCGGCGTCATCGATCCCGGTGCGCTCGGTGCTCATGCGACCGGCCCGAATCATGAGGGCACATGGGTGCTGATCGAGCTCCGTCCGCGCTCGGTCGGCGCGCTCCAGGCCGAAGTCACGGCGGAGCGCACGACGACACGCGTGCGTATCGACCAGCACCTGTGGCCGATCGCCGATGCGACGCCGACTATCGATCCGAAGCGCATGCTCGCGCGCTATCTCGGCATCAAGGCGACGCGCCGCACGGGCTGGCGCTATCTCATCGATCCGCGCACGCGCCGTCACCGCGGCTGCGTACCAATCTATCGCGATGTGGTGACCGATGTGTCGGCGTTCCACTTACGCGCCGGTCCGATCCTCGCCTGTGAGCGCGGTGCCGCGGTGGTGCGCAGCGGCGCGTTCGTCTGGAGCTCCGGCTTTAAGGACAACCCCGACGCCGCGCTCGCTGAGCTGCCGACTGCGCTCATGCCCGACGGCACGCGCATCGCGAGCTTCATCGCACCGGCGCTGCGCGAGCCCGCCGACGACACGCTAGCCACAGACTTTGGCCGCTGCCCGTAGCGCGAGCGTAATCAGAGGCCGCAGGGTCTGGATCAACCGGCGCGGCGCGAAGGCATTTATTGGTTCTCTCTGCGCGGTTCCCGGTAAAATCGCGACCGCCTGGTGCGCCCCGATACCAGCCGCGGAGCCCTCAACCCGTCCGCGTGCGCTGCAGAGGCGGCGCGGACGGATTCACGCCGCTTCTCCCTCGAAAATGACAGTCAGCCCGACAATATTCTTCGTTACCTGGCTCGTCGGGTGAGGCGAGTCTGGGCATGGGCTGCGGACATCTTGCGGATGGATTCGCGGTCGCGTTTTGGGCAGGCGGCTGCGCCGCGCGCTCGGACACGGCTATCTATCTCGCGGTCCGCTCGCTATGTTTTGCCACAGCCCATTGGAACGCCCAGCAAAACCGTAGCAGAGGATGGACAGCCGCGGGGTGGCCGCCACGCGGAGCGGCATCCGGGCGCGGACTGTCCTACACTAGAAGAAGGAGATCCCGATGCCGCTGCCGCTGTCTGTGCTCGACCTGGCCCCCGTCGCCTCTGGCGCCACGAGCGCCCAGACCATCCGTGACAGCCTCGCGCTCGCGCGGCTCTGTGACCGCCTCGGCTACACCCGCTACTGGTTCGCGGAGCACCACAACATGCCGATGATCGCCGCCACGACGCCGGCCTTGCTCATCGCCCTGGCAGCGCCGGGCACGGAGCGGATCCGCCTCGGCGCCGGCGGCGTCATGCTGCCCAACCACTCCCCGCTGCAGGTGGCGGAGGCGTACCGGATGCTCGCGGCGCTGTGGCCGGGGCGCATCGACCTGGGCCTGGGCCGCGCGCCGGGCACGGACGGGGCGACGGCGCTGGCGCTGCGGCGCTCGCGGGAGGCGCTGGGCGCCAATGACTTCCAAGAACAGCTCTCGGAGCTTCTGTCCTTCAGCGGCGCCGGCTTCCCCGCTGGCCACCCCTTTCACGGGGTCCGCGCCATGCCGGAGGACGCGCCGCTGCCGCCGCTATGGCTGCTCGGATCGAGCGGGTACAGCGCGCAGCTCGCGGCGCAGATCGGCCGCGGCTTCGGCTTCGCGGCGCACTTCAGTCCCGAGGAGCCAGACGGCCCGATGCTCAACTACCGCGCCCGCTTCCGCCCCGGCGCGCTGCCGCGGCCGCATGCGATCCTGGCCCTGGCGGTCATCTGCGCCGACACCACCAAGGAGGCCGAGCGCCTGGCGGCGTCGATGCAGCTGGCTTGGGTGCGGGTGCGTCAAGGACGCATCGAAGCGCTGCCGAGCCCGGAGGAGGCGCTCGCCCATCACTATTCACCGGCGGAGCGCGCCATCGTCGAGGTCTACAAGCGCATGCAGATCGTAGGCGACCCAGAGTCTGTAAAGGCACGCATCGAGAAAGTGGTGGCGCGGACGTATGCCGACGAGGTCATGGTGGCGACCGTGACCCACGACCCCGCGGCGCGCCGCCACTCCTACGAGCTTCTGGCGCAGACCTTCGCATTACCGGCGGCCTGAGCCGCCTCCTCAGCCCACCCCAAAAACCGCGAGCGCCGGCCGCGCTTGCAAGGAGCCATCATGACCATCCGCGATGAAGTGCTGTCCGCCAACCAAGAGTACGCCGCAAACTTTGGCGTCAAGAGCAAGCTCGCGCTGCCCCCGGCGCGGCGTTTCGCGATCCTGACCTGCATGGACGCGCGGCTCGACCCGGCCAAGTATGCGGGTCTGGCCGAAGGCGATGCGCACGTGATTCGCAATGCCGGCGGCCGCGCGACGGACGACGCGATCCGGTCGCTGGTGATCTCTTATAAGCTCCTTGGCACCAAGGAGTGGTTCGTCGTGCACCACAGCGACTGCGGCATGGAGCTGTTTACGGACGATATCATGGGCGGCCTGCTGGAAAAGAGTCTAGAGACCGCGACGATCGACGGCAGCGGCTGGCATGACGTCGGCCGGGGCCCCGGTTCGCCCGAGGGTCGCTATATCAAGTGGCACACCTTCAAGGATAACCCCGCGAGCGTTGTGGAGGATGTGCAGCGCATCCGCGCGCATCAGCTGGTACCCAAGTCGATTCCGATCTATGGCTACATCTATGATGTACGCAGCGGCCAGCTAGTCGAAGTACCTGCCGCCATGGCCGCGGGGCGCGTGGCTCCCTAGTTCCCATCCGGAAACTTAAGCCGCGGCGGGGGGCCGCGGTCGATGCCGGCATGAGGCCGGATGGAATATGTTCGATCGGCTACCTATAGTCGGTGAGTAACGATTGTACTAGTACAATTCTTATGGCTGTATTAGTTTACTTTCATGCTCAGCGCTGCTTGGAAGCCACGCCTGCGCCGCTCCGGCGCGCCCCTTTATGCCAGCATCGTCGAGGCCCTCGCTGCTGACATCAGCGCCGGCAAGCTGCGCGCCGGAGACCGACTGCCGACCCATCGCGAGCTGGCGAGCGCGCTCGGGACCTCGCTGGGGACGATCACCCGGGTCTATGCGGAGGCGGAGCGGCGGGGTCTTGTCCGCAGCCAGGTAGGCAGCGGCACGTTCGTCCGCGATCTTACGGAGCAGGACCGCTACACCCCGATGCTCGACCGGGAGCGGATCGATCTGGGTCCGAGCGCGGCGCCCATCGTCCCCGGGGACCTCGGGCACTGCGCGCTGGCCGCCGCGCTTACACGGCTTGGCACCCGCGCCGACCTTGGTGCGCTCAGCGGCTATCAGGCGCACGGCGGCTCCGCGGCACAGCGGGCTGCCGGCGGACGCTGGCTGGCGCAGGCCGGGGTGGTCGCGGGCCCAGAGGAGATCACGGTGTGCAGCGGGGCGCAGCATGCCACCGTGATGCTGCTGGCCGCACTTGCCGACTCGGCCGGGGTGATGGTCGAGGAGCTCACGTACCCGGGCGCCCTCAGCGCGGCGCAGTGGCTCCGCTTGCCGCTCCACCGGGTCGCGATCGATGAGGAGGGGCTAGTCCCTGCGGCGCTCGCGGCGGTCTGCCGCGACAGCGGCGCCAAGGTCCTTTACTGCGCCCCGACCAACCACAACCCGACCACCGCGGTGATGTCTCACAAGCGGCGGCAGGCCATCGCCGCGCTGTGCCAAAAGCACGGGATCGCGATCATCGAAAACGGCGCGCTCGCCCCGCTCATCGCCGAGGCGCCACCCCCGCTTGCCGCCCTGGCGCCCGAGCGGACTTACTACATCAGCAGCCTGTCGAAGGCGACGCTGCCGGCCTTGCGGGTCGGCTTCATCCGCGCCCCCGCCGCGGCGCGGCCGACCCTGGAGCGCGCCGCCGGAGCGACGGTGTGGTCCACCTCGCCGCTGCTGGCCGAGATCGCGACGCAGTGGATTGAAGACGGCACCGCCGTCGCCATCCGCGACGCCCGGCGCGCCGAGGCAGCCGCCCGGCAGAGCCTCGCGGCCGCGGCGCTCAAGGGCCATCCCTATAAGAGCGGACCGACCGCGTACTTCATCTGGATGGCCATCCCCGAGCACCGCCGGGCCGCGGAGGTTATCGAGCAGGCCGCGGCGCGCAACGTGCTGCTCGGGCCGGCGCACCTGTTCGCCGCGCAGGCCGGCCGCGCGCCCAATGCCCTGCGGGTGTCGCTGAGCGCGGCGCGATCACGTGATGAGCTCGCACGCGGCCTCGCGATCCTCGCGCAGGTGCTCGCCGAGCCCGCCCCCACGTCGGGGCAGCTTGTCTGACCTTGAGAGCCGCGCGCGCCTACCGCCTCTCCAACTGGCCTGGAGTCCGACGATGCGACCCAACCCTTTTCTGCGTCCCTCTGCCGCTGCCAAACAGCAGCGCCCCCTGCTCACCGCAGCCGTGCTCATGGTCATGCTGGCAGCGCTCCCAGGGAGAGCTGCTGCTCAGGAAGATCCCCTGCAAGCGCGGCTTGAGCTGTCCGAGCAGTATCTGCGCATGTACGAGCGGATTAGCGACACCCTGGACCCGCCGCAGTGGCTCGCCGACCCGGATCGCTTCATC
>CALFML010000659.1 GCA_937879845.1 uncultured Myxococcales bacterium
GCGGCTGGCAGACGCTCATTCGTTAGACGCTCATTAGTTATTAGTAGGTAACCGGCGCTCGGCTGCCGCGCCGCAGGCTGGAGCGGCGGCGCTGCGGGTCGTAAAAACCGGCGCAGCGATGCTCTCCGAGCTGCTATTCTCCGACGGCAGCCTGACCGACCGTGTGCCGCGAATCATATCCAGATCGGTTCGCCTGGCCAGCTTTTGTTTCGATATTAATCAATCTTCACAATCGACCATTAAGCCGGCATCAAGCCGGCATTAAGCCGGCATTAAGCCGGGACGGGCTCCTACATCGGCTCCTATATCGGCTCTACGTCGGCTCTACATCGATGGCCTGGCCTTCACAAGGCCTTGAGCCGCGGCCGCCCGCGGCGTCCGTCCGGCGCCAAGGGGCGGCAAACACAAACCTTTACACTCGCGCGCCCGGCGGTGTAAATCCAGGCTCTCATGTCTGAGCCCCGCGATCCCCAAGTCGAGCAACTCGTTGCCGAAATCCAGCGCCGCGTCCTCTTGCGTCTGCAGGGGGCGGGGGGCCAGACCGCGCCTTTGGCCGCTGCGCCGCTGCGCGAGCAGCCCTGTCAGGATGGTCCGTCCGAAAACTGCAGCGCGTGCGGCTTGTGCGCGGTGCGCCGCCCGGAGGCGGTGCGGACGCTGGCCGCCGAAGGGGCCTCGCGCATCGGCTCGGCAGAGGGGACGGGCCGCGCCGCCGACGATATCGCCGCGATGATCGATCACACGCTGCTCAAAGCCGACGCCACGAGCGCCGATGTCCAGCGCCTCTGCGATGAGGCGCGCAAGCACCGCTTCGCCTCCGTATGCGTGAACACGAGCTTCGTCCCGCAGGCGCGGCGGCTCCTCACGGGCAGCGGCGTCATGGTGTGCGCGGTGGTCGGCTTTCCCCTGGGCGCCATGGCCCCCAGCGCCAAGGCCTTCGAGGCGCGCGAAGCCGTCCGCGCCGGCGCCGAAGAGATCGACATGGTGATAAACCAGGGCGCCCTCAAGTCGCGCGACTACGCCCTGGTACACGAAGACATCCGCAAAGTCGTCGAGGCCTCCCGCCCCGCGCGGGTCAAGGTCATCTTGGAGACCGGCGCCCTCACGCAAGAGGAAAAAGTCATCGGCATCACCCTCTCCAAAGTCGCCGGAGCGCACTTCGTCAAGACCTCCACCGGCTTTGGTCCCGGCGGCGCCACCGTCGAAGATGTTGCGCTCATGCGGCGCCTGGTCGGCAGCGACATGGGGGTCAAGGCCTCCGGCGGGGTGCGCACCTGCGAGGATGCGACCAAGATGCGGGCCGCGGGTGCGAGCCGCATCGGTGCGTCGGCCTCTGTGGCGATCGTCGCGCAGTGTCAGAATAAAGCCAGCGAGCCGCCGCCCGGCCCCGGCCCCGCGACCAGCCGGCCCTGGTTGAACAAGGCCAAAGGGAGTGCCGGCAAGCCTGCCGCTCCGGCGACTGCCTCGGGAAAGACCGGCGGTTACTGAGCCGCCGGCCAGTCCGTGCTAAGACATACGCTATGGGCACGAGTCCTCCTGTTAGCTCTTCGTCCGCGCTGAAAACCAAGGGGCATGGTTCGCCAGATCCGTCCGGTCCGTCCGGTCCGTCCGGCAAGGCGGCAATCGATCGCGCGGTGCTGATCGTCCTAGATTCCTGCGGCGTCGGCGCCGCGCCGGATGCCGAGCGCTACGGCGACGCCGGCGCCAACACGCTCGGCAACTTGAGCCGTCGGCTCGGCGGGATGCAGCTGCCTAACCTGGCGGCGCTGGGCCTGGGTCACCTGACCGATGTCATGGGGGTGCCAAGAGCCGCGACGCCGCGCGGCGCCTTCGGCCGCCTGCGCGAGCGCAGCGCCGGCAAAGACACCACCACCGGTCACTGGGAGCTGTGCGGCCTACAGATAGATACGGCCTTCCCGACGTTCCCCTCCGGCTTTCCGGCTTCGATGCTGGCGCGCTTCACGGCGGAGACCGGGCGCTCGGTGATCGGCAACTGCCCCGCCTCCGGCACCGCGATCCTCGACGAGCTCGGACCGGAGCACCTGCGCACCGGCGCCTTCATCGTCTACACCTCTGCTGACAGCGTGTTTCAGATCGCGGCCCATGAAGAGGTGGTGCCGCTGCCCGAGCTGTATCAGGCTTGCGCCATCGCCCGCCGCCTCTGCGACGACTATCAGATCGGCCGCGTCATTGCCCGCCCGTTCGTGGGCTCGCCCGGCGCCTTCCGCCGGACCTACAACCGCCGCGACTTCGCCATGCCGCCGCCGGAGCCGACGGTACTCGACAGGGTGAGCGGCGCCGGCCTGCCGGTCGTCGGGGTGGGCAAGATCTGGGACATCTTCGCCGGCCAAGGCGTCACCCAGAACATTCACAGCGAGGGCAACACCGACGGACTCGCTCTGACCCTCAAGGCGCTGGCCGACACCCCGCGGGGGCTCGTGTTCGTAAACCTCGTCGACTTCGACATGCTCTACGGCCACCGTCGCGATCCGGCCGGCTACGGGCGGGCGCTCAGTGAGTTTGACGCCTTCCTGCCGCAGCTGCAGGCGCAGCTCGGGCCGCGCGATCTGGTGATGCTGACCGCGGATCACGGCAACGATCCGACCTGGACTGGCACTGATCACACGCGCGAAGATGTTCCCATCCTGGCGTTTGGCGCCGCGCCGCCGCCGCAGGACCGGGCGGATCTGGGCGTGCGCGACGGATTCTTCGATGTGGCGCAGACGCTGTGCGAGGGCTTCGGGCTGCCGGCGTGGCCCCGCGGCCGCAGCTTCCTCGACGCCGCGCTGCCCTGAACCGCCGCCGCAGAGGGGGCCAGCGGAAAGCGCGCGGCGGGGAGAGGGTTATACCCGCGTCAGCTTGTCGGGGTTTACGATAAGGTTCACGGTGGAGATCTTTTCGCCGTCGGTCTCGATCATAAGGACCAGCTGCGCGCGGTCCTTGTTGCGCAGAATCAGGGCCGGCCAGCCGTTGAGATCCGCGAACTCGCTCTGCGCCGGACCAAGCCACGCCAGCCCCTTGCGGCTCGTGTAGAGGCGGGCGACCGAGCTTGCCCCGTGCACCGGGTTGAGCGCCGCCCGCACCTTGCCGCCGCCGTCGGAATAGCTTACGACATCGGCCGACAGGAGCCCGGTGAGCCCGGCGAGGTCGCCGGCCGTCACCGCCTGCACGAAGCCGCTGAGCAAGCGCAGGTGCTGCTCTTTGCTCGCCGCAAAGCGCGGCCGCCGCTGCACGACGTGGGTGCGGGCGCGATGGCACAGCTGCCGGCACGCGGCTTCGTCCTTGTCGAGGATCTGCGCGACCTCGGCATGGCTGTAGTCGAAGACCTCGTGCAGGAGGTAGGCGGCGCGCTCGGCGGCCGATAGGCTCTCCAAAAGCACCAGGAACGCCAGGGACAGCGTCTCCGGATCGCTGCCATCCGATGCGGTGGGTATGGGCTCGGGCAGCCAGGGGCCGACGTAGGTCTCGCGCGTGCGCCGCGCCGCTTTGAGCTGATCGAGACAAAGCCGCGTCACCACCGTGGTCAAAAACGCCCGCGGCGAGTCGATGGTCGCCGGGTCGATGCTCTGCCAGCGCAGGTACGCCTCCTGCACCGCATCCTCCGCCTCGGCCAGCGAGCCGAGCATGCGATAGGCGACGGCGCGCAGCTGCCGCCTTTGGGACTCGAAGAGTTCAGCCTGATATTGCCTGTCCATGCCCCCTATCATGCCGTGAGCCGCGCGGCTGCGGGCGCAGAAGCCGATTGGGTCGAAGCTGCTGCGGCCGCACGGACTATCGGTCGCTCCCTCGCCTTGACGAGCCAGCCGGGCGCCGCGTGACATAGGTCCGGCAATTGATCTGCGGGCGCCGCTGCCAGCCCCGATCTCCGTCGCCATATCGCGAGGTTGGCGCGGCAGGTTTTTCTTCGCGGCTAGGGGACGGCTCTGTATGATGGCTCTTTCCTCGCAGAGGATATTGCCCCATGGGTGCTGAAAATACCGGTTCTGGCTCGACAGCAGGGTTGTCCTATAACCCAGTAGAGATCATCCGTCGCAAGCGCGACGGCAAGGCGCTCGCTCCGGAGGAGCTCGGGCGGTTCATCGCCGACTACACCGCCGGCCGCATTCCCGATTATCAGGCGGCGGCGCTGCTCATGGCGGTCTATTTCAGCGGCATGTCGGAGCCCGAATTGCTCGCCCTCACCGAGTCGATGCTGCGCTCCGGCGAGGTCATCGACCTGTCGGACATCCCCGGGCCCAAGGTCGACAAGCACTCGACCGGCGGCGTGGGCGATAAGGTGTCGCTGCACCTGGCGCCGACGGTCGCAGCGTGCGGGGTGCGGGTGCCGATGATCTCGGGGCGCGGCCTTGGCCACAGCGGCGGCACGCTCGACAAGCTGGAGTCGATCCCGGGCTTTGTGACCCGGCTCTCGGTGGAAGAGTTCCGCACCGTGCTGCGCCGCACCGGTCTGTCGCTCATCGGTCAGACCGACACCCTGGTTCCCGCCGATCGGCTGCTGTACGCCCTCCGCGATGTCACCGCCACCGTCGAGTCGATCCCGCTCATCGCCGCGTCGATCATGTCCAAGAAGCTGGCCGAGGGCATCGACGGCCTGGTGCTGGATGTCAAAGTCGGCACCGGCGCCTTCATGAAGACCCGCGAAGAGGCGTACCAGCTGGCGGCGACCCTGGTGGCGATCGGTCGGCGGGCCGGCAAGCAAGTCACGGCCTTTTTGACCAACATGGATCAGCCGCTCGGGCGGTTTATCGGCAACGCGGCCGAGGTGCGCGAATCGGTGGCCGTATTGCGCGGCCACGGACCCGCGGATCTGGCGGAGCTGACGCGCGTGCTGGGGGCGGAGATGATTCGCCTGGGCGGCATTACGACCAGCGAGACCGAGGCCCTGTCGCGGATCGAAGAAGTCATCGCCAGCGGAGAGGCGCTGCAGCGGCTGCAGCGCTGCGCCGCCCTGCAGGGAGCGCAGATCGACCTGCGCGATCCCGACGAGCCGTGGTTCCAGCGCAACCTGCACAGCAGCGCGGAGGCGGTCCCCGCCGCAGCGACCGGCTACGTGGTCGGCATCGATGCCGAAGCGGTGGGCTGGGCCGGCGTCGCCCTGCGCGCCGGACGCGAGCGCAAGGACGACCTCATCGATCCCGCTGCATATATCTACTTAGATAAGAAGTGCGGCGATCCGGTCGCGGCCGGGGATGCGCTCTGCCACTTCGCCGGCGCGCCGGATCTGTCGGCGAGCCGCAGCGAACGGGCCCGCTCCCTCCTCTCCCGCGCCTACGTCATCGGGCCGCAGCCGGTGGCGCAGCAACCTTTGATCTTGGATGAGATCGGAAGAGCGTCGTGTAGGGAAAGAGTGTCTTCGCCTGTGTAGAT
>CALFML010000660.1 GCA_937879845.1 uncultured Myxococcales bacterium
TCCGCATCGTCCGCCGGGCGCTCGATGAGGAGCAGGAGCGCCTGGGCCGCTACCTGCAGCAGGTAAACTACTCGTCCGGGCTGTGCATGCCGGAGATCGCGTACCTGGGCGCCATCGAGCGGCTCGACATGCTGCTAAACGATGCGATGTACGGGATCTTGTTCCGCGACATCAACCCGCGCCGCACCCTGTGCGATCAGTATTTCTCGCGCCGCATCATCGGCCGCGCCGGCATCATCATCAACACCGGCGAGGACAACTACCTCACCACCGCCGATGCGGTGAGCGCGGCGCATACGGTGCTGGCGTCGCAGTTTATAAACGAGGCGTTCGCCCTGCGCGCCGGGCTCGTGCCGGAGCAGGCGGGGCTTGGCCACGCCTTTGAGATCGACAAGGCGGTTCCCGACTCGTTCCTCATGGAAGTTGCGCAGGCGCAGCTCGTGCGGCAGGTCTTCCCGGTCCACCCGATCAAGTGGATGCCGGCGACCAAGCACAAGTCCGGCGACATCTTCTGGTCGCACCGCGTCGACGGTCTGTTCGATCTCGTGGGCGTGATGACGGAGCAGACGATCGAGCTTTTGGGCATGATGACCGAGTCGATCCACACCCCGTTCCTGCAAGATCGCTTCGCCGCCCTCAAAGGGGCGGACTACGTGTTCACCGCCGCCCGCAGCCTCTCCTCCGAGCTGCGCTGGAACCCGGAGGGCCAGGTGGTCGCCCGCGCCCAGCAGGTCCTCTCCGAGGCGCGCGACCTGCTCCGCAGCGTCCATGCCGAGGGCCTGTTTGCCGCCATCGCCAAAGGCGTGTTCGCCGACGTCAAGCGGCCGGAGACCGGCGGGCGGGGCCTCGACGGGGTCTTTGCGCGGCGGCCCGACTATGAAAACCCGATCTTGCGTCAGCTAGAAAGCCCTTTATCGGGTTAGGCGACAAACTATGATAAAAATCCCGCCTGCGTCGTCCAAGCAGCTAAACGCAGACTGCAGGACAGCGCCGGCCGCGGCAGCGCCATGAAGCGGGGCCAATGCGGGCGGAGAAACGACACGGTGGCAAGATCATGGACAGCCAGATGAAGCGGACCAAAGGGACTCGGCAGCCAAGCAAAAAAGGCGGGCTCTGCTCGGAGATTTCATCCAGCGCGCGCTTGTCGCGCCGCTTTTCGCTTACGGCCAAGGTGGTGTTCGCGGCGATGCTCGGGCTCGGCGCGGAAGCGGCGGCGGCCGGACCGACGCCGACGGCAGCGGCACCGGCCAAGGCGGCGACCACCGGCCCGGAGGTCGGCGGCATGGATGTAAAGAGCATGACGCCTTCGGAAGTGGAAACGCTCAAGCGCCTGCTGGAGAAGTTTCCCTCCGCGTGTGGCAAGCCGCACTCGCTGTTAAAGTCGCTGCAGACCGATCCCAAGTGCGCCTTGTCGGGCGTCGCCGGCCGCTTCCTGCACAAGATGATCAGCGACGGCTTTTTGGAGAGCGAAGCCGAGGAGAAGTACACCGCCCGCTTCCTCAACAACAAGCCCTACGACATCGACACGACCGGTGCCGCGGTCCGCGGCGATCCCAAGGCGCCGATCACCATCGTCGAGTTCTCCGACTTCGAGTGCCCGCACTGCCGCATGGCGGAGCCGTGGCTCAAGCAGATCATCAGCGAAAACCCGGACGTGAAGCTGGTCTTCATGAACTTCCCGATCTCCTCGCATCCCAATGCCGCTCAAGCGGCGGCGGCGACGGTGGCGGCGGGCAAGCAGAACAAGTTCTGGGCCTATCACGACAAGGTCTTTGAGAACCAGGACAAGCTGCGCACCGCGGACCTGCTCAAGTACGCGGCCGATCTCAACCTCAACATCGAGCAGTTCAAGGCCGACATCATCGCCGCCAAGCCGCGCGTCGACCGCGAGCGCAAGATCGGCGAGAAGCTGGAGCTGCAGGGGACGCCGAGCTTCTTTATCAACGGCCGCCGCGCCAACGGCATCACCTCGGTCGATGCGCTGCGCAGCTACGTCGAGCAAGAGCGGGCCGCCACGAGGTCGCAGTGAACCTGGGCGGCAAAGTCGGTGGCCGCGGCTTCTGCGCTCGGCTGGCCCTGTTTGCGCTCGGGTCAGTGGCGCTTGCGACGCCGGCGGAAGCGGGGCAAAAAGCCAGCAAGCCGGCGGCGCAGTTCACCTTGCCGGAGCTGCGCGGCGTCGGCACGACACAGCTCGCGGAGCTGCGCGGCAAAGTCGTGCTGCTGGATTTCTGGGCCACCTGGTGCGAGCCCTGCACCAAAGAGCTCCCCGAGCTCGAAAAGCTCAGCCGCGAGTTTGCCCCCCTGGATGTCGTGGTGGTCGGGGTGAGCATCGACCATGAGCGCAAAAACGCCCTGGATCTGGCCGCGTCGCTCAAGCTGACGTTCAAGCTGCTGCACGATCCGGAGGGCAAGGTGGCGGAGGCCTACGACCCGCCGAAGATGCCCTCGTCTTTCGTCATCGATCGCGACAGCGTGGTGCGGTTTGTCAACGAAGGCTTCACCGGCCCCGCCGATATGGCGAAGCTGCGGCGGCAGCTCGCCCAGCTGACGCAGCAAAAGCCGGCAGCGCCGACCCCAGCCCCGCAATAAGCTCCGAACGTTCGCTACGCCCGCTCGCCCTTCGTCCCGCGGCCTGAAAGTGGATGCTCACAGCGGAGCTGGGTATGGCCTGGCCAGGGCTTCGCAGTACGGCGAGCAGCAAAGCTGCGCCAAGCCCAGACATACTTGTGCAGCGCCCTGTCCTGGCCCTGCCCAGCGCAGCGGTGCTTCCGAATTTATGCGTCGCTGGTACTTAAGAAGAAACAGCGGCGTGCTCCGGATAGTGGAGCAGATCCGCTGCCTCCCGGCCGCAGCGGAACAGCGCATCGAGCACGGAGAGCCCGGCGACGAATGGCTGCCCTTGCGGGTACGGCACCGGAACGTACTGGCGCACCGTCAGCTGCAGCCCCGCGGCGTGAAATTTCTCCGCGGCTTGGTATTTGGGACCGCTCGGGCCGGAGACATAGGTATCGCCGCCGACCGCTTGCACCAGGGCCACGAGCCGCGTATCGCCTTGTCCGGGGCAGCCAAGGGCGCTGGCGCGCAGGATCGGGCGCTGCAGCCCCAGATAGTCGGCGAGCGCTCGCAGAAGGCTCTCGTTGAACGGGGCGAGCTCGGCACCGGCGGTTTCGTACAGGGGGGCGATGAGGGCGAAGACCTCGGCGAAAAACGGGCTGCGGCCGTAGCGGGCGCGCAGCGTGCGAAGGTGGCGCTGGGCCCAGCCCGCATCGGCGATCCGCGCCTGAGAAATAGAGCGCAGCCCCGAGGTCGCATCATCGCCGCGGTGCGAAACGGGGATGGTCAGCCACTGCGGCCCCGCCGGTCCCAGCACCTTGGTCCGGGCGACGTAGCTGCGCCCGCGCGGCAGCTGCGCATCATCGAGCAAGATCAGCACATCCGCCGCCCGCAGCTTGGCGAAGAAGCCGCACCAGGGCGCGTAGTTTGGCTGGTGGATGGCCACCCGCATCCCGGAACCCGGCGGGCGCGGCGCGGCGCCCGCGGACGCGCGGCCGCTCACGGGCGCAGGTGGATGAGGGTGAAGTCGTTAGGCCGATAGTCGTGGATGAGGCGGCAGCGCCAGTCGATTTCGCGCTGAAAAAGCCCGAGCAGCCACGCCGGCTCGACGTACTTGGATACGCCGTCCGGTTGCTTGGAAGCGGTGCTGAGAAAGTTCAGGCCGAAGCCGCGGCGCCCTAGCGCGTGGAAGCGGCGCAGCACGCGCAGCACGTACTCATCATAGCCATCCACCGCCACCGCCATGATGCCCGAGGCGATGACGAAATCCGGCTGCAGCGGCGGCTCACCGAGCAGCACGTCGAGCACCGCAAACTCTTTTCCCGGATGGCGGGCCTTGGCCGCGGCGACGATGCGCGGCGACACATCGACGCCGACATAGCGCCCGAGCACAAGCCCTTGCGCCGCGGCGTAATCGACGAAGTCGCCGAAGCCGCAGCCGACCTCCAGCACCGTCGCCCCGTGCAGCGGCAGCTGGTGCATCAGCACCTCGTACCGGACCTTTTGCGACTCGCGGCTGCCCCAGAACGCCTGCCAGCCCTCGCCCCGCTGGGCTACCAGATCCTCATGAAACTCCGCCGCCCGCCGCCGCCAGTGTTCGGGCAGGGCGGACCCCGCCGCGGCGCCGGAGGCGTCCAGGGCGGCGGGAGAGTCGGCAGAGGATGCGGGCGGCATGGCGGGATGGGTCATCGCAGCGGACGGGCGGGCCGGGCTAGAACTCGTCGTCGTCGTCGCCCTTGCTCTTGATGCTGTTTAAGAGCTTGAAGGCCTCTTGGACCTTGGGGTTTTTCGCGCTGTTGCCGTAAAGCTGCATCACCTTGCGGCACAAGAGCTTGGCCTGGCTCGGGTTCTTGGTCACCAGGCTCCGCGCTTGGCTCAGCATCTGATCCGCCTGGCCGTCCTTGGCCGGGTCGGACGCGCCGCCGGCCGCCGCCGGCTTGCTGCCGCTGTTGCCGCCGGCCTTGGCCTGGAGGCCGCTGATCTTGCCGCTGATGAAGCCGGAGAGCCCGCCGCCGAGCTTCTTGTCGGCCGCCGCCGCAGTGTTATACGCCTCGATGGCGCCCTTGGGATTGCTGCCCTCGAGCTTTCCGGCCTTATCGATGGCGCTCTTGACGTCTTCGATGTTGCGCGCGGTCTCGGCGGCTTTGGGCGACTTGACGGCCTTGGCGGCGCTGATGGCCCCGCCGAAGTCTTTGCTCTTGTATGCCGCCAGCGCCTTGCCGAAGTCGCCGCCGCCAGCCGGCTCGGCGGCCTTCTTGGGTTCGCTCTTCTTGGGCTCGCTCTTCTTGGGCTCGCTCTTCTTGGGCGGAGTCTTCTCCGGCTTCTCGACCTTCTCCGGCGGATCCGGCGGCGTTGCGTCCGCCACCTGTGTCGGCTCATCCGGCTTGGGCGCGCTGGTCAGGCGGTTTTTCAGCTCCTGCAGATCGGGATCGTCGGGATCGTATTCCAGACCCTGCTTGACCTTGTCGAGCGCCGCGGCGTTGTCGTTTTTGGCCAGCGTCTGCGCTTCGGTGTAGATGGTCTTGACGGCCTCGTGCCGCGCCTGCCGCGCCTGCTGCTGCGCGTCTTCGTACTGGGTCGAGGACTTATCGACCTTGTCAAAGAGCTTGAGCGCATCGGCATACTTGCGGTCGTCGAGCTGCTTCTTGGCTTGCTCCAAGATCTTGTGGACCTTGTCTTCGCTGTCGCAGGCCTCAAGGTAGTGCTTGAGCTCTTGCGAGTCGGGGGCAAGCTGCAGCGCCGCTTCGAAAGCCTTGCGGGCGGTGTCGTAGTGGGCGGCGGTGAAGTCCTTGGTGCCGGTGTTGTAGCTCTCCA
>CALFML010000661.1 GCA_937879845.1 uncultured Myxococcales bacterium
CAGGCATAGCTCTGTCAGCGTCGCTTCGAGGACGTTCCGGCGCGTCCCATGGTTCGATCGGGAGACCGTACCGGACTTGTCCGGCAGAGCGGCAAACTGATCGATGAGAAATCGGAGGGCCGACGCGCTGCGCTGCGCCGCCCGCACCAGCGCGAGCTGCGAGTCGCCGGACCGGCTACGGTCGCCGACCGCAAGCAGCGTATCGAGGAGGGTCGCGTCTTCGGGGTGCAACAGGCTTAGCAGCAGCGCTGCGCTCCACGTGCTTTCAGGACGATCTTGACTGCGCAAGAGCCGGATGCGCTCCTCCAGATCGGGGCGGCGCTGCAGCAGCGCTGAAGCGGCATCGGCAGCTCCGATCTTGGGGTCCAGGCAGCGGGCAAGCGGCTTGAATATGCCATCGTTCCACTTATTCAGCGGCCGTCCCGGCGCGAGCATCCCCAGCGCGGCGTGGCACTGAATCGCAGCCGCATTCTCATCTATCAGCCGGACGCACAGCTCGTAGGCAACGTCACTATGTTCGGCGCATGCGGCGGCCAGGCGGGCGACGCTCAGCCGGACCTGTACATCGACGTGCAGACACAGCGGCTTGAGCAGCCCAAGGAGCGAGTCGGATGCCGGCGGCACCGCCCGATTGATGACTGCCGCGGCAGCCTGCGCCGGCGCGGCCAGGGGGAGCGTGGCCGCGCGCAGGATTTGGCGCTGGAGCGGTTCGAGTATGGACGCGGGCAGCTCGCCGCCATCGGCCAGGCAATCGGCGACCAGCGGCAGATGCGAGTGTTGGAGGGTCAGCAGAGTTCCCGCGGGCTCCTCCGCGAGCGCTGTCAGCAGCCGCCCGGCTCTTTCCGGCTCCTTGCGGACCTGAAAGAGCACCACGGCCGCGAAGTGAGTGACCTGCGCCCAACGCGTGTCTGCCCGGTGCTCGACGAGCTCCGCTTCCGCCGCTTCGTCCAAGAGCTCGATGGCGGCCAGATATTCGCCGAACGTCAGATGCAGGAACTCGAACTTGTCGGGCTCCGGCTCCAGCAGCAGGCCGGCCTCCTGGCTGAAAGCCCGCACATAGTCGCGCGCCAGCTGCTCCGGTCTCGGTTGCCGACCGCGGGGAACAGACGCCGCCAGCACTCGCTCCAGGTCGCGTCGGCCGATCCGGGTCAGGCCCATCCGCTGCATCCATAATGCGGCCGCGGCCAGAGCGGCGCGCAGCTCATCGGGACGAACCGACAGCCGGCTCTTCCCGCGGGTCGTCGGCCAGGTCCTGAACATCGTCTCCAGCGCGGACTCATACAGCTGCGCCAGCTGGTCAGGAAGCCCCGCCCTCTCTGCAAACATCCGGCACAGAATGAGCAGAGTGAGCGGATTGCGGGCAAATTCTGCAATGCGTGAGGGACCGGTCAGCTGCGCCAGCAGGACCGATGGCGCGGCGCCACCGCTCGCGGAGCCGGCGGCCAGACCTACGGTATGGCGATGGACGAATTCCTCAATCTGTTCCTTGTTCAAATCTGCAAGCTCAAGCTGCGGGGTCGTTGCATTCAGGTCGCAGTCGGGTCCCAGCCGCGAGGTGATGACGCAGCGCAGAGCCGGTTCGCTGGCCAAAAGCTCCTCCACCGCACGACGCGCCCCCGGGCGGTGAGCCTCCGGGACTTCATCAAGTCCGTCCAGTAGAAGGAGCGCCCGCCCGTGCGCCATGCGCTCGCAGAACGCCTCGGCGAGGGCTTCTTCATGGTTTTTCCGCAGCCAGCGGAGCAGCCGGTTGCGCAGCGATTCGTTGCTTCTTGTATCGATCAGCTTAGAGAGCGGCACCAACACTGGGAGGCAGGCCTGTTCCTCCGTGCCCTGCAATGCCAGGTGCCGCAGCAGCGTGGTCTTGCCGCTGCCCGGCTTGCCGTAGATAAGAGAGTGCGGGTGGCGCGCTAGGAGCTTGTCCGGCGATAGGTATTCATCCTGGCGCAGGCGCTCGACCAAGGCGTACTGCCGGCGGCCCAGGTGCCAGCGCTCATCCGGGCTGAGACCCGGCAGCAGAAGCTGCCGCTCAATCTCCTGCCACTGCTCGGCGATGGTCGCCGAGGGGCGCAACAGCCGCAGATTGGGTGCCACATATAGCGCGGACAGCCGCGGCGAGCGCGCCTGCTCCGGATGCCGGAACCCCGCCAAGCCGCGGAAGGGGAGCCGCTCCAGCTCCGCACGTAACTTCTCGCGATAGGCACGAACCGCTGAGCGATGCCGGTCATCCGGCTCCGGCATGCCGCACTGGGCCGCGACCAGACGAGCGAGCTCCAAAGACACGGCGGTGCGCTCCGCATGACCCAGAGCCGCCAGCCCCTTCCCATCGCGGGGCAGGCGGAAGGACCGCCGAATCGCGGCAAGCTCCGGTGGGAATATGCAGTCACGGACCAAGACCATGATGAGCCAAAAGCCGTCGTCCTCACGCTGATCGCTGCGCGAGTGCAACTGCTCCAGCAGCAGCGGCGCGTCGTCCGTCCACTGCGTGGCCAAGTATTCTGCGCTAAGCAGAAGGACCGCCCCACTGGCGTGCGAGAGCATGCCGGCGACCTCCTTGGCCCGCTCCATCCCGGGTAGGATCTTATCGAGTCCAAGGATGGTAATCGGCAGCTGCTGCAGCGACAGCTGCAATAGCTCTGCAAAGCGGCTGTCTCTAGGATTGTATCCGAGCCAGATGCGCGGCGGCTTCGTGCGGGATGCGACGTCCATATGGCGGTATTCAGGGAAAAAATACGCTATCGCGGCCGTCCTGCCTACCGCTTATCGAAATGACAGGTCGTGACCTGGGCGGCAACCTAGCACATAGGCGCGGAGCCGCCCAAGAGAGGATTTTCTGCGCCGGACAAAACAGGGGCTGGCGATGCTCTAGTAAGGACATGCGCGGAGTGTTATTCTGCGAAAATGACCTTCTTAGAGCAGTTTGGCATCACTCTCTTCGATAAGGGGCTGCTCGCGCTCCTTCTGGCCGGTTCGAGTTTTGCGCTCAATCGGTTGATGGAGAAACACAAGTCGATGCAAGCGATGTCGCTCGAAGCGTTCAAGCTGGAACAGTCGCGCGCCCTCGAAGGGTTCCGGACGGAGCTCGCCAAGCGGGCCGAGCTCGGGCGGAATACGCGGACCGCCCTGGCGGATCTGGTCAAGAAGCTGGCGGCTGCGGCTCACTCCATGGCGTGGATTACCTGGGATGCCCAGCATCATCCCGATGCCATCACCGCGGCCCGCTTCGAGTCGTACGACAAGGAGATGCACCTGCTGCTTAGCGACATCACCGCGTCCCGCGCCGTCTTGGCGTCGCTCAGTCCGGAGACCCACCGGGCGTTGGCGCCGCTTGCCAAGCGCATCGGTGAGCTCGACGCCGGCATCGCCAAGGCCAAGCATGAGCTCTCCGCCGATCGGGAGATGACGATCCAGATGCTCATCGCGACTTTTCAGTTCCTCAATGAGTTCGATCAGAAGCTGCTGGCCGAAGTCGAAAAGCAGGCGGGAACCACGCTGTAGTCCCAAATGTCAGAAGATGTAGCGATGCAGCAGCAAGTACGCGGGCAAGGCCAGGAGCCCGGCCCAAATAAGGGCTGCGATCGCGGGCCAGTTTCGCAGCGAAGCAGTCGCGCTCAGGACTCCCGCCGCAAGCAGCGTCAGTACCGACGATCCTATCAGGATGAAGTAGAGCAAAAACTCTACGACGTCACCTATCCCATACGGATCCCCGGGAGCGACGGGGATCGACTTATATGCGGTTGCCCTGTATAGAAGCCCTCCGCCGGCAAGCGCGCACTGAATCCCGACCATCCACTTGGCGAGCTTCTTTGCGACCGGCCTAACTTCCTTGACTTCGTCCATATGGTTGCCAGCCTAAGAGATATTATACTATTTCCTGCCGTTCCATCCTGAGCAAATTGCCATATGAGAGGGGCTTGCTCGGCGAATCTTTCCAGCGCCGCTTCTTCGGTGAATCGGCTTTGTGGAAAAACAGACCCGGTTTTCTCGACGGGGCGGACGGTCCGCGATGGATAATCCCAAGCTCGTGCGCTGCGTGCAGCGCATCGGCCGCTTCGCGGATGAGATCGACCTTTTCGAGCAGCGACAGCTTGTCTTTGGCTTCCAACAGGGAGGGGCCATCGACGAACTGCATGGCGATGTAGGCTTTGCCGTCGACCTCGCCGACTTCGAGGACCTTGCAGATGCCGGGATGCTCGATGCGCGACTGGGCGCGCGCCTCCTGCATGAAGCGCTGGGTCAGGCGCTCATCGCCGCCGCGGATGAACTTGAGGGCGACGACGCGGCCGATTCGGCGGTCGCGCGCCTTATAGACGGCGCCCATGCCGCCTTGTCCGAGCAGGCTGATGAACTCATAGCGATCCCAGTCGAGCACCGGAAAAGCGGAGTAGGCACCGGCGCCGGAGCGGGCCGACATCGGCGCCGACGGACCGCCGCCCGAGCTGCCCGAGTTGCCGCCAATCGGCGGATGCAGCAGCGAGCCGTCGGCCCCGAACCCCGACTCTTCGGGGCTGAGCGTCGGTCCGTCCGACTGCCCCGAGCCCAGGGTCTGCGAGGGCGAAGACGGCACATCGACCGTCGGATACATCTGGCTGTCAGCGTTAGCCAGCGCGGGCTGCTTGCCCGCCGCCTGTCTGCCCTCGGCGGGGCTGCCGGTGCCGCGTGCAGTAACGGCACCTTCAGGCGCGCTGCTGGCGAGCTTCCTCATGCGTAGCATTATCGCCGAACTGCCCGCCAACAAAAACAGGCTTCATGCGGGCTTCTATATTATCCCCGGCGGACCCCTGCGCCCGCTTGCCGATTCCCGCAAGAGGGGCCGACTCGGCCGACTCGGAACGAAAAGCGGCAGCTGCGGGCGAGCCTGCGGCAACCCCAAAATCGCCGAAAGCCCCGAAAGCGGTGGAGATAGACCGCAGCCCCGACAAAATGGTAAATTGATCCACGGCCCGGCGAGTCAGTCGCGCCGCCGTTCCCCGCCACGGGGAGCTTCTGTGCAGGGGGACCTCGACAAGCGCATGACGACCGCCACGCCCGCCTCTTCCGGTCGGAAGTTTCTCGTCCCCGAGATTATCCAGACCTCGAGCATGGACTGCGGCCCGGCGGCCCTCTCGGCGCTGCTCAACGGGCTGGGCGTGCAGGCCAGCTACGGGCGGCTGCGCGAGGCCTGTCAGACGGAAGTGGACGGCACCTCGATCGACACGCTGGAGGACGTGGCGGGACAGCTCGGGCTCTCTGCCGAGCAGCAGCTCATCCCGGTGGACCACCTGCTGCTCGATGCGGCGCAAAACCTGCCGGCCATCGTCGTCGTCCGCCATCCCACCGGCATGCCGCACTTCGTCGTCTGCTGGCGGCTGCACGGCGACATCGTGCAGATCATGGATCCGGCGAGCGGGCGGCAGTGGCAGCGCTCCTCGCGATTTCTGCGCGAGGTCTTTGTCCACTCGCAGGTCGTACCCATCAGCATGCTGCGCAGCTGGCTCGGCAGCGCCGGGTTTCGCCGGCCGCTCATCATCCGGCTGACGCAGCTGGCGGTCGGCAAGGCCGACATCGACCGGCTCCTTGCGGCTGCCAAGGCGGCGCGCAGCTGGAAGGCGCTGGCGCAGCTCGATGCCGCGGTGCGGATGGCGACCGCCCTGGTAGCCGCCGGCGCCGTCAGCAAGGGTGGCGAAGCGACGCGCTTTATCGAAACCCTGGCGCAAAAAAGCGATGCCGCCGAGATCCCCGAAGCCTACTGGTCGGCGATGCCCCTGCGCAGCGATCCGCCGCAACCGAGCGACGCCAAGCACGCCGTCCTGCGCGGCGCCGTGGTTGTCTCGGTCCACGGCCGCCAGGCGGAGAACCAGTCGCAGCTCCTAAAGCGCATGTCCGCGCTGCCCTCCGATCTGCGCGCCGCCCTGTCGGAGCCGCCGGTGCAGCCGATGCGCACCTTGCTCGGTTTTCTGCCCAAGACGCAGCTTGGGATCATCGTTCTGTCCGGACTCGCGGCGATCATCGTGGCGCTGTTGCAGGTGGAGCTGGACGTTTTGTTCCGCAGCACCCTGCATATCCTGGGGTACATAAAACCGCCCGCGCAGCGCATCATCGCGCCGATCGTGGGCGCGCTGTTCCTTTTGGGAATGTTCGGACTGATTCTGGTGAACCAGTGGAACACCACGCGCATCGGCCGCTACCTGGAGATCCGCCTGCGCGCCGCGCTGGCCGCCAAGCTGCCGACGATCAACGATCACTACTTTCGCAGCCGCCCGATCTCGGACATGACGGAGCGCGCGCACAGCCTGTCGCGGGTCCGCCAGCTGCCGCAGCTCGTCGTCGATGGCATGCGCACCTTGGCGATGACCACGCTGACGGCGCTGGCGCTCCTATGGCTCGTGCCGCGTGAGCGCCTCATCGTCATGGCGCTCCTTATCACTACGCTGGGCCTGCCGTTTCTCATCCAGCCGCTGTTTCTCGGGCTCGACCTGCGCGTTCGTACTTATGCCGGTACGCTCATCCGCTCCTATCTGGACGCGCTGATCGGACTGTCGCCGACGCGCACGCACGGAGCGGAGCGGGCGCTGGCGCGCGATCAGGAAGAGCTCCTGACAAACTGGGTGCGGGTGCGCCTGGACTGGCTGCGGGTGCAGGTCGCCTCGCAAGGGGTTCAGATTCTGCTCGGCTACAGCTTCATCGTGCTGCTCATCAGCCGTTACTTGGGCCATGGCGGAGATGCGGCGGGACTCTTGCTGCTGTTTTATTGGGCCTCCGCGCTGCCGAGCAACGCCGGGGAGTTTGCCGGCACGCTGCAGCAGTATCCCGATCTGCGCAACGTCACGCTGCGGCTCATCGAACCGCTCAACGCCCCTTCGGAGACCCCGGAGGAGCTGGCCTCCGTCGTCACCATTCACGACAGTAAGACGGTGGCGATCACGCTTGAGAGCGTATCGGTGGTGCTCTCCGGAAGGCCGGTGCTGCAGGACATCAGCATCGACATTCCGGCCGGCACCCATGTCGCGGTGGTGGGAATTTCCGGCGCCGGCAAATCGACCCTGGTCGGACTCCTTTTGGGATTCCATCGGGCGGCCGCGGGGCGGGTGCTGATCGACAAGCAGCCGGTCAGCGATGAACACCTGGTCCAGCTGCGCCAGAGCGTCGCGTGGGTCGATCCCGATATTCGGCTGTGGAACCGCTCCCTGTTTGACAACCTGCATTACGCGCAGGCCAGCGATCGCGCAAACGCTCTGAGCGATGCCATCGCGGTCGCCGATCTATCGCGGGTGATGGGCCGCCTGCCGTCCGGGCTCGCCACGCTGCTCGGCGAAGGCGGGCGGCTGGTCTCGGGCGGGGAGGGGCAGCGGGTGCGATTGGCGCGGACGCTGCTGCAGGCGCCGCCGCGCCTTGTGCTGCTCGATGAGCCGTTCCGCGGTCTGGATCGGACGCAGCGCCAGGAGCTGCTCGATCGCGCCCGCAAGAACTGGGAGAAAACGACCCTAGTCTATGTCTCACACGACATCGCGACCACGCTGTCTTTCCCGCAGGTGCTGATCATCGAAGACGGGCGCCTGGTGGAGTCCGGCGAACCGGTGGCGCTGAGCACGCGGCCGGATTCGCGTTACTCCGCGCTGCTGCGCGCCGAAAAGACCGTGCGCCACGATCTGTGGGCGTCCAAGGAGTGGCACCGCGTGGCCATGGTCGATGGGCAGCTGGTGTCCAGCAAAGAGCGCGACAGCGGGCAGGACGAGCCATGAGCAGCGATGCGCTGCCCCTTTGGCCGCTGCGCCGCACCGCAGATGCCATGGCGGTGCTGGCGCGGCAGATGGGCTGGCGCTTGCCCGCCGCGGTCTCGGCGCCGCCGCCGCCGGCCGGATTGTCCGGCACGATTCCCGCCGGCACTCCGAACAGCTTGAGCGACTATCTGGATACGGTGGCCGGCGCCTTCGGGCTGGAGTCCGAACCGGTGGTGGTGCGCATCGGCGAGCTGCCGGGTTTTTTGCAGCGCGCGGCCCCGGCGCTCTTGCTGGTGCGGGCGCCCAAAGAGGGACTGTTGCTGCTCATCGCCGCATCGGGCAGTCGGCTCAAGGTGGTGAGTCCCGACGGCTCGCTGCGCTACGTGCGCACCGCGGAGGTCGAAGCCGCGCTGACCGCTCCGGTGTTCGCCCCGCTCCTGCCGGAGATCGATCGTCTGCTCGATGCCACGGGCGTAAAGTCCAAAGAGCGGCGGCGCTACGCCACCCGCGTCATCTTGGAGAAGCGCCTTGGCGATCAGCCGATCGAAGGCGGTTACATCCTGCGGCTGGCGCCGGGCAGACCGCTCAGGCAGCAGATCACCGAAGCCGGCCTGCCGCGTCTCATCGGTCAGTACGCGGTAACCCATGCGGTGCAGTACGCGCTGGGACTTCTGCTGTTCTACGTGATCGGCCAGGGAGCCTTGAGCGGCCGCATCGACAAGGGCTGGCTGCTGGCGGCGGTGCTGCTCCTTTCGTGCACGCCGCCGTTCATGCTGGCGGAGAGCTGGCTGCTCGGACGCATCGCCATCGCCATGGGCATCGTGCTGCGGCGGCGGCTCTTGTGGGGCGCCGTCAACCTGCCGCTCGATGCGGCGCGCCAGAACGGCTACGGCGATTTCATCTGCCAGATCATCGAGTCCGAAGCGGTGGAGATGGGACTGCGCGAAGGGGGTCTGCAGGCGGGGGCGGCGCTGCTCGATCTGGTGGGGGCGATCACGGTGCTGCAGCTGGCCTCGACCAGCACCGTGTTCGCGCTGCTTGGGTGGGTGCTGCTGGTGGCGGCGGTGGCGTTTGGCTTTTATCGCACACGCCTCAGCTGGACGGAGACGCGCTTTCGACTGGTCGGGGATCTGCTGGAGCTGATGCTGGGGCATCGAACGCGCCTTGTGCAGGAGCCGAGGAGCGTCCGTCATCGCGCCGAAGATCACGCGCTGGTCGACTATCATGCCCACGGGCGGGCGCTGGACGGCTGGACGGCGGCGCTGTTTGGCGCGGTGCCGTTTGGCTGGCTGGTGCTCGGCACGAGCACGCTGGCGCCGCTGTGGCTGTCAAAAGGGCTCGAGACCGCGCGGCTCGCCTTGGGTCTGGGCGGGGTGCTGCTCGGCTTCCGGGCGCTGTCGAAGCTGGCGGCCGGGCTCTCGGCGCTCGGCGGCGTGGCGATCGCGCTGCGGCGCTGCCGGCACCTTTTGGCGAGCGCGGCGCTGCCCGAATCGCAGCCGCTCACCGCGGCCTCGCCGACCTTTGCACCCGGCGCGGTGGTGCTGGAGGCCAAGCGGCTGACGGTTCGCTACGGCCGCGCTACGGCTCCAGCGCTGCGCGATCTCACCTGGCGGGTGCGCGCGGGACAGCGGGTGCTCCTGCAGGGACCTTCGGGCAGCGGCAAGAGCACCCTGGCTTCCAGCCTGACCGGCCTTTTGCCGATCGAGAGCGGGCAGATCCTGCTGGGCGGACTCGATATGTCGGCGCTCGGCGGCCGCAAGTGGCGGAGCCTGGTCGCCACGGCGCCGCAGTTCCATGAAAACCATCTGTTCAGCCAGCCGCTGGCGTTCAACCTGCTTATGGGCCGCGCCTGGCCGCCTTCGCCCGAAGACCTGCGTGAGGCGCGGCAGATCTGCGAAGAGCTGGGCCTTGGACCTTTACTTGAACGCATGCCGAGCGGGATGTACACCCACATCGGCGAGACCGGCTGGCAGCTGTCGCACGGCGAGCGCAGCCGTATCTTCATCGCGCGGACGCTCCTCCAGCGCGCCCAGGTCGTGATGCTGGACGAAAGCTTCGCCGCGCTGGATCCGGAGACCCTGAGCACCACGCTGCGCTGCGTGCTGCGGCGCGTGCCGACCCTTTTCGTCATCGCCCATCCCTAGGAGGCCGCAGAAGCGAATCCGTTCATGGCTCAGCCCTTCCCATACACGCTGCGATCGCTGCGCAACGACAACGGGCGCACGGCGGCGATAGGAATCATCGTCCTGCTCGCCGCTGCGGCGGTGTGGAGTCTGTGGCTGTTCCGCGCCCATGTCACCGTCTACGAAGTGAGCAACAAGACGCGGCTGGAGATCCGCGGGGCGGCGTTTCCGATTCACAGCGCGCTGGCGGGGAAGATCGCCGCGGTCGAAGGGCGGCTCGGTCAGAATGTCAAAAAAGGAATGATCCTGTTCCGTCTGGACGCGGGTCTGGAGGAGAAGCAGCTGGCTACGGCGCGGGTGCGGCTTGCCGCGATCGATCCGCAGATCGAGTCCACGACCGGAGAGCTGCGGGCGACGCGCGGCGCGGTCTCGGCCGAGGTGGCGGCGGGCGGAGCGGCGGCGCGGCAAGCCAAGGCGCGCAGCCAGGAGGCCAATATTCAGGCGGAGCTGGCCGCCAAAGAGGCCGAGCGCTACAAGCGGCTAAACGACGCAGTCTCGCCGATGGAGATCGAGCGCGTGCGCACCAACGCGGAGATCCGCCGGGCGTCCTATAAGACCTCTTCGCTCGATGTGCGCCGCCTGCGCAGCGAGCAGCGGACCCGCCGGCGGACGGGGGAGGTGAGGATCGCCGGGCTGCGCCGCGAGCTGGCGACCCTGGAGGGCGAGAAACAAGCCCTGCTGGCGATGGTGGCGGAGCTGGAGCAGCTGCTTGAGCGCCGCAACATCCGCGCCCCCGCCGATGGGTATCTTGGGGAGCTGCAGCCGCTGCACGCCGGCTCCTATGTGGCTGAAGGGGCGAAGCTGGGAACGCTGATGCCGACCGGTGAGCTGATGCTGGTGGCGGAGTTCGAACCGGCGAGCGCGCTCGGCCGCATCCGCCCCGACCAGAGCGCGGAGCTTCGCCTCACCGGCTTCCCCTGGCTGGAGTTTGGCGCCGTCAAGGCGCGCGTCACCCAGGTCGCCACCGAGGCGCGCGATGGCACGGTGCGCGTCGAGCTGGAGCTCCTGCAAGGGCAGAAATCGCTGATCCCGTTTCAGCACGGCCTGCCCGGTTCGGTTGAAATCGCGGTCGAGAGCATCACGCCCGCCGAGCTGCTCCTGCGCAGCCTGGGGCGCCGCCTCGATGGCACGACTGGGTCCTCCTAACGCGGCACGGTGTTTTGTTTCACTGCCTTTATCTAAACCACGCCTCGCAAAAGACCTGCAGGTTCGGGCCGCGCCGCAGGTCCTGTCACCTCCGGCACCCCGCTGCTTGCGCAGCAGGGCCCCCGCTTCCGGCGCCACCCGCTCTGTTGGCCATAACTTCGGGTTTCAACTGGAGAGCGGTTTAATTTCTGCTGGGTCGCCGCCGTGATAGGATATTGGAAGGGTCTTCGCCGCCGATGAGCAGCCACTTATCTGACACCCAGTTAGCGGTCCTACGTCGCGCGCTGCTCAAAAAGGGCGCGGAGCTCAATGAGAAGATAGTGCGGCTGCTCAATGAGCAAGGGCGGGGTCCGGTAGTCTTGCCAGGCGCCAACGACCCGGGCGAGACCGCGGTGGAGAAGCTGCAGCGCTTCCTTTCGCTGGTCGATGGCAAGGCCAAGGCCTTGCGCTCCGGGGCGGTGAGCGGCTTCGGGCGGTGTGAGAGCTGCGACGCGCCGATCTCGTTTACGGAGCTGGAGCAGCTGCCGTGGGCGGACCGCTGCCGCGCCTGCAGCGATCCGCTAAAGAGCCCCTGACCAAATCGCCGAAGGAATTTTTAGGCGCTTTGGTTTCCGGATGGGAACTAAATCACTGCTCGCAAAAGACCCGTAGGTTCGGGCTGCGCCGCGGGTCCTGTCCCCTGCGGCACCCCGCTGCTGGCGCAG
>CALFML010000662.1 GCA_937879845.1 uncultured Myxococcales bacterium
TGCAGACTGACCTACCGGGCGCCGGTGTGCAATATGCTCTCGCTCGGTCGCATACACTACCGCAGCAGATGGGCTCGTCGCACGAAGTCCACAGCGCGGAGGAGGTGCCGCGAAGCGGCATGACGTGGTCCTCCTGGGAGTCTATCCGTGACCTCGCTCATGCAACAGGAGCGGCCCGAGGACTGCAACGCCACACCAAGTCTCACACGCTGACCTGAGCATCGCCGCGTTTGATGCCACTGTGCTTGTGCCGCTAGCGCCGCACAGTCGTCCTGCCAAGCCGCACACGAAATGACGCCGATCTACAGTCATCTCACGCCTGACTACATCGCCGGCGCGGTCGTGCCGGGCATTTGGTGTCCCGGCTCCTGCATCCATCCGGTGAGAGTCCCTGTCGTCATCACGAACGCCGCCAACCTCCTCGCGACGTGCCAAGGATCTCTCTAAAAGTCCTCCGTGACGATACCAATGCGACCGCCCTGCACGTTCAAGATCTGTGGGTGATCCTGTCTTATGTACTGGAGAGATACCTGCTGGTTCGGCTGGGTTTTCTGCTCAGCTCCTGTAAGCTTCGCCGGCTCGTCCACGCACTGATCTTGGTAGCGCAGCACGATGTCGCCTGCCTGAAGACCAAGACTCTCAGCTTGCGAGCCAGCAACTACCTCCGTAATCACCACGCCCGGACAGTCGGCGAAGTGGGTGCGCTGCTGCGCCCGCAGTTCCCCTGCCTTTGCTAGCGTTCGCACGCGGGCCTTGTCGGCGTCCGGCAGTGCCGCGGCCAGACGGGCGAGTTCTTGATAACGTGAGGTCGCGTCCAATGCACCGGAGTAACCGGCAAACTGCGCTCGCCATTGCGCGAGCATCAGCACTGATATTTTGAGCGCCTCTATCTCTGACAGTAACTTCGATGCCTGGGGCCACAGCTTGCTGCGCAAAGCCATACCGAAGGCTCTCCCCAGACTGCCCACTGCCTTTGGGCTATCGGGGCTGCGGCTCGCAAGGTAGCAGCGAGACGCCTCCTGATACCGCACGATGGATTGGAGCGGCTGGCCCAGTTTGCCAAGGACTGTTGCGAAGTTGTCTAATATGAGTCCCTCGAGCGCGCGCTCCTCCGTTTGCTTGATTAATGGCAGGGCCTGCTCAAAGTAGCTCCGCGCTTTCGGTATGTCTCCGAGGCCAGATTCCACGGTACCGATGTTATTGAGTGTCCTGGCCTCGCGAGCGCGGTCTCCCACCTGCTTGAAAAAAGGTAGGGCCTGCTCAAAGTAGCTCCGCGCCTTCGGCATGTCTCCGAGGGCAATGTATACACTGCCGATATGGTTAAGTGTTTCGGCCTCGCCCGCGCGGTTACCTACCTGCTTTTGCAATGGTAAAGCTTGCTCATAGTAACTCAGCGCCTTCCGGTTGTCCCCAAGGCCAGCGTATACAGCGCCGATGGTATTGAGAGCAGTACCCTCGCTCGCACGATCGCTCATCTGTTTCGAGATTAATAGCGCCTGCTCCAAATAGCTCAGCGCCTTCCTTTTCTCCCCGAGAACCAAGTACCCAGTGCCGATCAGGTAAAGAGTCTTGGCTTCGCTCGCTCGGTCCCCCACCTGCTTGGAGAGCGGCAGCGCCGGCTCTAAGTAGCGCAGCGCCTTCCCTGTCTCTCCAAGGACCAAGTACCCACTGCCGATTTGGTAAAGAGTCTTGGCCTCGCTCGCTCGGTCCCCCATCTGCCTCACTGGCGACAGCGCCTGCTCCAAGTAGCTCAGTGCCTTCTCTGTATCCCCAAGGCCCAAGTACACGCCGGCAATCTCGTAAAGAGTGTTGGCCTCGCCCACGCGGTCTCCCAACTGCCTCACGAGCGATAAAGCCTGCTCCCAGGAGTTCAGCGCCTTCGTATTGTTCCCCATGGCCCGGCATGCCTTGCCGACGAGGTTAATAGTGTTAGCCTCGCCTGCGCGGTCCCCTGCCTGTTTTCTGAGCGGCAGCGCCTGCTCCAAATAGTTCAGCGCCTTCGCAGTTTCCCCCATGCTCAAGTACATACCGCCGAAGCTATTAAGGGTGTTAGCCTCGCCCGCGCGGTCTCCCACCTGCTTTGAGAGCGATAGCGCCTGCTCAAAGTAGCTCAGCGCCTTCCCATTACTGTCCAGGGCAGAGTACACTAGGCCGAGGTTGTGGAGGACCGTGGCCTCGCCTACGCGATCCCCCACTTGCTTTTTGAGCGACAATGCTTGCTCAAAGTAGCTCAGCGCCTTCCCATTGTTCCCAGAAGCTAGAATTACTAGGCCGAGGTTGTTTAGCACAATGGCCTCGTCCGCGCGGTCTCCCACCTGCTTTGAGAGCGGCAGCGCCTGCTCCAAGTAGTTCCGCGCCTTCGCATTATCCCTCATGGCCAAGTATACGCCGCCGATGCGGCTAAGAGTGTAGGCCTCGCCTGCGCGGTCCCCTACCTGTTTTCCCAGCGGCAGTGCCTGCTCCAAGTAGCTCAACGCCTTCGCATTGTCCCCGAGGGTAGCGTATACACCACCGATGTTGCTGAGCGTGCGTGCCTCGCCCGCAAGATCCCCCGCCTGCTTTCTGAGCGGCAGCGCCTGTTCGTAGTAGCTCAGCGCCTTCGCATTGTCCCCCAGGGCAGAGCACACGAGGCCGATGTTGTGAAGCACAGTGGCCTCGCCCGAGAGATCCCCTACCTGCTTTCTGAGCAGTAGCGCCTCCTCCAAGTAACTCCGCGCCTTTGAATTGTTTCCTAGGGCAGAATACACGAGGCTGATGTTGTTAAGAGTATTGGCCTCGCTCGAGAGATCCCCTACTTGTTTCTTGAGTGGTAGGGCTTGCTCGTAGTAGTTCAGGGCCTTCGCACGGTCTCCAAGGACAAAGTACACAAGGCCGATGCTGTTGAGCGTGCATGCCTCGCCTTGGCGGTCTCCCACCTGCTTCGAGATTGGCAGCGCCTGCTCCAAGTAGCTCAGCGCTTTCGCATTATCCCCGAGCACAGAGTATATGAGGCCGATGCCTCTGAGCGCGTCAGCCTCGCCTGCGCGGTCTCCAAGCTGCTTAAAAAGCAGCAGAGCCTGCTCGTTGTAGTTTAGTGCCTTTTGCTCGTCACCTAGACGGTCTGCGGCCCAGGCCAGCTTGCTGAGAGCGATCCCCAGACACCGTGCATCGCTGCTCACACAGTGCGCACGCGCTTGCTCCAGGGCTTCCATTCCGCGCTGGGGCTTCCCAGCAACCAGATAGCTCATTCCCATCACTCGATACAGGTCGCTGCGGTCCTCTGCCCCCTCATACAGTTCGGCCGCCGCTTCCTCGAACCGTTTGGCTGCGAGCGCATACTTTTGGCCATAGAAGGCATAGACGCCTACCGCCCAGCGAAACAGGGCCAGCGGGCGTTCGGACGCGAGCCGCGGAAATTCGAGATCGAGCACCGCCGCCGGGTCGATCCTCACCGCCTGGTCGCTGCGGCCCTGGAGTCCCCGCCAGTGTACCAGCGTCACCGAGGTCTTGAACGACCCACTGGGCGGCATCGCCACCACCGTCACTCGGCGGTTATCGTTGATGCCAATGTTCACGTTGCCCTTTGACGCTCGCACGTCCCCCTGCACCTGAACTGTCACCTTCGCACCTTTCACCGCCGGAGGCAGCTTGATGCGCGGATCTTGACTGCTATAGCTGGCATCCCCCCAAAAAAGCAGATCCGCGCCCCATGCCTGTCCTACCTGGCGAGCCTGCGGATGCGAGGACATCAAGCACGGCACATACTGCACCTGCATCTCGTCGGCTCGAAGGTCCGCCGCCTGAGCGTCGTCTTTCAGGCTCTTTCGCGTGTACTCGGGAAGCTCTTGGCTCAGCACGTAGGCCAGCTCCGCCCCCATCTTTTCCGATGGCGCGTCCTGCCCTACGAATCGGGTGACGACTATACGCAGCCCGCTCGCTTGTGGAAACAGTTCCTCGGGGCGGGCCATCTCCGGGGTACAAGCTCCGAGGCGCTGGTTCGGGGGAGGCAGCATCGCGGAGGCCGGTGCGCTGGTCCACAGCGCTGCCGCTCCCACCAGCATACAGCGTCGAGATAGCGATCCTGGGCGACGGAGATTCATGGCCAATCTTTCCTTCGCGGGACAGAAGAGGGAGCAGCCGGTGCGGTCACACCTATATTTACGTCCCCGCCGGACTCAATCTGACCGTGCGTCTTGACCGTGGTCTCCTGAGCGCCTGGGGAGGCGGTGATGTTCACGCGACCTTTGGCATGGATGTCACCCTCTTGCTCCACGGTCAGGCGGCCCCCCGCGGGGGGCGGATTAGGTGGCGACGGATTGGATGCTGGTTTTGCTGCTGGAGGGCTCGCTAGGGGCGTCGATGTCGGCGCGACAACTCGCTCGGGGCTGTTTCTGCTCAGCTGATACACAAGCAGACCGGCAGCCACCAGCAGCGCGATTCCGACTACCACCCAATGAAGAGGGTGCGGTCGCCTGGGCTTCGTTCGCTCTGGCGTCCCCGTCGCGAGGTTCGCAAAGCGCTGGCTCAGCTTCTCGGCGACGAGCGCATGATCCGACTCCAGCTGAAGCAGCAGCGTCGTCTTTTGGACTCTGTCCATGCCACCGGCAAACCGAGCCTGCACTTCTGGAAAGAAGTCGAGGCAGAACGCATCAAAGTCGGCATCCGTCGGAATCTGGTCGAGTAGCTTGCGCACGCCTGCGCGGTCGAGCGAAGGAACGAACATGGCCCAATCGTACCGACCCTCAGGTCCGAGGAGGTATAAGAATGCAGTCGGCAGCCTACGGGTGAGCGCTCCCAGCAATTTCGCAATCTGTTCCCCAAGCAGCGCGGATATCCAATTTGGCGACGGGACAATCGTTCCCTTGCATTGAGGACAGCAACGACGGTGCCGTCGAGGAAGTGAGACTCGTGTTCCCCCTACCGGGTGAACACACAGGGAAAGGGATGGTACCGGCTGCTCGCGTCAATAGGCGCAAGGTGAGCCGCTAGTCTGCGGGCAGCTCTTTGCGCGGTTAGAGGGTGCTTGCCTTATTGAATAGGACTTGCACCGACCAGCAGGACAATCTAGCGGCCATTGCAGTCGTGGACCTTGCTTTATCCACCCGCAGGCTTCTCGCTCCGCGCAGCATCGGCAGCCTTATCAAAATTTAGCCGAACACCGATCCCCGTTGAGTTCAAGAACTCAATCCCCCGACGCTCAAGTTCAGCCTGAATCTTACTGAGACTGCGTTGCTGTGGCTCCGCCTGGCCAGCCTCGAATCTGACAACGGTTTTGGTAGCGACATCGGCTGCGGCAGCTAACTCAGCTTGAGTGATCCCTAGCAGGTTTCTCGCCGCTGTCACTTGTTTGCCCGAAATTTTCATTATTTTTCTTGACTCTGCCGATGGCTCTGCTTATGACTCATTAGTCCCTAAATGGGACTAAATTTCGGTCCAAGATCCGGTACTTACAACCCGCGGACCATCCCATACGCCGCCCATGAAATCCAGGGCTAGGTGAAGAGGATCAGCACGCGCAAGAGGATTATTATGCCTACCAATCGGACCTTACTGTCCTCAATGTCGGCTCCCCGTCGGGCCGGCGGCTGTATAACCGAGCTGATTCATTCCGCAAAGCCGGAGCGCATTCAGCCTTCATCGTCGGCGAACGCTACTTTGCCGCCGGTACCTGACCCCAGCCGTCACTCGGTAGTCTGCTGTTGTCTGCTCTGCGAACTACACGGCACCGGCGAGCAAGCTATGCGCACTGTCGGCGGCGACTACACCCGCTTCCTGGCATGCGTCGCAGCCCCTGCGCCCCGCCCCGCCGGCGACCGCCCCAACCCCACCCGCAAGCCTTCGCGCAAAGGAGCCCCTCCCATGCGACGAAGAGAACCCGCCCGAGTCCTCGGGCCTTATCCACAGGATGAACAATGGCGCGTCATCGAAATCGACTCCAACGGTCGCCGCAAGAGCCACATGGCCGACTCGCGGCAGGCGGCAAACCGCCTCATGGCCAAGCTGCGCGCTGCGCAGGACTCACGCACCGTCGAGGATACGCTCGAGTTGTGGGTGGCTGCCCGGCTCCGCGGCGGCAACGCCACTCCCACGACCATCCAAGACCAAACCGACCGGGCACGCGCCATGCTGCAGCCCCTGCTGTCCCTGCGCTTGGATGAGGTCACCGAGCGCAAAGCGGCGGCCTTGTATGAGCGCACGACCCGCGAGCCCACCAAGAAGACCGGGCGCCCGCCCCAGGCGGCCACGCACCGGTTCTACCTGTCCATCATCAAGACGATGTGGCGGTGGGCGCAGAAGCAGGGCTACACGCAGCAGGACCCCTGGGCCGATGTCGAGCCGGTAGGACGGGTCGCCGCGGGCAAGCCGCAGCTGCGGCCGGTGGAGGCGCGGCGCCTCGCCCAGGTGGCCACCGAGCAAGCCAAGGACGGCTCAGGGGTAGCGCTGGCGGCGCTGTGCTGCTTGCACTTGGGTCTGCGCGCCAGCGAAGCGTTGGGCCTGACGGCGCGCGACATCGACCCCGAGGCCGCAGAGATCTACGTCAACGGCACCAAGACAGCCTGCTCGCGGCGGCGGCTCCGCGTACCGGAGCAACTAAACGCGCTGCTGGCCCGCGCGGCAGCCAATCGACTGCCCACCGAGCGACTGTGCACCGCCAAGCGCCAGGCGCTGCACCATGCGGTCCTCAAGCTCTGCGAGCGCGCCAGCGTACCGCGCGTGTGCGTGCATGGCCTACGCGGCACGCACGCCAGCCTGGCGGTGTCCGGTGGCGCTTCGGTCGAAGCCGTGGCGCGGGTGCTTGGCCACACGTCCATCAAGATGACGCTAGGCCACTACATCACCGAGGACGCTGCGACGGGCGCACGGCTAGCCGCGGTCGAATCCTCCCTAAACCCCACGCAATCATTCCGAAGCGACTCCGCGGCCCAAATCTCCGACGAGAAAATCGAGTCGTCCTCACTGTTGCTATTGTCCGCGCCCCGTCGGGCAGCCGAAGACGAAATCAACCTGAGCCATTCCGCACCGGGCGCGACCGTTCCGCAAGCACCTGACTCGCGCCGACACTCGGCGGTCTGCTGCTGTCTGCTCTGCGAACAACACGGCACCGGCGAGCAAGCCATGCGCGCCGTCGGCGGTGACTACGCCCGCTTCTTGGCGCGTGTCTCTTCGCCCAAGCCCGGTCCGGACCGTCCCACCGGTGACAGCTCCACCCCTACCCGCAAGCCTTCGTGCAAAGGAGCCCACCCCATGCGACGAAGAGAACAAGCCCGAGTCCTCGGGCCTTACAAAGAGGATGCACTATGGCGAATCATCGAGATCGACGCCCGCGGCCGGCGCACCAGTTACACCGCGGCCTCCCGCCAAGCCGCCAGCCGGCTGATGGCCCGCATCCGGGCCAACCTGGGCGCCCGCACCGTCCATGCCACTATCGAGCTATGGGGGGCCGCTCGGCTGCGCAGCGGCGACGCCAATCCCACCACTATCGCCGATCAATCCGCCCGCGTCCGCGCGTTGCTCGGCCCCATCTACACGCTTCGCATCGGAGACGTAACCGAGCGCAAGGCCCTGGCTCTTTATGAGCGCGCGACCAAGGAGCCCAGCAAGAAGACGGGGCAGCCGCTGCGCCCTGCTACGCATCGGTTCTACCTGTACCTGGCGCAAAGCCTGTGGACCTGGGCGCATAAGCAAGGCTATGTCCAGCACAACCCCTGGGCCGAGATCGAGCCGGTGGGACGTGTCTCCTCCGGCAAGCCGCAGCTGCGCCCCGCCGAAGCGCGCCGCTTCGCCCAGCGCGCCGAGCAAGAGGCGGCAGCTGGCTCGCGGGTCGCCCTGGCGGCGCTGTGCTGCCTGAGCCTGGGTCTGCGGGCCAGCGAAGCGCTGGGCATCACCCCGCGCGACCTGGATACCGAGGCGGGTGAGATCTACATCAACGGGACCAAGACCGCGGCGTCCAAGCGGCGGCTGAAGGTACCGCCCTACTTGGCGGCGCTGCTGGCGCGTACAGCGGTAGGGCGGCAGCCGACCGAGCGGCTGTGCCCGGCTTCTCGTCAAGGGTTGCATGGGGCGGTCGTCGGCCTATGCGCCCGCGCCGGAGTGCCGCGGGTCTGCGTGCATGCGCTGCGCGGCACGCACGCGAGCCTGGCTGTGTCCGGGGGGGCCTCGGTCGAAGCCGTGGCGCGGGTGCTGGGCCACACCTCGACCAAAATGACCTTGGGCCACTATGTGACCGAAGAGACCGCGACGGCGGCGCGGGTGGCCGCGGTAGCTGCCACGCTTAGCCTTCCGCATCATTCCGACTCGATTTCTGACCCAAACTCACCGACGGGCGGTCCGACCGGGTCCCTACTACCAATGCTGTCGGCCTGTCCGACCTCTTATCCCGCGCCCCTCGCCGGGTTGCCAGTCGCACCCTAGCCTTCTTGGGGAACGCCCATGGCGACCGACAGCCTTTCATCGTCCACAGCCTGTTCAAATCCAGATCCATGGTCGAGCTTGCAACGCCAGGCTCTAGACCTGGCTGCGACCTTACGCAGCCTTGCCTCAAGCCCGTCCCCTGAGATCCTTGACGCCTGCTCCGCCTACACCGCGGTCGCCGACGAAATCGGCCGCTGGGCCTCACAGCGTGGCACCGCTTGGACCTCTCGCCGTCTGCCTCCCACTCTTTCCCCGTCGCAGCTTCAAGCCTTCGGCAACCTGCTCCGCGACAAGCGCAACCTGGCGGGCTTCAGCCGCGTCCAGCTCGCCCGCAAGGCCAAGTTATCCGACGCTACAATCAAATTTATCGAGACGGCGCGGCATCCCCCGAGCCGCGCGACCTTGCTGCGCCTGGTCGGCGTCCCCGAGCTGGGGCTTCGCTGGACCGATACGCCGGGATCTTTTGCCGACACGGTTCCGCCCTGCCTGAGCGAATCCGACGCTCCATCCCTGGCGGCGGAAACGCACCGCCTCGATTCCCGGCTCTCTCTGCAGGTAGTCTTTGATGTCGTCCTTCTCCTCGACGAGCTGTATCGCGGGCAGTATCGGGTCGAGGTCACCGCCCATGGCGCCCGTCGCATATGCAGCTTCTGCGATGCCCACTCCGAGGCGTGGGCGGTCGATGCCGACTGCGCCGCGAGGCTGCCGCTGCTGCATGCGGCTTGCTGCGCCGGCCGGCTCGTGGAACTGCTGTTTCAGCAACATCCGGTCCTTGCGGAACTGGCGCAGGAGCAGCGTCGCTTGCTTCGCACTCCAATGGCCCTCGCTCTGGATGCTTGCCGGCGAGCCAGCCAGCCGGAGCGATTCTATTGCTGCCGCTCCGGCCGCGAGGTGGCGGCGCTGCTGACGCGCCTGGCGACGCTACCACCGACGCTGCACAAGCAGGGGGCGAGCGAGCTTCTATTGTGGGCGCTGGGGCTGTCCCCATGTCCCGTCGAGTCGGAGTCGGGAAAGTTCAGCGAGGCCTGCGCTCGTCGCATCGTCGAAATGTTCCGCGCGGAACGGATCGACCCAGAGAGCACGGACTTCCGACTCCGCGGCGCTGTCGCCGCCGCTGCATGGCTCGTCGAGCCGGATGCATCCGAACTCGCAGCGCCATCCCAGTCTGAATTCGAAGCCCTCTTCTTCCCCGACGCTGGTTCCCATGTCTGAGCATGAGATGCAAATGGATCTGGGCATCCCCGGCTCCGTCCTCTCGTGGAAAAAGGAGGCGCACGCCTTCGCTGGCCAGGTCAAAAAGGAACGTCAGCGCCGTCAGATGTCTACTTGGGCGCTCGCTGAACAGTGCGGCTTGTCTGCGCGCCTAGTCAACGATCTGGAACACGCATATCCCGTCGATCAGAGCGTGCTCCTTGCGGTCTGTCGAAATCTCGAGCTGCCGATCCCAGAACTCGCCGGCACCCCGATCCACACCTTCGCTCTGCTGCTCCGTCAGCGCCGGGAACAAGCGAGGCTGCCGCAATACCAGCTCGCCGCGCTGTCGGGAATCTCGGCCCGGACGATCAAGAATCTCGAACGCGGCATGCATTGGCCGCGACCCGATATATGCATCGCGCTGCTGTCGGTCACCGCGCTGCAGTTGCGGCCCCAAGACATCGCCGACTTCGTCACCGAGCCCGCGCACGCCGCTGAGATCGCGCAGAGCCTCCGCGACAGCGCTCAGGCCCGTCTGCAAGCCGCCCAAGATCTCCCCACCCACACCCGCGGCCCCAAACGCTCCGAGGCCCAGACCGACGGAAAAACGCCGTCCCCACAAAAGCCGAACAGCCCCAAACACCGCCTTCTCTTCACGCTGCGAGTGTATGTAGACGGCTCAATGTCCTTCATTCCCGCAGTCAAGTCGTTCGAATAAGCAGCGCGCGTCGATACCGCTGCTGCGAGTGCTGAGCCTTCGATGTCTCGTCCCAAACCTCAGCGCTGCCCGTGCTGCACCCACCTGTCTCTGGTCCCGCGAGCACGCCCCGGCCGCATCGTCCGCTACAAAAATACAATACTCACGCTGCCCGAGGATTATCAGGTACCAACCTGCACGCGATGCTGCCACGAAAGCCTAAATCTAGAAACCCTGCCTGCCGCGTTGCTCGAAACCTGGTACCGTGACACCCTCCGAGAGCGCGTACAGATTCAGATCGCTCGCCTGCCGCCCTCTCGCTCGCAACGAGCGTATGAACGGCTTTTTCATCTCTCGCAGGGCTATCTCTGTCGACTCGCAGCCGGCGACGGTGTACCCAGCGCTCCCTTGCTAAGTCTCTTGACGCTTCTAGCGAAGCACCCAGAATTGATCGAAGAACTGGAAGCATACTGGCTGCTGCCGCCTACGGGCTGAGGCTCGAATAAAGCATTTATGCCGGGCTTTTCCGCCCCACCTCGACGGGGCGGAAAAGTAGTGCGATGTTTCTCGACGGGGGGCTTAGTTCATCGCGATTTGAAGCCGGAAAACGTGATGCTGGTGCCCGACTCCGCGGTGGCGGGGGGAGAGCGGGTCAAGCTGCTCGACTTCGGCATCGCCAAGCTCGCCGAGTCCGGACCGAACCGGACGGCGACGAGCGCGCTCATGGGCACGCCCAAGTATATGTCGCCGGAACAGGCGCGCGGCGCCGGCAGCGTCGATGAGAAGACCGACGTATATGCGCTGGGGGTGATGCTGTTCGAGCTCCTGGCCGGCCGGCCGCCGTTCCTTGGTGAGGCCGGGGAGCTCATTGCGCAGCACCTGTACGCCGCGCCGCCGCCGCTCGCCAGCCTGGTGCCGACCGTTGCTCCGGTGATGGCGCAGCTTGTCGCGCGGCTGCTCGAAAAGGACCGGCAGCCGCGGCCGAGCATGACGACGGTCCATCATGAGCTGCAAGAGCAGCTGAGCCACTTCCGTGAACACGACTTTCCGGCGAGCGCCGCGCTGCCGGCGTCCGCGCATTCCATGCCGCCGCACAAGGAGCACTCGACGCTCGGCGCCTCGGCGAGTCAGCTGGCGCAAGTACGCAAGCGGGTACCCCTTTTCGGGATCGGCGCCGCTGCGGTGGTCGTTGGAATCGGCGGTTGGGTGCTGATTCACAGCGGGTCCGGCGCCCCGCAAACGACCGCCAACCCCGCCGCGTCGCCGCCAACCATCGCCGCCGCTGCGACCAGCCAGCCCGTCGAACCGCCGCACCTGCGCTGGTCGATCAAGACGACTCCCGCGGCGGCGCAGGTCCTGCGCGCCGCGGATCAGCACGAGGTCGGCCAGACGCCCTGGTCGTTCACTCCGCCGCCCGGTTCGGGAGATCAATCCTATATCGTGCGGCTCAAGGGCTACCAGGATCAGACGCTGCACTTCCGCGCGAACGCGGACTCGGAGCAGTCGCTGATCTTGGAGCGGAAAGGGGAGGCGAAAAAGGCGGGACACACCAAGTCGGCGCCGAAGCCCGCCGCCGAACCAGCCCAAAGCTCCACGCCGCTTTTTACGCCCAAGTCTTGGATGCAAAAGTAGCGATCTTGCGGTCGGGCCGCGCTAGGATTCAAACGGCCGGTGACGCTTCCCTCATACTGAGCGTCCAGCGCCTATTTTCATCGCAGTAAGAATCGGACTCGCCGCGCTGGGAAGGAAAATCCCAACCGGCTGGGTTGACTGCGCTCTGTTTGTTTTGCCGGCAGCGCGGAGCTTCCTACTGCCTACGGATTCTGCGCGGGATGACTCCCCTCCCGCCGCTACAGCGGGAGGGGCAGCGTCGCTATTTTTTCAGGCTACGCAGTCCGGCGCTGGCGGCGGCGCAGGTAGATTGAGCCCAGGACCGCCAGCATCAGCCAGAGGGCGCCGGCGCCGAGCTCGGTGCGGCCGCGGATGTACTGGCAGCTGAACCCGCCGCCGGTGAGCTCTTCCAGCGTGCACAGCGGGCTGCAGCCGTCGCCGGCCAGGGTGTTGCCGTCATCGCACTGCTCGTCGCCGGTCTTGATTCCGTTGCCGCAGGCGGTGATGCGGCAGTTGCTGTCGCAGCCGTCGCCGTCGCCGCTGTTGCCGTCGTCGCATTCCTCGCCGGCGCTGATCGCGCCGTTGCCGCAGGCGGTGGGCGTGCAGTTGTTGTCGCAGCCGTCGCCGCTTACGGTGTTGCCGTCGTCGCACTTCTCGGGATCGGTGGTGATGTTGTTGCCGCAGCCGGTGGTCACGCAGTTGTTGTCGCAGCCATCGCCGTTAGTCTTGTTGCCGTCGTCGCAGCCCTCACCGACGGTGAGCACGTTGTTGCCGCAGCCGGTGGGGGTGCAGTTGTTGTCGCAGCCGTCGCCGCTTACGGTGTTGCCGTCATCGCAGGTCTCGCCGGTGGTGACCACGCCGTTGCCGCAGCCGGTGCGGATGCAGTTGTTGTCGCAGCCGTCGCCGTTAGTCTTGTTGCCGTCGTCGCAGACCTCGGCGCCGGTGACCACGCCGTTGCCGCAGCCGGTGGGGGTGCAGTTGACGTCGCAGCCGTCGCCGCTTACGGCGTTGCCGTCGTCGCAGACCTCGGTGCCGGTGGTGATGCCGTTGCCGCAGGCGGTGACGGTGCAGTTGTTGTCGCAGCCGTCGCCGTTTACGGTGTTGCCGTCGTCGCAGGCCTCGGTGCCTTCTTTGTAGCCGTCGCCGCAGACGATCAAGTTTATATCGAAGGGAAAGTCTATAAGCGAGTCCGGCGCCGCATCCGGATTGCCGTTGTCGATGTTATCCCCCCAGAAGCCGCCAGCGACGCTGAACTGCCGGGAGTTCCAACTCGTGAGTCCGCGTACTCCCTCCACCGTGACCCCAGGATAGAAGTGGGCTACGCCGCCGGTGACCCGGGTCTGCCACTCAACCCAGTAGGTGCCGGCGGTTAGTACGACAGGGGTGGAAAAAACGGCGTGGTTGCGCCAGATCCGGCGCGTGGTGCCCGGGACGGTTCCCGGCGCCGGCACCGTGCTGCTGCTGATGCGGAAGACTTTCGTGTCGATCGATGCCGCCAGCCGATTGGTGGTCAGGTCGCCGGCGACGACCGTGGAGCCGACATCGCCGGGGCGTCCGCGCCAGATCTGGACGTTGCACTCCGTAAATGGGGACGGACTCGCCGCGGCGCCGGGCAGATAGCCGTAAAAGTCGATGGAGTTGATGGTCCAGGTCGCCCCCACCGGTACTATGAAGTCGTCTGCCAACCGGCTGGTTCCCGCCGCACCGCCCGAGCCAATGATGTTATTGGCCTCGGTCGTATTGCCCGTGTTGTTCTGGAGCTCGCTCCAGAACGTACCGGCGGCGGCTGCCACACCGCTCTTGCTGGTCGCTCTGGGATTGAGCCCGCCGTTGGAATAAAGCGGCGCGGCCGCGGCGTGGCTCGGCAGGAGGGCCAGCGATAACGCCGATAACGAGAGCGACAGCCAGGAGATTCCGGTTAGCAAATACTTACTTCGGTAGATCATGAAGGCTCCCCTTGGTCCATAAGAACTTACATACTCCCTTCCAGTCCTATTCATCTGCTCTGCGAGTAGACACTCGGGACGGAAGGGATCCCGGGTCGCCAGAATATATCAGATCATGAGGCTAAACAGTTTCTTAATAACGAAACTACATCTGCCGAAAGTACCGACAACAGATACGGCGATTTTTGGCTATCCATCTCAACTTTATGAATTTAAATCGTTTCGGGTTTATGAGAAGCTGTCCCGGTGTTTCGGGCCGGAACGCTCCGGGGCCGCTTGGGGGCACCGTAAAGCTGCCTCTTCTGGGGGCTGGCCGATTCGTACGACTCCGAGTTCGTTCTTCGCAACTCCCTACGCATATCCACACGGAGGCCACCGTGACCACTGCCAGAATGCTCGCCCTGGGCGGAATCCTTGGAGCGCTCCTTTTTGCCGCACCGAGCGCCCGGGCCCAGAACCAGGGCTTTGACATCAACCGCTATCAACCCACTCCCGCGGGCGAGTGGTCGTTCATGGTGGACCATCCGTGGTACTCCAAGACGCGCTTTTTCGCCGCCGGAATCACGCTCAACTACGCCCACAATCCGCTTGTGTACACGACCCGCGATCTGGCGGGCGGGGTCGCCAGCACCAACTCGATCATCGACCATCAGCTCATCGGGAGCCTGGATCTGGCTGGGTCCTTTCTCGATCGGGTGAATATCTCGGTGTCGATTCCGCTGACCCTGTTTGAGAGCGGACAGGCGGTCTCCGGGGTCGCGCCCATCGATGGCGTGGCGGCGCGCGACCCCAGCGCATCGCTGCTAGTGCGTCTTTACGGACAGCCGGACAAGAGTCCGTTTTCGATCAGCATCGGCGCCACGGTGTGGTTCCCGCTGCGCGCGTTCATCGACACGCTGCCTAATACCGCCAGCGATCTGAGCACCCGCGTGCTGCCGAAGCTGGTCCTGGGCGGTCTTGGTCATCACGTGCGGTGGTCATTCGTCGGCGCGTTCCTGTATCGCCCCAATGCGACGCTGAGCGCCTTTTACGAAGGGCGGGATGGCAACACCACCGACTCCTCGGTGCAGCTCGGCGCGGCGATTGCCTACGCATCGACGCACTTCGCCATCGGTCCGGAAGTCCGCCTAAATACGATCGTGACCGACGGCCACGCCTTCAGCCGCAACTACACGAGTCTAGAAGCGCTGATTGGCGCGCATTACAACATCGTCGACCAGGTACAGATCGGCGTCGCGGTGGGAATCGGCGCGCTGCGTGAGCCGGGTACGCCCGACGTCCGCGCGCTGTTCCGGCTGGCGTATGCGCCGATTCGCAAAGAGAAGGTGAAGGTCGGTGATCGCGACAGCGATGGAATTCTTGATATTGTCGACGCCTGTCCGGATGAAGCGGGCCCGGCCTCGGCCGACCCGGCGCGCAACGGCTGTCCGCCGACCGACCGCGACCACGACGGCGTGGTCGATGCGGAAGATCAGTGCATCGACGTGCCGGCGGGACAGCATCCGGATCCGATGCGCAAAGGCTGTCCGCTGCTCGATAAAGACGGCGACGGCGTGTTCGACAACGAGGATCAGTGCGTCGAGACCCCGGCCGGGCTAAACCCCGATCCGGCGCGCAAGGGCTGCCCGCTGACCGATAAGGACGGCGACGGCGTGTTCGACAACGAGGATCAGTGCGTCGAAGTGCCGGCCGGACCCAATCCCGATCCGCTGCGCAAGGGCTGCCCGGATCGCGACAGCGATAACGACGGCGTCCTTGATAGCAAGGATCAGTGCAAGGACGTGCCGCAGGGGCTGCAGCCCGATCCGCAGCGTCTTGGCTGCCCGGCTCCGGACCGCGACGGCGATACGGTTCCCGATGCGGTGGACGCTTGTCCGGATAAGCCGGGCGCGCCGGATCCGAATCCTAAAAAGAACGGCTGTCCGGGCCTGGTCGAGATCCAGGGCGGGCTCATAAAGATCTACAAGAAGGTCTACTTCAAGCTCAACAAGGCGGACATCGATGTCCGCAGCAACGCGCTGCTCGCCTCGGTGGCGCACACGCTGACGGTGACCCCGGCGATCAAGAAGGTCGAGGTGGCGGGCTTTGCCGATGACACCGGTAACGCGGCGCTGAACCAGGATCTGACCGAGCGCCGCTCGCAGAGCGTGGTGGCGTGGCTGACGGCGCACGGGGTGGCGGCGGAGCGGCTGTACGGGAAGGGCTATGGCGCGGTGGCGATCGATAAGAACCTGAGCAAGAAGGAACAGGCCAGGGTGCGCGAGTTCAATCGGCGCGTCGAGTTCCGCATCGTCGATCCGCCGCAGCCGGCGGCTGCCGCGGCGACTCCGCCGGAGGCTCCGGCCCCGGCGGCTCCGGCGGCGGCGAAGCCGGCGGCGGCGGCTCCAGCGGGGGCGAAGCCGGCAGGGGCGAAGCCGGCGGCAGGAAACAAGGCGAAGGCTCCTGCCGGAGCCGTTAAGCCCAAGGCGAAGGCAAGCGCGGCTCCCCCGGCCGCTCCCTCCGCTCCGGCGCCCTAAGAGACTCGCGCGCATTACGCGCGCGGTACTCCCTGCGCTGGCGCTTCTTCCCTTCAGACTCAATCACTCCGCAATCGCCGCCCGCTTCCGGCTCGCTGCCGCCCAGCTTCATCGTCCAGCCGATGCTGCTCCCAAGGGGGCGCGGTCCTATCGACCTACCGCGGAGCGTCCTTACTCGCGCCGCCTTTTTGCTGCTGCGGCACGAAGATCAGCGGATACACCACGTGGAACTGCTCAGGTCCGGGGAGAAAACGGAGCTGCTGAAACTGCGATAGGACGCAGCCGGTCATGACTTCATCGGGAAACCGCTGCCCTTCGGGCTGCTCCACGGCCGCGCTCACCTCGCCATCGGCTTCCACCGTGAAGCGGATGACAAGGCGCCCTTTGAGCTGCGGGTTCCATTCCAGTGCGTCGGTGTAGCATTTTTGGTACTCCGCCTGCCGCTCTAGAATCACGCGGCGTACCGCCGCCTTGTCCAAGGAAGAGGCCTGCGCAGCTTGTGATCCCAGAAGCAGCAGGCCGACCGCCAAGCAGTGAAGTCGTCGCATAGTACGGAGTATGACAACCTGCGGCCCGCCGGGTTCCGCGTGGTCGTCAACATCCGGGATTCGCTGGGAAAGCGCCCCGACTCTGCTCCGGCCGAGCGCTGTCCGGAGCGCGGCGCGGCGCGCGGCAGCTTTTAGGAATCGCGCTGCGCGATCGGCTATGCTGCTTGTAGGTTCACATGCGAAGCATCGTGATTGGAGTTCTCCTCACCGCCGCGGGTCTGGGCGGACTGGCCGTCGCCCAGAGCGCGGCGGTACGACCCATCCTGCCGCAGAGTCTGGTCTGGGTGACCCGGCCCAATAATCCCGCCGTGCAAGGGGCGTGGGTCCTTGGGGCAGAGTCCAAGCCCGGGCCGTACCTTTTCCGCGTAAAGCTCGCCGCCGGCGGCAAGATCCCGCCGCACACCCATCCCGATGAGCGCAACAGCACGGTGCTTCAAGGGACGATCTACGTCGGCTTCGGCGCGGTGTTCGACGAGACCAAGGTGGTCGCGATTCCTCCGGGCGCCGTCTATGTCGCGCCGGCCAACGTGGCGCACTACGTCTGGGCCAAAGACGGGGAGGCGGTCTACCAGGAGTCCGGCATCGGCCCCACGGCGACCCTGCCCTTAGGGCGCTAGCGGGCGCTGGGCTCTGGCCGCTTCCCACTGCCCTGGCCTGCGCGGTGCAATCGCGGTCCGCGTGCACAGACAGGTTGTTCCAGGGCCATTTGGCGGTCAAGCTATCTTCATGAAACCGCTGTCTTCCTCATCTCCGACCGAAAAGCCAGCCGTGCTCCCTTGGGTGCTGCTGGGGCTTTGTGCGGCGGCGGCGCTGACGCTGTCGCCGCTGTGGGTCTCGCTGGTCCTGGCGGCGTGGTTCACCCATCTGACGCGGACGCTGTGGCAGCGGCTGGCACGCCTTCTGGGCGATCGTCCGCGCATCGCCGCGGCGCTGATCGTCGCGTCTCTTTTGCTGCTCGTGGTGCCGCTGCTTCTGGCCGCGGTCTCGCTCGGCGCCGACGGCGTCGCGTTCGTCCGGCGGATCGCGACCTCCGAAGAGAATCGAAATCGGCTCGTGCAGCTGGTCTCGGATCGCAGCTCGGATGACAAGCTGCCGAGCTTCCAGCTGGGCAGCCTGGTCGACTTCGCCAAGCAGTACGGCACCAAGGCGTGGACCATCTTGCAGGCGATCGCCGGCAAGGCGGCCACCGGCTTCGTCGGGCTGTTTATCTTCGTGTTTGGTGCGTACACGTTTCTGGTCGAGGGGCAGCGCTTCGCCAGCTGGGCGGAGCAGCGCTCGCCCATCGCCCCGCGGCACCTGCGGCGCCTGGCCGGAGCGTTCTTTGAGACCGGCCGCGGCATGCTGATCGGCGTCGGCCTGACCGGGCTCATTCAAGGCATCGTGGCGACCGTGGCCTACTTCGCCCTGCGCATCCCGAGCGCGCTCGGGCTTGGCATCCTCACCGCCGCGGCATCGCTCATCCCATCGGTGGGCACGGCGCTCGTCTGGGTCCCGGTGGCGGTGGGCCTCGGGCTCAGCGGCCGCTGGGGGGCGGCGGGAATCCTCGCCGCCGTCGGCATCCTGGTGATCGGCACGGTGGATAACCTCCTGCGGCCGGTGTTCTCCCGCTATGGGCAGCTGAACCTGCCTACCTTCGTGCTGTTCCTGGCCATCTTCGGCGGCATCGCGCTGTACGGCGCGGCCGGAATCATCCTCGGCCCGCTGCTCATACGCCTGGGAGTCGAGGCGCTGGATCTGGCCCGCGCCGAGGGCCTGACCGCGTCCGACTCCGCCGACGCGCTGCTGCTGCCGCCGTCCGCGAGCAAGACCCAAGAGTAAAGACCAAGCATCCGGAGACCGTAGCCGCCCCCTGACAAGGCCTGGCGCTACGCTGGTGATCCGGCGTCGCCAAAGTGCTAGGCTGTAGCGTCTGCAAGTCTTTCAGGGGGGACTTATGGCGCGCTATCTGATTTCGCTGGCGCTTTTTACGTTCGCTACGGTCGCGGGCTGCGGCACCGCGCCAACGGATGGCACGACGGCTGATATGGGCGACCCGACCGGCACGCCGGATCTCGCCGAGCCGGGGTATCCGGCCTGGAGCGCGGGCAGCCCGGCTATCTGCAACCAGGCGCCCTATACCTGGCTGCCGGCCGCCAGCGTCGGCTCGGTGCTGGACTACTCGCGGAATCTGCTGCCCGTGCTCAAGCTGGTCATAAAGGGGCTGGAGGCGGCGGCCTACCTTGGGGCGCAGCTCAACGTGCACCACGCGGTAAACTACGATGTCCAGACCGCGGTAGTCCGCTACCAGACCCAGGATCGCGGGCAGCTCGTCGATGCCACGGCGATGGTCACCTGGCCGGTGGCCAGCGGCAAGCAGTTCCCGGTGCTGCTCTTCCTGCACCCGACGCTCGGCTACACGGACGGCTGCGCGCCGTCGCAGAAAGCGGCGAGCCTGACCGCGCCGATGACCATCTTTTCGATCATCGCCGCATCGGCCGGCTATGTCGCCGTGTTCCCCGACTACCTGAACCAGAAGAGCCGGGGCCAGCCGTCTCTGCACGTCACGCCCTACCTGCTCATGGAGCCGACCGCGATTGCCTCTTTGGACGCGGTGCGGGCGGCGCAGCGCTACGTCTCCGCGCAAGAGTCGGTGACCGCCACCAACGATGTGTACGTATGGGGACACTCGCAAGGGGCGCAGGCGGTGGAGTACGTGACCGCGCTGCAGCCCCTCTACGCCCCCGAGTACACCCTGCGCGCCGCCGCCGCCGTCTCTCCGCCAAGTGATGTGTCGGCCGCCGCGCGCCTGAACTTCGCCGGCGCCGCGCCGACCTACAACCTGGGAGAGGCCGTGGCGTATACCTGGAGCGATTACTACGACCGCTCGGCGCTCTCGGCCGCCCTGCTGCCGCCCTGGGACGGCATGGCGCTCACCGAGCTGCAGAACTACTGCACGACCAATTACATGGATCCGATAAAGAGCGTGAGCGACCCGGGGCAGATCTTCCCGGCGAGCTTCCTCGGCGCGCTGCTCGACGGAAAAAAGCTCGATCCGTGGAGCTGCTGGCTCTATTACAACAATCCCGTGACCATGGGACCGCCCTTCAACAAGAGCGTGCCCATGCTCTACGTCACCGGCGAGCTTGATACCACGGTGTACCCCGCGGCCAGCGATCCCGCGAGCGCCAAGTGGTGCAGCCAAGGCGCCAAGATCCAGTACTTGCAGTGCGCGGGCGCCGATCACGTCTACTCGGTGGCAAACTCCGTGGATGACGTGCTGCAGTTCTTTGAAGACCGGCAGAATAACGTCCCGCTTCCGCCGAGCGTCTGCCAGCCCACGCCGCCGACGCGGTGCGCCAGCACGCCGTAAGCACCGGCCGCCCACCGGGCCGTCGCGGGTCGCCGCGGCGCCGGTGACTCAGGCGACCGGATTCCTTTTTGTCACAGCAGTCGCTCGCGCTATTCCTGTTCGTCAGAGAGCAGAGCCGGTAATCGCACCGACAGGTTGGGAAGCAAGGCCGCCTGATCGAGCAGCCGCTGATCATGCGCGTAATCCAGGGTCGGTCTGACCCCCCAGTGCGCGCGGCCGTAGGTGCGGCGCAGGGCGTGGACGATGGCGGCGAAGCTATGGCCTTCCCGTGCGTTGCTGTCCAGGTGGATGGTCGTCGTCGCTCGGGCCGATAGAAGCGACAGGATCGCCGCGGCCGTGTCGGCCATGAAGGAACAAGCGGGCCGCCAGCGCGTGCTCACCTTTATGCCGCCCTCCCGCGCCTGCTGCGCATCGAGCGCGGCGAGCATGTTGTTGCCGCTCGGCGTCGGGTCGATCTGCCAGCCGAGGCGCACGATGCAGGCTGCGGGATTGCTGGCCCGCACCGCGTCTTCGCAGCGGATCTTGTAGCGGCCGTAGTCGTCCTTTGCCGTGCGGGGATCGGCAACATGATGCGGGCCGTCGGGCTCGTGGTGAAACACCATGGCCGTGCTGGTAAATAAAAACGGAATTCCGTGTTCGGCGGCATGGCGGGCCAGCTGCGCCGCAAAGGACTCCGGACCAAAGGCCAGATGGGCAATGGCATCGAGCCGCTGCTCTGCCAGCCAGCTGGCAACCGCCTGGCTGTCGTCGGGGGAGACCGCCCGGCGATCCCAGCCGACGACCTCAAATCCGCCGGAGCGGGCCTGCGCCGCCACCTTGGGCGCCAGGCTGCCGTTGAGACCTGTGATGAGCAGGCGCATGGCTCAGCGGACGGTGACGCTGCCGGGCATCATCCGCCCGTGGATGGCGCAGCCGTAGCTGTACGTGCCGGCGGCCGGAAATACATACTCGAAGACCCCCTGGTTCATGATCGGGCTGGCCGGGAAGTTCATGTCCCAGGGATAGACGCCGTGCTTGCCGGAGGCCTGAAAGTTCCACCGCACCTTGCCGCAGACCGGCACGGTGA
>CALFML010000663.1 GCA_937879845.1 uncultured Myxococcales bacterium
GCCTCGGGCTGCTCAATGCCGAGAGCAAGCAGGACCTCATCATCTACATCCTGCATCCGCAGCAGCGTTTCGAGGTCGCCAACTACCGCAACGTCTTTGTACCGACCAACCTGGAAGTCAATAACTCGGTCCGCAAGATGTTTCCGGCGTTTTATGCGGAGCTGTTTGATGAGACCCTGCGCCGCAACAACAACCGGGCCGTCGTCACGGAGTACGCCTGGCAGACCTCGTCCTGCGATCCGTGCCCGACCCCGCCGCTGGAGGCCAGCGATCTGTACACCTTGGGGGACGACAGCTTTGCCGGCGCTCCCCCAGGCGAGGGGAGGGCGAAGAGTCAGCCGTACTACGGCTCGCCGCCGCAGTATGTTCTGACGCGCCTGCACACCCGCTATGACAAGCAGACGCTCTCCGAAGATCTGATCTTCCGCGCCGCCGAGCCGCTGGTCGGGGGTCGCGCGGACGGCGATGGGACCCTGGGCGATCCGACGCCGCGCGTCGTCAAGCAGGGCACGAATAATTTTCAGTCGCGCTACATTATCCGTCACTACTGGGAAGGCAAGGTGGCCTGCCAGAGCCCGAGCTATGGAATCTGGGGTGGTCCTCCCAGCCGGGAGCCGGACGCCGGGGTCAAGGCAGCCGGAGACCTGGCCAACGTGCCGCGCGGGACGGTGAAGCTGCAGCAGGTCGTCGAGTCTGCGGTTCCCATGCTGGGCATCGCTGGCAAGGAGAAGCGGCCGCTGCGGCCGGGGGAGACCCGCCCGAAGCCCTAGGGCTGCGGTCAAGGGAAGGCCGCGTGGCGCGATGCGCGGCTTGATGAATCGCATCCGCGCGAGGCTCTCGCGATTGACATCGGCAGCGACCTCCTTGCCGGGGAGTCCGTCCAAGATGGCGTCGACCACAGCGCCGACGCCGGGGGCACGGCCACAACTGCCTCGGAGCGCGCGCCCTTCCGCTGGCCGAGAAACGGAACAGTGCGGAGACCAAGCTGCCTCTGTGGTATTAGTGAAGTCTTAAAAGAGGTATCCGAAGATTGCGCCCCTACTTCCTACTCGCCTTGTTTCTGCCCGGCTGTGCGCTGATGCCTCCCCTGCGGGCGACGCCGGAAAACCATGCGGCGCTGGCGAAGGCAGCTGGGAATTGCCTCCAGGCTGAGTATGAGCTGCGCCTGAACTACAACCGCCAGTATGAGTATGCCGTGACCCAGCTCCGCCAGCGCGGAGTCCCGCTCTCCAGCTTGTGGGGGAAGAAACTGGAGAGCCAGCTCCTAGGCGTGACGCAGAACGACTTGGAGGCTCACGCCAGCGCAGAATCGGCGATCAGGCTGCATCGGGCCTCCCAGGGTCTGATCGTCACCGGCGCGGTAGCCTTGGTCGGGTTTATCTGGGCGGGGGTCTTCGTGATGGTTGCTGTGGATGACGGCGCGGTGGCGGCTCGGCAGGTGCGCCCGCTCCCCCTGGCGCTCAGCGCGACGGGGCTCGGCTTGGGAATAACCAGCGGGGTGCTGGCCGCGGTCTTTGGCAAGCGCGTCGAACCTGCGGTAGAAAAGACGTTCCGGATCTATAACGACCATGCCGCGGCGGCAGGCTGTCCCTCGCCATGAGCAGCGCCGAGGTGCGCCGGGGCGCGGAGCCGCCGACCCCGTTCACCGAGAAATCCATTCTCATCACCGGGGCAGGCTCCGGCATCGGCCGCGCGCTGGCGCTTGAATTGAGCGGCCGTGGGGCGATCGTCTGGGCGACCGATCTTGCGCTCTTAAGCGCTGAGCAGACCAAGGCCGCGGTGCTGAAGCGCCGGGGCCGCTGTGAAGCCAGAAGCCACGATGTGCGCGACCTTTCCAGCTGGCAGCAGCTGCTGGCCGAGATCGGGCGCATTGACTGTCTCATCAACAACGCGGGCGTCGCCATCGGCGGCGAGACGCAGTACCTCTCCGCCGCAGACTGGCAGCATGTGCTCGCGGTCAACCTGATGGGCGCGATCAACGGCGTGCAGGCTGTATATCCGGCCATGGTCGCGCGGCGCGCCGGGCGCATCGTCAACATCGCCTCGGTAGGCGGCCTCGCCCCGTATCCTCTCGCCCTCCCATACACGACCAGCAAGCACGCGCTGGTCGGGCTATCCCTGGCGCTCAGGGCCGAAGCCCACGCTCACGGCATCAAGGTGAACGTGGCATGTCCCGGGGCCGTCAAGACGCCCATCTGGCAGACCTCGGCATCGCGCGGCGGGTGGAACCGCGAGGCCGCGCTGGCGCAGATTCCGCTGTGGATGTCAGCGGAGACCTGCGCGCACCGCATCGTGCAAGGCCTGCTGGCCGACCGCCCGCTGATTGAGGTGACCCTGGAGACCCAGGTGATGTCGGCGCTGCATCGTTTGTCCCCGCGGTGGAGCGTATGGCTGCATCAAAAACTGGCGGCGCACATTCGCCGCGTGGCGGCAGCCTCCGGATAGGTCCCGCCCGCCGAGAACCGCAGCAAGGCGCGATGCTGTTCTTTCAGGCCTACGTCCACGCTCAGAGCAAAAGAGCAGCGGAGTCCCGGTGGAACCGAATCGCCGGCGAGATTTGCATCTTGACCTATTTCGATAACCCCATAGCTGGTCCGCGGCGGAAGCCGGAGCGCTTGACCAACGCCGTCGCAGCCGGAGATGGACGGAGCGAATCTGAGCTCAAGCTCGGCACGGAGTCGGCGTGGACGGGACGCAAGAAGCTGTTTGGCGGCAGCGATGTGCAGATCCACGCTGCCGCCTTCGACTCGCTCTTCTACCTCCGCGGCAGCGAGCGGAGAGTCCTCGCTCTTATGAACCGTCATGACCTCGGCTCCCCTGGGCACCACCATGCTGGGTTCTGCCTGTAGCGCCGCGGGCGAGAGTCGGCGCCGGTTCGCCCGGCTCCGCGTCAAGGTGTCGGTTCAGCCCGGGCGGATGTACGCCGCCGGGTCGCCGAGCAGCAGGTACCCGCGTGCGTCGTACGCCGCCAGCCACAGCATCGCCAGATCGGCGGCGGCGGTGCGCTTGCCGTTGTGGCGGTCGGCCAGCTCATCGCACAACAGGCTCGCCAGCTCCGCGTAGCGCTGGTTGAGCGGCTCCAGCGCCGCGCCGATGCGCTCTCCCCGCATCAGCTGCCGCAGCACGTCTTCGATCGCCGCAGTATGCGCTCCCGCTGCGCCGCCCGGCCAGTTGAAGGAGTACCCCCAGGCGCGATCCACGTGGCCGATGACGGCCAGCGCTGGCCCGCCGGGGTGCGCCAGCAGCTGACGCGGCAGGGCGGCGACGAACGGCTCGGAGGCCAGCGGCTGCGCGGCGTGGCTGCGCGCTCCGGAGAAGCTGTCCAGGCGGGGCGTACCGGCGCTGAAGCAGGCGAAAGAGAACCATACCGTGCCGTGCAGATCCGCCTCACGCGGGATGTCGGCCGCAGCGAAGTAGTGCTCCGGGTGGGGCGGCGGATGGCCGGGTCCGGGCCAGTCCTGGCACAATAGCGCCCCCTGAAGATCCCGCTGCCGGTCACTGCCGCACTGCAGCTGCAGACCGTGCGTCGCGGTGAACAACAGCGCCGGAGCCGCCCCACGCAGCAGCTGGCAGAGCCGGCTCTTTGTCGCGTCGTCGTCACAGAGCAGCCGGCAGTCCCACCCAGCTGTTCCCAGAAGCGCATCGTAAAGCGGCGCGACCAGGTCGCCGCGGCTCAGCGCGGTCGCCGGATCGCCGGCATGCGCCGGACCGAACAGGGTCAGCTGCGGCGCTGCGCCGCGCTGGCGCTCCACCGACACGACGGCTCGCGCGTAGCGCGCGTAAGCAGCCGGGGAGTCAAGGTGCAGCCGGCCGACCGCGTACTGGATGTCCAGCTGGTGCTGAAACTCGAACGGGATGCGTGCCGCATCGCCGACGATGAGTAGGTAGTAGGGAACGCGCTCTGGGTCAACCGGCCCGGCCGCGGCAGCCCCGCTGCGCAAAAGAAAGCGCGTCTTGCCCTCCCTCGGGTCGGCGCTGCGGTAGCCGTGCGCTCCGGTGTAGCTGCGGAAGCGGGGCCCGGCCTGCTCGCGGCGCCAGTCGAGCAGCGGCGCCAGGGCCTCCAGCGTCTCCTCGGGCTCGTCGGCGGCGCAGATGATGCCCCAGCCGGCTTGGCGGAGCTCGCGCGTATCGAGGCCCGCGCGCACGCCCAGGTGCTGCCGGCGCAGGAGCTCCGCCTCCAGCTGGGCCAGCAGCGCACGCAGCGGATCGCCCGGTGCCAGTCCCTCCGCTTGCTGGCGCAGCTGTGCGATGGAGTCGCGCAAACGGGCCAGCTCGCGCTGCGAACCCTGGTCGGCGCGGTGGCGCAGCCGCACCTCGGCCGCATCGGGCGGCGGCGATCCGGCACCGAGCCCGGCGACAAAACGGCCCAGGAGCCGCGGCGGGAATGCATAGCCCCCGGTCGCGGCATCGATTCCGTTTATGACGATCTGCTGCAGGTCATCCATCGGTACGGTCCTTCTTCGCAACGCTCAGGTCGGCCGGACGCGAAAGCGGCTCATCGGGGCTCAGGTACTCGTCGCGCTCCTCGGGCGTAAAGTCGCGGGTCGCCAGCGAGTCGGCCAGCGCGCGCAGGGCATTTAGGTTGGCTGGCCACAGCCGGGCCAGCTGATCGATGCCGGTGGTCAAGATCCAGGCGCCATCCCGACTGAAGCAGCCGCTCAGCACCGCGTCCAGGTGGCCCGTAAGGCGCGCCAAAAGCACGCCGGCGCGGGTCCACAGCCGCCCGGTGCCGTCGCGGCTCACCGTCAGCACCTGCTCACCATCCGGGCTGAAGCAGCCGCCGGAGAGCGGGCTGCGGTGGCCGCGCAGGACGGCGACGGGCTGGCCGGCGCGGTTCCACAGCCGCCCCACCGCATCGCGGCCGTACGTCAAGATCAGCGTCCCGTCCGGGCTGAAGCAGCCGCCGAGCACCCAGCTCTGGTGACCGCTGAGCACCGCCTGGAGCACGCCGTCGCGCCGCCACAGCCGGGCGGTGCCGTCCCAAGAGCAGGTGAGAAAGAGCTGGCCATCCGTGCTCGCCGCGACAGCGACAATGCAGTCCGTGTGGCCGCGCAGCGTCGCGCGCAGACCGCCAGCGAGGTCGAACAGCCGCGCCGTGCCGTCGGCTCCCGCGGTCAGCACGGTGGCGCTGTCGTGGCCGAAGCAGCCGGCATGCACCGGGGCCTCGTGTCCGCGCAGCACGGTGAGCAGCCGCCCGTCGCGCCGCCACAGCCGGGCCGTCTGATCGAGCGAGGTCGTGAGCACCAGCCGCCCGTCCGGGCTGAACGCGGCGCTGGTAAGCCAGCCGGCGTGGCCGGACAGCCAGGTCGCGACGCCACCATCGAGCGCCCACAGGCAGCCGCGCCGATCCCGGCTCGCCGTGAGCAGCAGCCCGCCATCGGGGCTGAACTGACAGGCGGTGATTTCATCGCTGTGTCCGGCGAGCATGCGCCGCAGCTGGCCGGCTACCGACCACACGCCGATGCGGCCGTCCTGCCCAGCGGTAACCAGCCGCGCCGCGGTCGGGTCGAAGGCGCCGCGGCTGACCGCGCTGTGGTGACCGCGCAGCACCGGCAGCGCCGCGCCGCAGCCGGGCCACAGCCGGGCCGTGCCATCCCAGGAGCCGGTGAGTACGGCTGCGCCGTCCGGGCTGAGGCTCGCGCAGGTGAGCGGTCGCTGGTGGCCGCGTAGCACCCCGATCAGCTTGCCGCGCAGATCCCACAGGCAGGCGTGGGTGTCACTGGCCACCGTGAGCACGGATGCACCATCGGGGCTGAAGCAGGCCGCCAACAGGCCGCTCTGGTGGTAGCGCAGAACCGCCAGCGGCTCGCCGGTGGCGCGCCAGAGCCGAGCGGTGCGGTCCCGCCCCGCCGTGAGCAGGCACTCGCCGTCGGGGCTGAAGCTCGCTGCCAGCACCCGGCTGTCGTGGCCTTGCAGCGCCGCGAGCATCTTCCCATCGCGGTCCCACAGGCGCGCGGTGGCATCCCAGCCCGCGGTGAGCACGTGCTCGCCGTCCGGACTGAAACAGACGCTAGCGACCGGAGCCTCGTGGGCGGACCAGCCGGCGCGCAGCCCGCCGTGCTGATCCCACACCTGCACCTTCCCGTCGTGCGACGCGGTGACCAGGTGGGTGCCGTCGGCGCTGAACTGTCCGTCTGTGACTGCCTGGCCGTGCCCGGACAGGACCGCGAGCGGCTCGCCGGCACTGCTCCACAGCCGCGCCGTACCGTCCTGCCCCAGCGTGACCAGGCGGCTTGCGTCGGGGTGAAACGCGGCGCCAAGGAGGCCGCCGCGGTGCCCGCGCAGGACTGCCAGCGGCTCGGCGACCGGCGACCACAGCCGCGCCGTACCATCCCGGGAGGCGGTGAGGATCTGCGCCCCGTTGGGGCTCACGCAGGCCGCGGTCAGCGCGTCCTCATGGCCGCGCAGCATCGCCAAAAGCGTGCCGTCACAGGACCACAGGCGCGCCGCCCGGTCTACGCACACGGTAAGCACCCGCCCGCCGTCCGGGCTGAAGCTGGCGCCGATGACCGCGTCGGGGTGCGGGCCCAGTGTCCCCCGATCGAAGCTCTGCAGCAGTGCCCCGTACAGCTGCGAAACCGCCTCGCTGGTCGGCTCGCGCTCGACGGCAGCCCGAGCCAGCAGCAGCGCCAGCAGGGGCTGGCTCTCACGCGCCAGCTCGGAGTGCATGGCGAGCTGCCGGGACTCCGCGCGCCGGGCGGCGGTGAGGGCCCGGGTCAGCGCATCGGCGAGCGCGAGCGCGTGCGCCTGCTCGCGACGCCGCTGCTCCTCCTCTAGTCGGGTGCAGGCATCCAGGTACTCGCGCTCCAGGCGATTGAAGGCGCAGCGCGGCCGGACTTCCAGCTGGCGCACCAGCGCCAGCCGCTCACCCCGGTGCACCAGCAAGTGCGGCGCCCCGTCATCGGCCCGCCAAGCCCTGGCCGCCTGCCGAACGCCTTCGCGGAACCCCAGGGCGATCCGATCTTCATCCAACCAGCGGCGCAGCTGCGGCCAGTGGCGGATCAGCGCTTCGTGCGCCAACTCGACCGTCTGCTCGCCGAAAGGTCCGTCGCAGCGCAAAACGACCAGCCGAGAGTCCGCCAGCGCCGCGACCAGCCGCCGCAGGGGCTCCGGCGAATCACCGGCCGGGACCAGCTCAAGCAAGGCCATGCGGCGCCGGGCATCGCGCCGCAGCTCTCCGGGCGCGGCTTCGGCATCGATCTGGGTGAGGCGAGTGAAGATCTCGCGCAGGCGTTCCCGATCCGGGGTCGCGGCCGCGGTGTAGATCGCGTCCGCGGTCTCGGCCAAGGCTTGGCGGACGCCGCCGATGCGCCGGTAGTCGCGCGCCCACAATCGGCGACCGCGCCGTTGTCGCCACAGCTCGCGCAGCGCATGCTGCAATAGCGGCATGGCGCCGGGCTCCTCTTCCAGGTCGTGCAGCAGCGTGGCGAGCAGCTCAGGCTCAAGCCGCAGCCCGGCGGCGGCGGCCTGGCGCTCTATCGCGTGCGCCAGCTCCGCCGGGCTGAGCGGCGCTACGAGCTCATGATGCGCCGTGATCGCTTCCTGCAGCACCGGAGCCAGCGCGCAGTCCCCCCAGTAATCGGCGCGTAGGGTCAGCACCAGCATCACGCTGCCGCGCAGCGCCAGCAGGCTGGCGAAGAACGCGCTGCGCGCATCCGGATCCGGACACAGGGTGAAGCACTCCTCGACGCCGTCGATGATGAGCAGGGAGCTCGGCGGCCGTGCGGCGCCGCGGGGCGGCAGCTCGGCCAGGGCGTGATGGAGCCGCGCCTGAGGGTCGCGCCCGGGAGGGCATCGGGCCACGGCGAGATCGGGCATCCGCTGCCGCAGCGCCGGAATGAGTCCGGCCAGCACGACTGAAGACTTGCCGCTCCCCGAAGGACCGAGCACCGCCAGGAAGCCAGAGCCGGTGATGCGTTCGACCATCCGCTCGACCATCCGCTCACGGCCGAAAAAGAACGCCGTCTCCTGCACCTGGAACGCGTTGAGGCCCGGGAAAGGACAGGCCGGCGGCGGCGCCGGGCGCGGCGCAGTGCCGCTGCTGCGGGCGAGCTGGGTGAGCGGGAGCTCCAGCGCCTCTTCGCACAGCGCGGCCAGCCGCGCCTGCGCCTGCGCGAGCACCGACTCCTCATCGCCGCGGCCCGGCGCCCCGGCGCAGCGCACGGTGCGCGTCAGCTCCTCCAGGTCGCCCGCGGCCCCGGGCGCACACGCGGGGAGCTGCGCCGCCAGGCGGGTCAGCGCGCGGTCGAGCTCCTCCCGGCTGAGCGCGACAGGCCCGGACGAGAACGTGAACAGGGGTCTATCCCCGAGTCGGCTATAAAGTACCGGCAGCAGGGCGTCGACATGTCCGGCGAGCGCGGCGTTGGCTTCGGCGAGGGCGCGATCCGGCTCGCCGTGCTGGAGCAGCCGCGGGTAGAAGCGCTGCGAAAGGGCCAGCGCCAGATCCAGCGCGACCTGCCCGCTCATCGCCAGCACCGCCGGGACTCCCAGCTCGCGCACCAGGCGCTGGGCAAGCCCCCCGGGGCCGCGCTCGGCCTCCGGGTGGGCGGTCTCGCAGGTGGACAGGAAGATGCAGTGGGGTAGGCCGCAGGCGCTGCGCAAGCGGCCCAAGCGCTCGATGAGAACGGTGCCCGGCACGGCCTGGACACCGCCTTGCGGGCCGGCCAGGTAGATGACAGTCTCCCCGTCCGCGCGCACCTGGCCGTGACAGATCAGGTGGAGCAACGGGTAGCGCTGGTCGCTGAGCCGCGCGCACAGCTCGTCCACAGTGGGCGCGCTCCGGCTCCGGCTCGCCGACCCCGCCGAGGCGGTCGACAAGACCTCCAGGGGTACGCCCGCCAGGCCGCCGGCCACCGCGGCGATCGCGCGTTCTTCGTCGAAAGGCTCAAGTCCGTAGTCGGCAAGACCCAGTGGAGAGGCGACCGCCAGCAGCGCGCGCAGCTGCGGTGCGTATAGCTCCGGCAGCTCGCGCTCCGCTGCGCTGGGCGTATATAAGGAAAGCAGACAGCGCTGATCGAACGCGAGGAAGTCCCAGCGGTCTCCTTCCACCTGTGCATGTAGACGCTCCCATTGCAGCACCCGCAGCTCAGGGGGAACGACCTCCAGCAGGACGCGCAGGTGGTCAGGGCTGGCGCCGCGGGCGCGGATGAAGGCCTCGCGCAGCGCGCCGTGGAACAGAGCCCGTCCAAGGGCGAGGCCGTACTCTGCCGGCGTACTGCAGATAGACAGATCGATGAGCGCATCGTCATCCAGCTGCAGCCTGCTTTCGGTGCGAACCGTCGGCTGCGCACCGCGGCGCAGCTCGGCCACGACCGGATACTCACCGCCACTGCGGTACTGAATCGTAACGTGCAAGACTACCTGCGCCATCGGTTCTCCATCGCTTCCCAAGGGAAGCAACCGATGTGCCGGCGTTACCTCCCGGCGCGCCCGCAGCGCGATGTATGCCCGCGACCCCGGTTCACCCCGCGGCGCTCTGCGACCATGCGGAATGGGAATCGCTGCCGCGGACCGTCACCAGCCCCGCCGCGTAGCAGCTGTGGTACAGCCGCCGGCGCAGCTTCTCTAGCGCATCGTTCGGCGTTTCGCCGACCAGCGCCACTAGGACGCTGTGGTGCCACTGCTCGTCCGTCAAAAGGGTGGTTTTCAGAGAGAAAGTAGCCTCATGGCGCAGGGCCCGGAAGCGATGGATCCCTGACGGCAGCGCGCACAGCTGGAGCCGCAGGTTGAGCTGCCCCGCCAGCCGGCGAAGCTCCAGCCGCCACGCCGCCGCCTGCGATGCGCTGAGCTCGACATCGAGCAAAAGGAGCGCCTCCCGCGCGCCCGCGACCGCCGCTGTGTCGTGCTGTCGCCACCAGCACTGCACCGCCCCGAGCACGTAGTCGGGCCGCAGCGCCCCCGCGTGCGCGCGCCGCCCGCCGGAGTCCGCACCGGCGCTGTGTTCGGCGCGGACGTAGAGCACCGGCTGGCCGCAGCGTAAAAACTGCTCGGTCCGAGCGTTCAGGTAGCGATAGAGGTCACTGCAGTGCTGCTGCGCCGTAGCGGACGTGATCGAGCGCGTCGCGCGCAGGCGGTAGCCGCGCTCACGCAGCAGCGCATTGACCGACTGCGCGCTCACCCGGTGACCGTGCGCGGTGAGGCCGGCGGCCAGCTGACCGGCGCTGGCCGCGGCCCAGAGCAGCGGCGTCCGGTTCGCCTCCTCCGCGCCCGTGATCCGACGCAGGAGCTCCTTTAAGAGGTGAGCCTCCCGCTTGAGCAAGGGCTTGCGGCCCCCGCCGGGGCGGCGCTGGCGCTGCGGATCCGGCAGTGTCCCGGACCGCACCTCGCGTAGGCCGCGGCGAATCATCGGCTGTGAAACTCCCGTCGCCGCCGCGACAAGCGACAGGCCGCCGCGGCCCAGAGTCTGCGCTTCGATGGCAACCCAATACCGCCGCTGCACCTCATTCAGCAGCGGCCTGATGCGGCTGAAGCGCTCTCGGATGTCGTTCATTTGCTCAACGTACCCCATACCTCTACCTCGTGTGGTCGCCCGACCGTGAATCAACACCACCCCTTGTGCGCCCTCCCAGGTAGGTGCGCAGGCGGCTATATCGGGCTCTCCGAGATCACTCTCGGATTCCGATCGGAATCGTTTGAAGGAAAACCAAACGTAAATAACTTTTCCGTCTTTTTTTACTAAATATCCGAAATTCTTCATAAAAAAGTAAAGATTTCGAAACAGTTATTCTTGTTAGATTCATCTGAGTTCTGTCCGGTCGATCCGCTTTTTCGGCATGGCACGAAAGCTGCTTTTCTCCTCGCTCGTAAGGCAACGACGGAACGTAGAGGAGGTAGGACGATGGGGCAGCTGGCGACGACGAGCGAGGGGCGGAGGCACACTCGCCACGAAATCGAGCTGAGCGTGAGCTGGCGGCGCGCGGCGGGAGACAGCGTGGAGCTGCACACCGTGAATGTGAGTGAGTCTGGCGCGCTGCTCCAGATGGCCGCAGGCGAACCCTCCGGCGAGCAGATGGACCTGATTATCAGGACGCCGGAGCGAGATGTGCAGACCTCGGCGCGGGTCTGCTACGTGGGGCGGGTGGACGACCAGCTGCGCGTCAGTGTGCAGTTTACCGAGATGAGCGCCGAAGCGGCCGCGTACTGGAAGCAGTGGTGCGCCGCGCTGAAGTCGCCCGCCACCAAGCGCAACGGACCGATACGGGCCGAGGTCGCGGTGGTCGTCCTCGCCTCGGCGCTTCCGGGCTCCGCGCTGGCTTCGCTGCTCGACAGCGGCTGCCGGGTCAGCATCGTCAGCGATGCGCCGGAGGCGCTGCGGACGCTCAGCCAGGGCAATACCGATGTCCTGATCAGCGATGTGAAGCGTCCTGACTTGGACGGGCGGGCGCTGTGTGAGCTCGTGCGCTGGAACCCTTCGCTCAGCGGGGTGCAGGTGATCCTGCTGGCGTGCCGGGGCGTCAAAAACCCAGCGCAAGGGCTGGAGGTAGGGGCCACCTACGTCTTCACCCAGCCGGTCGAGCCGGCGCAGCTGGCGGCCGTGATCTCCCTGCTCCAGCGCGCCTAGCCGGCGACGGACGGACGCGACGATTTACCCAGGATTTTCCGGCGCGATGTGCCGACCGCGCGCCGGGAAGACGAGAACTTGGTCGGCAACGGGAACCGGGTCTTTGACCCAAGGCGAAACGGAAGAAAGGAAGAGAGGTCATCATCATGTCGTGTGTAAAAAATGTCATCCAGACTGCGGACGTATTTGCTTCGGCCCTCGAGCACCTTAGCTGCGGCACGACCCTGGACTTGATCCAGCAGATCATGCAGCTCACCGAAGCGGCCAACCACGAGACCAACGTTAATTTGTCGACGCAGATCACCACCGTGCGTAATGATCTGCAGGTCGCTATCAACCAGGTGTCCATCAAGACTGATCAGGCGCTGGCAGCGGCAAAAATTCTTGAAGGCGCTGAGATCGATCAGCTCCTCCAGGCCTTCAAGAACTTCATCGGGACCGCCGGGATCCAGCAGCTCATCCAAGACTCCGCGGTCAACATCTGCGGAGTAAACTACCAGCTGGGCAGCGTGCTGAACACCATCGCCACCGCCGACCGCGAGGCCAAGGTGGAACTGCTGCACAACCCGGCGGGCACCGAGCTGTTGGGAGTGCGCTATACCCTGACCGATGGCAAGGTCATCACCCTGGACGCGCATGTCTCCGAGGACGGCGGCAGCGGGCTGCTCGTGTACCGGCTCAGCACGGACGATTGGCGCGGTCTGCCGGCGTCGTTCGAGTGCATCTACCGCCGGCTCAACCACCAGCTGACGTTCTTTGGGAAGATGGTCAGCGCGAACAAGTTCATCCCGGTGTCGCACACCAACCTCGTGTTCGATCTGGGCGGCAAGTTCAAGCTGGAGATGCCGGTCTCCGAAGGCTCGCTGGTGCCGGACCTGTCGCACCTGGGCGGCAGCCAGCCCGGCAGCGCGGCGGCCGCGGCGACTGCCGGCGGAGCCAGCGCCAGCGTCAGCGCGACGGTCGGCTCTGGTATCGGCGCCGAAGTGAGCGCCATCGCCTCGTCCACCAGCAGCAGCGCCAGCTCGTCGAGCAGCACCAGCAGCATGACGACGACCACGACCACCACTACGACCTCATCGAGTTCCGGCGGCTCGTAATAGGGCGACCGCTTCTTCGGAACCACGGTCGGCGGCGCAGGCGCGGTGCTGCGTCCGCCGGAGGAGTGCGGTCGCTGCTCCGCGGCCGCCGTGAAGGGCATCTGTCCCATCACGGCGGCCGCGGCCGGCGGTAACCGGAACAAAGGAGGGAACAGATGGGCTTCCAAGAGAGTTTGCAGCGGCTCCTCGAGGTCTGCCTCAGCGACCCGCGGCTTGACAAGGCGCAGCTCGCGCGGACCGGCCGCGTGCTTGCGACGGAGCTTCAGCCGGAGTCGCTGCGGCGGATCGAAAGCGAGATTATGGAACAGCAGGGCCGCGCCGAGCTGCAGCGGGCGCTCGCGCAGGTGCAGCAGGCGCACGCGGCGCTGTCGGCCAAGGCGGAGCTGGCCCCGCAGCAGCTGGTCGAACTCGGGGTGCTGTCGGGGCTCGCGCTCACGCTCTCCGCGGAGGCACTGCGGCGGGCGGCCAAGGCAGGAGCGCTGGCCGCTTACGCGATCGAGAACGTTCTGCCTTGGCTGTGCCGGGCGGCGTCCTGCGGGATTTTGGCAGGAGTAGAAGGTCTGGAAACCAATTTGATAAGGATCTAACTATGAAGCGGTATCGTGACAGGTTGATGCGATGGGCCGGGGCGCTGGCCGCCGCCGGCGCGATGGTCGGCACAGGGTGTACGGGCCAGATTCGGGCGGCGATGATCGACCACGCGCACGCCAGCGCGGCTGCGGCGACGACTCTGGATCGGGCGGCGTCCGCGCTGCAGTGCCCGGAGGCGGGGGGAACGTGCCCCGCGGTGCGCGAAGCCGTCAGCCGGCAGGCGCAGGCGCTGCGCGAGAGCGCCGCCCGCCTGGAACGCGCGGCGCATGGGGAGTAGGACGAAAACAAAAAACAGCGGCAAGGAGGTGCAGCAGGCTGCTGCGGCGGAGGTATCAGACGCCCGCCGCCGCAGCAGCCTACGCGGACGCACCAGCGCTTGCTGGAAAGGAGACGACGTCATGAATTCACTGCTGAGCTTTTATGAGGATGAATCGCCGCTCGACCTGGAGCAAGAAGCGGTACCGGTAGCGGAGCTGCTTTACGTGCGGATCGTCGATGAACGGATGCAGCCCCTGGCCGGTCTCGCGGTCGAGCTGGAGGGCGCGGGGCTGAAGCAGTCGGCGGTCACGGACGATCAGGGAGAGCTGTTCCTAGATGGGTGCCCGGCGGGCGCGTATACCCTCTTGGCACGCGGGATCACGCGCTCGGTGCATACCCTGACGCATCAAGATCTGGAGCGGTCGCCGATTCCATTTTTGAGCATCCTGTGTTGATCGGGAAGTCGGCTGTGCATCACAGCCGGCAAGGGGCCTGCGGGCTCGTTGTGGAATGTATCTGTTGCGATTGGGATGGAGCGCCTACGGGCTCATTCTGAATGTCCATTACGCCATTGTGAAATGCCAGCTTATAGACTGACTTTGCGATGTGAAAAAAGGGGAAGGATCATGTCGTCATACTCCGAGAGATACCGCTCACCAAGCCCGCTGTTTCCGCAGCAGACCCGCACCACGCTGGAGCGCCTGCTTGCCAGCTGGGAGCGCCTGCGCGAGCTCGACGTCCACGGATATCGGACCAGCAGCGGCAGCCCGTTCAGCACCTGGCTGGTCGAGGTTGCGTGGCGCGACCGTCAGACTCACCGCTCACCGGGGCGGGGGACCACCTGCTCACCGTTTGTCACCCAGTCCGCCGCGATAGCCTTCAGCGCGAGCCCGCATGAGCCGTACACGCCGATGCTCGCGGACGGCACGCCGCTGCCGTTCCTGTTCTCGCAGATGGCCAACGGCGTGCTGCGCGCTGACCACCCGGCCTATCGCAAGCTGATGGACGCCTACGGCTTGACCGCCGCGGACAATGAGTGGCCGCGACCCGTCATCTTCTTCAACATGGGATTCGCCGTCGAGCTGCGCGAGCTGCGGCGCGGCGACGCGGTCCACATCGACTGGCAGAACGGCGGCGGTCACGCCGTGTTCTGCTGGGACGTCCACCTCAACAAGCGGGGTGAGGTCGACGCCTTCCAGTACGTGTCCTCCAACGGCCGCATGGCGGACGGCGGCAGCGGGGGCGGGGTCGCCGTGGGCGGCACCACCGACGGGTCAGGGGGCTTCATCGGGGCGCGGCTGGGCGCGCCGACCGAGTACTACGCGGCGCACGTGCCGCTTTTTGCCGATCACCCGAGCTATGTCCAAGAAGGCACCTGGGTGACCTGGGACCCGGCCGTTGCGCAGCGGCCGCTGGCCGGGCTCCTCGTCGGTTCGCGCCGGCGGCCGGTGCTTGCGAAGCGGGTCAATGCGGCGCGCTTTCACGGCATCGATGTCAGCGCCGTCCCGCTGTTCGCGATGGGCCAGGGCGGGTCCGCGCCGCCGGTGCCGGCCCCGGCGCTGGTTCCATCGCCCGATCCCGGCGAAGCGGCGCGGTCGGTCCGCGAGCTGCAGACGCGGCTGCACCTGCTGGCCGCGCGCGGCCGCATCGACGCCGATCTCGACGTCATCGACGGCCGGCTCGGGCACCGCACCACGGCCGCCGTGGTCGCCTTCCAGCGTCGGTACGGCCTCGCTGCCGATGGTATCGCGGGGCCGGCCACGCTGGCTATGCTCGAGCGGGTCTACCGCGATGAGGCCGCGCTCGCCGTCGTGCCCGCCGCCCCGCTCTACGTGTCCTCCGCATGCGAGCGCCTGCCATGAGGGGCGAGGACCGGCTACCGCTCAGCATTCTGCTCGCGCACGGCGAAAAGACGGATGAGCCGTGCCTGCCGGTCGGCGTCCCGGCGGCGGCGCTGGCGACGGCGCCGCGGCTGGAGCTGCGCCAAGAGAACGAGGCGCTCGATTTCGGCAATGACGCCGCCGATCCATCGAGTCTGCCCGAGCGGCGCTGGGGCCTGGTCCTGCCGCGCGAGGAGTCGCTGCGCCGGGCGCTCATCGCCGCCCTGCAGCCTCTTATCGAGCATCGGGCCGCACAAGTGGGCTACGCATCCGCCGCCGAGCTCTTGGCGCGCGATGTCTTCCTGGTCGAGTCCGACCCCGAACTCAGCGAGCAGGACGCGGAGCAGTGGTACCAGCTGTGCTACAAACAAGAGGGCGAGCACGAACTGCTTCGCCGCGATCCGCTGGAGCGACCGGACTATCTGCTGCTGCTCGGCGATCTGCATCAGGTTCCCGAGTCGATCCATCGCGTCCTCGGGCAGAGCGGCTGCTTCGTGGGTCGCTTGGCCTTCTCCCGGCCCGATGGTTCGCCGAACTTGGATGCGTACCGCTGCTACGCCGAAAAGCTGGTCGCCGCCGAGCGCCGGACCGACGGCGCCGGCCGCGCCCCCGCCGGAGTCTTCGTGGTCGAAGATGGGACGGTGGCGACGCAGCTCGCGGCGCAGAAGCTCACCGGTCCGCTGCTGGAGCGCGCCCGCGCTGCGGGGGCCAGGTTCAAGTGCCTGGAGCTCAACTCGTCCGAAAGCGCTGCGCTGCACAGCCGCGATCAGCTGTGGCAACTGGCCGCGGCGCTGCCGCGCGGCGTGCTGATGACCGTCAGCCATGGATACGGCGGACCTCGGGGCGGGTTCCTAAGCGGCGCAGAACAGCGCGCGCAGCAAGGGGCGATGAGCTTCCTGCGCGGCGAGCCGCGCCTTGACGCCGGCGATGCCGCCGCTCACCCGCAGGGGTTTCTGTCAGGCGGTGTGTGGCTGATGCTGGCCTGCTACAGCGCGGGGACTCCGGCGCGCAGTCACTATTACCGCTGGCTGTGTCAGCGAAAGGACTGGCTGCCGGCCCGCTCGTCGTGGGTGCTCGAGGCGCTGCCGAAATCGGGCCCGGACTTCCGCCCCTTCATCGCCGCGCTGCCCCAGGCGCTGCTGGCGCGGGAGGACGGGCCTGTGACGTTCATCGGTCACCTGGACCTGGCGTGGAGCTACAGCTTCCAGACTCCAGGCGGGGGCGCCGATCCGGATCTGTTCCGCTGCCTGCTGGGTGCCCTGCTGCAGCGGGCGCGGGTCGGCGCCGCATTCCAGTTCCTACAGCGCAAGCTGCGTGAGATCGAAGGCTCGCTGCTCAGCGCCTATCACCTGCAGGCGGAGGTTGAGCGCCATCCGGAGGCAGCGGCGAAGCTGTGGTCGCCCGCCCGCGCCCGGCGGCTGCAGGAGCTGTGGATGATGCGGCAGGATCTGGCGGGCTTCGTGGTGCTCGGCGATCCCGCAGCCGAGCTGCCGATCTGAGCGGCCGCGCGTCGGTCCTCTTAGTCCCGCAGGTACAGCTCACCGAGCGCCAGGAGCCGAGCATTTTCCGCGACGTTCACAAGATAGCCCTGCCGCAGCGCCGGATCAGCGATCCTCTCCGCCCGGGTCGACAGTATCTGCAGCGCCTCGCGCAGGCGCGAACGGGAGCCGGCCGCATCCCCTTGGGCAAGCTGTACCTCGATGGCTGACAGGCGGACCGCCAGATCCTGCCAGCCGGCGCCGCCCATTCGCTGCAGCGTACCCAGTGCCTCCTCCACGACCCGCCGAGCCTGGGCCGGATCGCGCGCGGCAAGTAGGATCTGCGCCAGCTGCGCGCATGCCCCAAGCTGGAGCGGGGGGGACATGGTCAGCAGCCGCAGGGATTCCTGGGCTGCGCCGCTGGCGGCGTCGAGCATGTCAGAGTCCGCATACGCCCTGGCCAGCGCCATCTGGGCGAGCCCGCAGTAGATGGGGCTCCTTTGGTATCTGGCGAGTATGTCTTTGGCAGCGTGAATGGCCTCCTGCGTATTTTTGCCTTCTCTGGCCAGAAAGAAAGCCAGCCACGCCGAAGTGGGAGCGCGAATGACTTCGAAGCCTGAATCACCAAGAAGCTTGCCTGCGGCGCGTAGCCGTGCCGTCCCGGTAGAGATTCCGAGATCGAGGTCCGCAAACGCCGCGACGCCTTCTATGAGGCCGATCCAGCGCGGGTTCTGCGTCAGTGCTGCCGCTACCGTCGCGCGCTTGCCCAGGACCCAGGCCGCGCCTGGGTCGGGATCCAGAAAAGTTACGGAGAGCTGACGTCCGACATTCAGCCAAGCGGTGAGCACCGGATCGTCCGCGTGCCGGCCGCAGACCATGGTTTCCATGCGCGCAAGGGTCGCCCGGGCCGCAGCAAGCTGACCCGCGTAGCAGTACGTACTCAGCAGGATTCTGCCGCTCTCGACGTACGCGACCAGCGCTTCCCGCTCCGGAGCGACCGTGAGGAAGCGCTCAGCCAGAGCCTGCACCGCCTCTTTCCGTCCGAGCCCGATGGCGGCGGGGAACAGCTCTTTGAAGACCTGGCACCAGGGCAGGCAACCCGGCTGAAGCAGCTGCAGCGCTTCGTCGCCGGACTGGATGCAAGCCGCAAACTCGAACGACTGGCCCAGCGCTCTGGCCTGTATGCCCAAAAGCTCGCCGCGCAGCTGCCGGTCGGGCGCGTGCTCTGTCCCGCGCTGCGCCAGGCAGGCGAGCCCGCTCTCGCTGTGCGCCCGGGCGTCGGCGAGGTCGTTTCCATCAAGGAATCGCGCGGCGGCGCGGGCGAAGTGGCGGGCGGCCCGATGCGGCTCCCTGCTGCGGACGTAGTGCTCGGCCAGGAGCTCCTCATCGGGCGCGCCAGCGTGCTGCAGATACTCCGCCGCGAGGCCGTGCCACTGCGCCTTTTGTTCGTCGCCAAGCAGCCCGTACACCGCTTCATGCAGTAGCGCGTGGCGGAAGCTGTACTCGCCATCCTGCGGCTGCACGCTGTAGGGCATGGAGACGATGAACTCTGTATTGGTCAGCTCGATCAGCGCAGCATCGAGCTCGGCCGCGATTCCGGCGCCGCCGATGGCCAGCAGCCCGCTCCGCCAGAACCGCTCCCCGAAGATGCTGGCCAAGCCCAGGATAAGCCGCACGGGCGCGCTCAGCTCGCGCACCCGCGCCTGGAGGATCGCCAGCACTGTATCCGGCAGCGCGTCCTCATCCTTTTTCTCTGAAGCTCGGATGAGCTCTTCGAGGAGCAATGGATTGCCTTGGGACGGCTGCACGATGCGGGCGACCGCGCTCTCGGTAATCCAGTCGTCGAAGACGAAGCGCACCAGACGCTCGCAAGCCTGGCGGCTCAGCGGGTCGAGCGAGAACTCATTCAGCCCCGGCCAGTCGCGGATGAGCGGCAGCCGCAGCTTGACATCCGACCTGCCGAGTGCCACGACCATGAAAGGCTGCTCTCGCAGCGCCCGCAGGAGCTTCCCGACCAGCTGAGCCGACAATGTGTCGCTCCATTGCATATCGTCGAGGATCAGCAGCACCGGGGCGCGCTGGCACAGGGCGCCCAGAAAGGCGGCCAGCGATTGGAACAGGTGCTCGGCCATGACCTGGGGATCGTTCTGGGCGGCGCGAACGATGACGTTGTCCTCTTCTGCCGCTTCTTGGAGGCCGCACAGCTTGGCGAGAAACGGCGCGGCGCGCAGACCCGCTGTCTCACCGAGCAGCTCGATGCAGTGTGTCACCAATTGGTGGAGAGCCGCCGGGGGCTCTGCGCTCGTCTTTATGCAGCAGAGGCGGCGGAGCGCATCACCGAGCAGCCCATAGGGCGCTCCGGACGCCAACCTGACGCCCAAGCCCAGCATGACCGTAGCAGGATGCGCGCGGCGCTGCAGACGCTGCACGAACTCCTGACGCAGTCGGGTCTTCCCGGTGCCGGGCGGCGCGGTAACAAGGACGGACTGGCACTGCGTCTCCGCGCAGCAGTGCTCAAAGCTCACGTCTAGGAGCGCGAGCTCCTGCTCGCGTCCGACGCAGGGCGGGTACGTGCCGAGCAGAGGGCGACCGAGCTCGGCGGTCTGCGTCTCCCCGGTCAACAAGTTGCCGCCCCCTTCGACCGCCGTAATTGTGAAGCGGCGTTCCAGCAGCGCCGCACTGAGTGCGTCGGTCCACACGCCGCTGCCGGGCAGGCCGGAGTGCTGTGTGGTTCCTGGCCCGCGCCCCCTGGCATCGCGCAGCAGCTCTGCGGCTCGCTCGAGCACTTCCTTGGGGACGGACTGCGCCGACATCCGCGCTCGCCCGGTCACCACCGCGACCTCCGCCGCAGGCCAGGCAGACTTTATAAGCAGCGCGCTGTGCGCGGCTTGAGCCACCTGATCATGCGCTGACCCCCTTGGCGGTACCTGCAGCAAAAGCGAGCCATCCGGCAGGCAGCTCGGCTGGCCGCCCAGCCGTAGCAACGAATCGGACAATCCTTGCAAAGTCCGTAGCGCGCCGGCCGCGCTGTCGCTGGTGGGGCGAGAGTCGCCGGCCGGCGCGGGCGCTAGCTCGGCCGCCACAACCAGGCTGAGAAGGTGCTTCTCCATGCCCGCCGCGGTGAACGTAGTGGCTGCCCGTGGCCCCTCTGGCCTATCTTCAAGCGGCCCTAGCGCCTGAAGCTGCTGCACAAGTGCGCTCCCGTCAGCGGGTCGCTGTCCCGGATCTAGGGCTAGCATGCACGCGATCAGCTCCGACAGCGCGGCGGGAACTCGCGGGCAGGCCTCGGCCAGGGTCGGTACCTGATCCTGTAGCCCCCGGGTTACGGCCGCCGCCGCATGCCTGAGGATGCGGCTGGGGTCACCGACCAAGCATTCGTCGGCAACCAGACCCAGAGCGAAAATATCTGCCGCGGCTGTAATCGTTCGCTCCGCACCCAGCTGTTCCGGCGCCATATAGGCCACCGTTCCGAGCAAGACTCCGGATTCGGTCAGCGCAGTCCTTTGGGTGCGCGGTTCACGATAGGCGGCCCCGAAGTCCAGCAAGACCACGCGCTCGAAACCGTCATCGCAGAGAAACAGGTTTGCTGGCTTTATATCGCGATGAAGGACCCCCGCATGATGGATGCGCGCCAGTGTGGCTGCGACCCTGGCGAGCAGCGTCAGACAAGCGGCGACAGGCAGCGGCCCGCGCTCCAGCCGCTTCTGGAGGGTTTCGCCCTCCAACCACTCCATGGCCAAGTAGGCATGCCTGTCTGCGGTCTGTCCGTTTGCCACAAACTCCGCGATGCCCGGATGCCGAAGCGCGGAAAGAATCTCCGCCTCGCGCCAGAAGCGCTGTAACCTGCTCTGCTGCCGATCAAAGCCCCGCAAGAGCTTGAGCGCCACCCACTTGTCGGTGTGCAGATCGCGCGCCTTATACACATTCCCCGTGCTGCCGCGGCCGACCAACTGGAATATCCGGAAGCGTCCGGCTAATACCGTACCGAGAAGACTCTGGCCGCCCATCACAAACTCTGGGAAAGGAAGTGATTTCCAGACGGAACAGGCTCACCCAAAGATTGCTCGACTCTCGCCGAGAAAAGCCGCTCTAGTATGTAGACTAAGGACATATGGGCACGTGCTCTTTATTATGGCTTATAGAGAAAAATCAAAATTATATCGGACCTGGAAAATAACGCAATCCGCACTCGGTCGCCCCATGAAAGCAAGGTCGGCCCCATCGCGTCCAGCATTAGGTGCTCCTGGCGATCGGACCCTTGGGCGCCCCTTGCGCTGACGATCGGGCGCGGTCCATGGCGCCCCTTACCGGGGGGACTGTGGCTCGGTCGTGGAAGGATTAGCTTGGCGAAGGGGAAGACCGCGGAGGGGCTCTGCAGCTAAGAGGGGCTGGTGTTTAGCAATGCGAAAAACTCCGGC
>CALFML010000664.1 GCA_937879845.1 uncultured Myxococcales bacterium
CAAGCCCAAACGGCGTACGCCGATAGGGGTCTTCATCGATCTGTTCAACCGCGCCTTCGAAAAGGTCGCCGGGAAATACGCCGGGCTGCTGCAGGCGATCACGACCCGGCGCATGGTCACGTTCGTGATGCTTTTGGGCTTCGGGCTGGGCGTCGTCCTGGTGAGCGCCCGCCTCCCTTCGGGATTCGTTCCCAACGAGGATCAGGGACAGATCTACGCAATCATTCAGACCCCTCCGGGATCGACGCTGGAGCAGACCAACGATGTCGCCCGCCGGGTCCAAGAGCTGGTACAGGATGTCGAAGGCGTGCAGTCCGTCACTTCGCTGGCCGGCTATGAGGTGTTGACCGAGGGCCGCGGCTCCAACGCCGGAACGTGCCTCATCAACCTGAAGGGCTGGTCCCACCGCAAGCAGTCCCTGCACGAGCTGATCGAAGAGCTGGAGAACAAGACCAAGGACATCGGCGCCGTGGTCGAGTTCTTCGAGCCGCCCGCCGTGCCCGGATACGGCGCGGCCAGCGGGTTCGCGTTGCGGCTTCTCGATAAGACCAACTCGACCGACTATCAGGAATTCGACCGGGTGAACCAGGGCTTCATGGACGAGCTCCGCAAGCGCAAGGAGCTGACGGGCCTTTTCACCTTCTTCGCCGCGAACTATCCCCAGTACGAGCTGGTGATCGACAACGAGCTGGCGATGCAGAAGGGCGTGTCGATCGGCAAGGCCCTGGACAACCTCGACATCCTCATCGGCAGCACCTACGAGCAGGGCTTCATCCGCTTCGGGCAGTTCTTCAAGGTGTATACCCAGGCTGCCCCCGAATACCGCCGGCTGCCGTCCGACATCCTCCAGCTGTATGTGAAAAACGACCGCGATGAGATGGTTCCGTACTCGGCCTTCATGAAGCTCAAAAAGGCGCAAGGTCCAAACGAGATCACGCGCTATAACCTTTACAATTCGTCGGCGATTCGCGGCGGACCGGCCCAGGGCTATACCAGCAGTGACGCGATCCGCGTGGTTCGCGAGGTCGCCGCCAAGACCTTGCCCCGCGGCTACGACATCGCTTGGGAAGGGCTGTCGTACGACGAGGCCCGGCGCGGCAACGAAGCGCTCTACATCTTCATCGTGGTGCTCTTGTTCGTCTACATGGTGCTGGCGGCGCAGTACGAAAGCTTCATCATTCCCCTGGCCGTGCTCCTGTCTCTGCCGGCGGGCGTGTTCGGATCGTTTCTGCTCCTTAAGGTCATGGGGCTGGCCAATGACATCTATGCCCAGGTGGGTCTGGTCATGCTCGTCGGGCTTCTTGGCAAAAACGCCGTGCTCATCGTCGAATTCGCCGCGCAGAAACACACGGAGGGAATGTCGGTCGCCCAGGCGGCGATCGAAGGAGCCAAGGTGCGCTTCCGGCCGATTCTGATGACTTCGTTCGCGTTCGTCGCCGGGCTCATTCCCCTGGTGGTCGCCACCGGACCGGGCGCCATCGGCAACCGCACGATCGGCTCCTCCGCGCTCGGCGGAATGCTCTTCGGCACGATCTTCGGAGTGATCGTCGTGCCGGGTCTTTACTACATGTTCGGCAAGATCGCGGAAGGCAAGCACCTCATCCGCGATGAAGACGAACTCCCTCTCACCGAAGACGTGGCGCATCATGGATAGGGGTAGGACGTGGCTGGCGGCGATTGCGGGCTTTGTGCTCTTGTCATCGGCGTGTATCCCCACGCTGCCGCACGGCAAGGCGAGGGCGCCGAACACCGGGGTTCCGTCAAGCTACGGCGGGCCGGCGGACGCGACGAACTCGGCGCAGATGAAGTGGAACGAGTTTTTCACCGACCCCAAGCTCAACGCCCTCATCGACACCGCCCTGAAAAACAACCAGGAGCTCAACATCGTTTCGCTGGAGGTGGACATCTCCCAAAACGAGGTCATGGCCCGCCGCGGCGAGTACCTGCCCAAGGTCGGGTTCAGGGTGGGCGCCGGCATCGAGAAGGTCGGCCAGTACACGAGCCAAGGGGCCAGTGACGACGCCAACGGGGTCCCCGTTCACCTCCCTGACTTCGGGCTCGGCTTCACCGCTTCCTGGGAGATCGATATCTGGTCGAAGCTGCGCAATGCGACCAAGGCGGCCACCCTGCGCTATCTCGGGAGCAAGGAAGGGCGGAACTTCGCCGTCACCCGGCTGGTCGGCGAGCTGTCAAATTCCTACTACGAGCTCTTGGCGCTCGATGCGCAGCTCGACGTGGTGCAGCAGAACATCGCGATTCAGACCAGCGCCCTGACGGTCGTACGGCTCCGCAAGGAGGCCGCCAAGGTCACTGAGCTGGCGGTCAAGCGGTTCGAGGCCGAGGTGCTCAAGAACCAGAGCCGCCAGTACACCATCCAGCAGCAGATCGTCGAAGCGGAAAATCGGATCAACTTCCTGCTCGGCCGGTTCCCGCAGCGCGTGGACCGCAGCGCGCAGCGCTTCGTCGAGCTCGTGCCGCCGGTCGTCCACTCGGGGATTCCATCGCAGCTGCTCGACAACCGCCCGGATGTGAAGCAGGCGCAGCTCGAGCTCGTGGCGGCGGAGCTCGATGTCAAGGTGGCCAAGGCGGGCTTTTACCCGTCTTTGGGCCTCAACGCCAACATCGGAATCCAGTCCTTCGACTTCTTGAAGCTCGTCTCCTTGCCGGCGTCGCTGGTCTACGGCATCGCGGCCGACCTTGTGGGGCCGCTGTTCAACCGCAAGGCGCTCACCGCGACCTACTTCACGTCGAACTCGAAGCAGATGCAGGCCGTCTACCATTACGAGCGCGCCATTTTGAACGGCTACACCGAGGTGATAAAGCTCCTGGCGATGATCCACAACCTCGAAAAGAGCTACGATCTCCAGGTGCAGCAGGTCGACAAGCTCACGCAGTCGATCGACATCTCCTCCCAGCTCTTCGCCTCGGCCCGCGCGGACTACATGGAGGTTCTGCTGACCCGGCGCGACGCGCTGGAAGCGCAGATGGATCTCATCGAGAACAAGAAGCAGCAGATGACCGCCGCGGTCGGCTTATACCAGGCGCTCGGCGGCGGCTGGCGGTAACGCGGCAACACCGCGCAGACCCCCCTCTGCCTGTCTGGGCGCGGACGCCTCCGTATGCGGCTGCTGCGGGTTCGCGGCGGCCCCGCGCTTTTTTAGACGGCGCAACATCTCTTGAGGAGTCAGTCCGTTTTGCCGCTGGGTCGTAACTCCGCGGCGCCCGGCGGTTGGCGGCCGGGCGGCGCCGCGACCGGTTTTGATTCCAGGCGGTTCTCGCGGCAGGAATAAAAGCCGCGCCGTCGGGGTTTTCGATGGCGATGCTGAAATGGATTTCGCTGCTCCTTTTCTGCGGCCCCCTGGCGGCCTGTTCGGATCCCGTTTCTCCTTTGAGTCAGATCGCGGCCGATACCTTCACCGTCGAACCGCCGCCGGCGAAAGCGTCGATGCCGATTGCCGCCGGCGCATCGCCCAGCGAGACGTTCGCCGCGGTGACGGCGCGGTTCGCCGATGTCCTTGCGAGCAGCGGGGTCCCCGGCGGCGCCCTCGCGGTGGTGCACAACGGCAAGCTGGCCTTCAGCGCGGGCGTCGGCAAGAAGCGGCGAGACGGCGATGCGCCGGTGACCGCGCGAACGCTGTTCCGCGTCGGCTCGATGAGCAAGATGGTGACCGCGGCGGCGGTGCTGCGCTTGGCGGAGCAAGGACGTCTGCGCCTATCTGACGACATCGTGCAGTATCTTCCAGCCCTCACGCGCGGCCCGGGATATGACCCCGCGCAGCTGACCATCGAGATGGCGCTTACGCACACCACCGGCTTACCCGATGACGGTCTTAGCCGCTGCAGCGTGGGTCCGGCGGCGCTCGATGAATACTTTCGCACGCACGGCAGCGATCCGCTCTGGGCGCCGCCGGGACGCCTGTTCAATTACTCCAACACCGGCTACAGCGCGCTGTCGGGTGTCGTGGCCGCGGCGTCAGGGCAGTCGTTTGAGGACGCGGTGGCCACCCTCGTCTTTCAGCCGGCGCACATGGACTCCGCGACCTTTTCCCCGAGCCAGGCGCTCGCCGCCGATCATAGCTTCGGCCACACCCCCAGCGGCGTGATTCAGGATGCCGACGCCTATGACTGCCAATATCTGCGCGGACCGGGCGGCGTCTTCGCGAGCGTCGAGGACTACGCGCATCTGGCCGAAGCCCTCATAAGCGGCAGTCTGTTGCGCCCGGATATGAACGCCGCGGCGACCACCGAGCGCGTGCCCACCGGCAGCCAATGGGGCTACGGGTACGGATTTTTCACCGGCAGCTTCCACGGCGTGCGGATTTTCCACCACGGTGGCAACGTCGAAGATTTCGCCAGCTTCATGTTCGTCGCGCCCGAGCAGGGCTTCGCGATCATCGCCTTGGTCAATGCGGCCGGCAGCGCGGCGAACGACAGCGCCTGGCTCGGCCCCGCCGTCGATGCCTTCCTATCGACGCAGCGGCAAGCGAGCGATGACAGCCGCACCGATCCGATGACGTGGTCCAAGTACGCTGGCCGCTATGTCGATCACGCCGGCCACCTGGGCACGCTCCAGGTGCGCTGGCAGCCCGACGGACTGACGCTCCACGGCCCCTTTCCCGGCGTTCCTAGCATCACGTTCTTTTTTGATGAAAAGGGCCGCGCGGAATACCTGGCAACGCGCGCTGGCGTGGCCGCGCGCGCGGACTGAACCCGACCGCGCAACGAAGTTTCGGGGAAAGGGATAGGCACAGGCCGCGGGAATGGCCGATAGTTCCCGCCCATGACTAAGCTTAAGCGGACGCTCCGGATGATCGACGGGCTCGCCCTGATCGTTGGGATCATGATTGGCTCTGGGATCTTTCGCACGCCGGGCCTGGTTGCGGGGCTCTTGGGCCGACCGGGGCTTACGTTCGTCGCTTGGACACTGGGCGGCGGGGTCGGGCTGCTCGGGGCGCTCATCTTTGCCGAGCTGGCGACGCGCCACCCGCAAGCCGGGGGCAAGTACGTCTACGCCCGCGAGGCCTTCGGCCGGCGCTGCGCCTTCGTCATCGGCTGGATTGAGGCGCTGGCGACGTACTGCGTCGCCATCGCGGCGATCGCGGTGGTGAGCGGCGAGTACATCGCCCGACTTTCGCACTCAGGCGCCGCCGGCGCGCGCCTCATCGGCGTCGGTTGCATCGCTTTTCTCACGGCGCTAAACCTTCTGGGGGTCGCCACCGGGCGCTGGTTTCAGAACCTGGCCACCGCCGCAAAGGTCGTGGCGCTGGTCGGGGTGGTGGGCGTGGCGCTTTTTTCCGGCAGCGGCGCCGGGTGGCACGGCGCCTTGCCGGGCGCCCCGACCGGACTGGCTCTGGGGAGCGCGCTCGCCGTCGCGTTTCAGTCGGTGATCTGGACCTCCTACGGCTATCCCGACGCCGCCAAGATCGCCGAAGAGGTCCGCGATCCGGATCGCGTCCTGCCGCGCATCTTCCTCATCGGCATCGTCGGCGTCACCGCGCTTTACTTGCTCCTCAATGCCGCGTTCCTGCACGTGCTGCCGCTTGACCGCATGGCCGCCTCCACGCTGGTCGCCGGAGACGCCGCGACCCTGATCTTCGGCCCGCGCGCGGGGGCTGCGGTCACCGCGCTCGCGCTGCTGGCGGTTCTGGCATCGCTGAACGGCAACCTGTTCGTGACGCCGCGGGTCCTGTTCGGCTTGGCGCGCGACGGACTTGGCCCGCGCGCGCTGGTAAAGGTGAATGCCGGCGGCACCCCTTGGCCGGCGATGCTCCTAGTCGGCGTCGTCAGCGCCGCTCTGGCCGCCACCGGCACCTTCGAGAGCCTCCTATCTTTAGCCGTCGTCTTCATCCTTTTGACCGACGGCTTCATGGTGCTGGTCCTGTTCCGGCTGCGGTCGCGGACGCCGCACGCGGCGTTCACCGTTCCCGGGTATCCGGTCGTGCCGCTTATTTTTCTGGCCACCTATGCGCTGGTGCTCATCGGCACGGCGCTGCGGCAGCCGGGAGTGACGGCCGCGGCCCTGGGCACTCTGGCGGCGGCTTACGCGCTGGGCCGGGCGATAACTCCGCCGCAGCTGCCGCGCGAGCCCGCCGGGTAGTGCGCCGCGCTAGCGGCCGATCATCGTTCTGGCGCTGCGGCGCCGGCCGAAGACGACTAGGATCAAGAGCAGCAGCAGGACCAGGCCGCTGGTCGCCGCCCCCAGGATCAGCGAGCGAGGCCGGTAGCGGAAGGTGAGCTCATGCTGCCCGGGCGGCAAGAGGACCCCGCGGAATACGTAGTTGGTGCGGTAAATCGGCGTTTCGACGCCGTCCACGAAGGCCTGCCAGCCGGGAAAGTACATCTCGCTCAGCACCAGGAGGCGCGTCTCGGCGGTGCTGGTGGCGAAGGTGAGGTGGGTCGCGGCGCGCTGCTTCTCCTGCACCTGCGCCGGCGCATGCGGTCCTGCCGCAGGATGCGCGGGAAGCGACGGCGCTTCCACCAAGGCCAGCCGCCGCCCATCGAAGCCGTCCGCCCGCACGGCGCGCAAAACGGCCGCCGGATCGGCCGCGAGCCGCACTTCATCGGCGAAGTAGGCACGAGGGTAGACGGCAAGGTTCTGGTACGTCTGGACTTGGGCGCTGCGATGAACCAGGCGGAAGTTATCGCCAAGGCGAGGGTGCAGCGCGGCCGGGATCAGCAGCAGCGCGAGATAGACGACGACGACCGCCCACTGCACGGTGCGGATCGTGCCGCCGTGGCGGCGCAGCGCGAGGCCGAGACGGGCGAGGCGGTTCGCGGGGGCCGGCAGCGGCAGTTCGCTACGGACGGCGGCGTTCATCGCGTCTCCCGCAAGCTCAGCGCACGACGAGTTCGCCGCGCCCGGTGTCGGGGTGGAACTCGTCGAAGAACGGATAGCGGCCCGGTTCGAGCGGCTGGATCACGACCACCGAGCGCGCGCCGGCGGCGAGGACCTTCTCCTTGCGCAGCGGCGTGCTCTCGAACTCGATCGGGTCGGCGCCGGCGTTCTCGAGCTCGATGCGGATGCGCTTGCCGGCCGGCGCTTCGAGCGTCGCCGGCTCGAAGCGGCCGTCCTTCGCGACCAGCGTCAGCGTGTGATCGTCGGCCGCGCCGGCGAGCGACGCGCCGCCGAGCAGCGCGGCCAGAAAAACGACGCCGCGGTGCGGGCCGCGGCGGGGGGCTGACGGAGACATGGCGACGGTTCCTGCGGCGCGGCGGCTCAGTAGCCGCCCTTCTTGCCGATGCCGGCGTAGGGGAAGTCGTAGCTGACCTTGAACGACTCGAACCACGGCCCGACGCCGGTCTCCTTGTCGGTGTGGCGGCCGAAGTGCGCGTGCGGATCGGCACCCGGCGGGTTGATGGTCAGCGTCAGCGTGTACTTGCCGGGGCCATGGAGCTTGACGTTGTCG
>CALFML010000665.1 GCA_937879845.1 uncultured Myxococcales bacterium
CGAGATACATTGGCGTGACTGGAGTTCAGACGTGTGCTCTTCCGATCTAGATCGAAGCCGCGTGCTGCAGCGGCGTGGCCGATGCATCCATGTCGAGCGAGTTGGCGCAGCTGGCCGTCGCGCATGCGCATATGAGTCCGGAGCTGGAACGGCTGCTCCGTCCAGCCGGGTGAGCATCACGCAAGGGGCGCCAGGACCACGGCCGCCCATGATCAAGCGCCGCGGAGCGGATCCAAGGTCCGGCGCAGCGCCTGTTCACCGACGCCGAGCGCGGTGAGTTCACGCTCGGCGCGCTGGCGGCAAATCTGTCCGCTCGGGCTGCCGCCGCGGGCCGCGGCCAGCGCCGCCCATGAAAGGGCCGCTTCGTAGGGCATATCGCACTCGTCGGCCTCGCGCTGGCACTGCTCCCACAGCTCCTGCGCGCGGGCGGGTCGTCCGTTTATGGCCGCCCAGTGGCCTTCCCATAAAAGATGCCGAGCGCGCCCGAGCGGAATGCGGGATGCGTAGCTCTTGAGGATGTCGAGCGCCTTGCGCGTCTGCGCGCGCAGCCGCGGGCGATCGGCCGCGGAGGTGCAGGCTTGGAGGAGCCGGATGAGCACTTCGACCGGCGCGGCGTAGCCTTCTAATAAGCCGTGCCCGGGGAACGGAGTGCGGGCGATGGCGCGCAGATACTGCTCGGCCCAGCTGCGCGCTGCGCCGTAGTCCCGGACATGCAACGCCGCCGCCGACAGCAGCCCTGCGTTGAAGATTTCGCCGAGCATGTCGTGCGACTTGACGGCCAGCTCATAGGCGCGCTGGGCCGGAGCGGTCGCCGCGCTCGCCTCTCCGCAGCGCAGCGTCAGCGCGGCGAGCATGGAGCTGGACCAGCCGGCATACTGGGCGTTGCCGACCTGCTGCGCCTTGGCCAGAAGCTCCTTGGTGTGATCTCCGGCTCCGGCGTGCCGCCCGGAATACAAGCTGGCGCTGCATTGCTGCAAGATGGAGAACAGCTCCCGGCTGGGATCGCCCAGGCCGCGCGCCGCCTGCACGGCCTGCGTCCCATCGGCGATGGCGCGATCCCACTCCCGCCACATGATCCGGATCGCGGCCCCGGCGCGCAGCAGCTGGAACTGCGCCAGCGGATCGCCGCACTTTTGCAGGCCCGCCGCTCCCTGGTCCAGATAGAAGCGGGCAGCACGCTGCAGTCCCAAGATGCACAGCAGATACGCCATGAACGCATAGCCCGTGATGAGATCCTCGTTCATCTCACCTGCGGCCTCACCGGCGTTTACGGCCTCGATGCCGCAGAGAATCGCGTCGTTATCCTGCCCGTGCCAGATGAAGGACTCTTGCGCGGCGCGGTTGAGCGCGACAAGCTCGTGCAGCTCTTCTATGTTAAGCTGGCTGCGCCGCTTCGGTCGCGGCGCCAGCGCATGCGCGGCTTGCACGATCGCCTGCACCGCCGTCTGCAGCCCGCGCCGCACCGTCCCTTCTGGATAAGGATGCCCGAGCAGCGACCGCCCCGGCCGGAAGTGATCGATGCTGTCCTGCACCCGGCCCAGGGCGTAGCTGGCCTCGCTGAGCTGCCGCCGCAGCCGCGCCCGCAGCAGCGTCTCGCCGCCGTGCCGGTCGTAGTAGTCGAGCGCCTGCCCAAGGTGCGTGGTCGCGGTCTGCAGCGCCCCGTCTTTGAGCGCCTGCTCGCCGGCGCGCAGATCGTAGCGTGCGGCTTGCGCCGGCTCTGCCGCCGCCCGGTAGTAGTAAGCCAGCGGCCCGGCAAACGGCGCTACGTCCGGATACGCGGCTTCGATCGCCTGCGCCACCTGTTTGTGCAGCCTTTGCCGCGCCGCGCCGTCCACATCCTCCAGCAGCCGCTCGCGCAGCTTGTCGTGCGCAAACTGCCAGCGCTGCTCCACGATCTCCAGCACCGCCGCATCGGCGCACGGCAAGAGCCAGCTCGCCGCATCCGGAATCGCCGCCTGCAGCATCACCAGATCGAGCTGCCGCCCCGCCACCGCCGCCAGCTTGAGCAGCGGCTGCGCCGGCTCCGGTACGCGCCGCAGGCGCCGCTCGACCACCGCACGCATGCCGCCGGCAAACACACGCGACGGCAGGGTATGCTTACCCACTTCGCTCAACGCCCCGCTGCTCTCGGCCAGGGAGCGCATTACTTCGATTAGGAAGAAGACGTTCCCCTCCGTCTCCTTATGCAAAAGGTCCACAATATCCGGACGTAGCTCGCTCTCTCCGATCATCGAAGCCGACAGCGCGGCCACTTCGGTCTTGGCGAGGCGCTGCAGCTTGAGCACCTGCGTACCGGGCAGCTGGGAGGGAAGCGCGGCCGCCTCGTCATCGCGGTAGCTGGCGAGAAACAGGTGCGGGCGCGACTGGGCGCCCTGGGTGAGATAGGCGAGCAGCGCCAGGCTCTCCGCGCGGACCCATTGCAGATCTTCGAGCAGAAAGACGGTCGGCTGGTCCAAGCGGGCGATGATGCCGCCTATAACCGCGAATAGACGCTCCTGCATCGCGCGTGGCTCCAGCTCGGGCGCCTCGGCGATGGGACGTCCCTGGAGCTGCGGCAGATCCGGCACGAGCGCCCAGAGCACGCTCGCCTCCAGCTCGCTCAGGTCGGCGTACAGGCTGAGCGAGCGGAGGACGCCGCGGAACATGTGATACGCTGTCCCGGCCCCGTGCACCGCCTGCCCGCGCAGCACCAGCGCGCCGCGCACGAGCGCCTGCGTGCGCACCTCTTCGAGGAGCCGCGTCTTGCCGGAGCCGCTCTCTCCGCCGATAAGGAAGCTGCCGCCGTGGTTGCGGAATACTCCGGACAGAGCGGCCGAGAGGGTGGCAAACTCGCTCTGCCGGCCGATGAAGCGGGCAGCCTGCAGGAAGCTGTCCCGCAGCGAGGCGCTCTCCGTCAACCGCGGCAGCCCAACCGCCGCCGCCAGCTCCGCCGCCAGCTGATTTCCGTCGGCAAGGCGCCGCCGCGGATCTTTTTCCAGGAGCTGCCCCAGGAGCTTTTGCAGCGTCGGCGGAATCGGCAAGCTCGTGACTTCGGGAGCGCGGTCGAGGATCGCGGCGACCAGCTCGCCGGCGTGCTGCAGGTTGAACGGATGGCGGCCGGCGAACAGCTCGAACGCCATCACGCCCAGGGCATACAGGTCCGTGGCTTCGCTCGGCGCTTCCCCCAGCACGCTCTCCGGCGCCATGTAGGCCAGGGTGCCGGCAATCTCCATCGCCAGCTGCGGCGCCCGCGGCTTGGCCATCGCCAGCCCGAAGTCGAGCACCTTGGCGCACGGACCCTCCGCCGTATTCACCACGAGCACGTTGCCCGGCTTCAAATCGCGGTGGATGACGCCGTGGCGGTGTAGGTAAGAGAGCGCCTGCGCTACCTGCGCCAAAAGGGTGACCTGCTCTGTCAGCGGCCGACCGGCGGCGGCGGCAAGCAGGGGTTGGGCGTCGTGGAGCAGCTCCATGGTGAAAAAAGGAGCCTTCTGCGCATCGAAGCCGTAATCGAGCACGCTGATGATGTGCGGATGGCGGAGCGCGGCCAGCGTGCGAAACTCCTGCGCCAGCGCCAGGCGCTGCGCCTGCTGCCCCTCGCTGCTGCCAACCTCGATGTGCACCTCCGCCAGCGTCTCCTTGGCACTGGGAGACTCCGGACCCACGGTCTCTTGGGACGGCTCCGCTGCCGCGGTCAGCAGCATAGAAGCAGCGCCGAGCCGCGGCGGCAGCGAGCCGCGTAGCGAGGGAGTGAGCGCGATGCTCTTGAGTGCGACCTGCTGCCCGCTCAGCTGATCCTGCGCCTTATAGACCGTGCCCATGCCCCCCTGACCGAGCAGCGCGCCGAGCCGGTAGCGGCGGCCGCCCGGAAGGGGCGCTTCATGTGGTCGGACAGTACTCAAAGTGAACTATTATACACCGCACGCGGCGCGGAATGTTTGGCGTCGACCAATCCCCGCATCATCCGGCGCGGCGCCGGCCCAGAAGGGCCAGCATGGTTACCCGCCGCAAGCTCTTACGTGCGGAGACCAGGCAGAAGTCGCAGGGAGGCATACTTATGGGGCAATAGGGCGGCCGCGAATTTTTGCCGGAGCCGCTGGCCCATGGGCGCTATTGTGCTTTCACAAACCCATGAGCTACATGCTGACTGCGATCCACCTCTACGGCGTTTTTCTTTCCTACGAGGAGGCTCGGCGCGTCTTGGCGCACGCGGGCAACCTCGGTTTTTTGCAAGAGTGCGAGCAGCAGTTCCAATCTCTGAAGGAAGAGTTCGGCCAGCTCGACGCCATCGACATGCAGCTCCATTACGACGACTTGCAGGGCGGGGTACCCGTCGTCGATTACCCGTACAAGCAGTTTGAGACGCTCGTCGATTTCTTCGACTACTTCGGCTTCAGCCGGTACCAAGTCCCGCCCCAGGCAATGGATATGATCCCGACCGTTTACAACGAGAAGCGGGGGATTCAATACCATCGCCAGCGGTATTACGCCGACTTGTTTTGCGAAGATGCGGATTCGCGTGGGGATTCACTGCGCATCCTGCCCGGCAGGCAGAGCGTCTACGGCATTTACATCGCCTCCGATGGATACGCCTACCATGATGATGTTGGCGCGTTCGACAAGGATCCGCGCATCGAAGGCAATTTCAGGAACTACTGCGCGCCCGTGCTCGCGACGCTGGGCCTGTCGCGGGCTGCCGAGCGGATCCTCCTCTACCAAACCTGGTAGGCGAGCCTGGGCGCTCCTGGCTCTTTCACCCGGCGCAGCCCTGCCTAAAGTCCTTGCACGACTGACGTCGGCTGGTGCCGGAGGAAGTCCTCCAAGTCGCGCTCCGCCGCGGCAGCGAGCCGCGTCTGTCCGATGTTACGATAGCAGGACAGGCGCCAGCGCAGCAGCGTTTCCTGCCAGAGGATGTGCGGGCCGAGCTGCCTCAGCGCATCGCTGCAATGGACGGTGTCATCGAGCACCGCAGCGACATTGATAAGCTGACCCAGCCGCTCTTCGTTGAGCTCGTAGACCGCGAAGGCGGTGGCCAGACTCTGGTAGAACGGCTGCGCCTGGGTCTTGTCCTGTGCCAGCAGCTCCGGAACCGCACGGAGCGCCCGGCGCATGATCTGGTGGGACGGCCAGGGATCGTCGTGAAAGCGGCGGAACGCGGACTGGAGCGCCGCCGCGGCTTCGGGTATCTCACGCCGCTGCAGGTGCCACAGACCGTCCAGCGCATCGGCTTCGCTAGGCTGGAGGGAGCGCAGCCGCTCGATGTATTCGCGAGCGCGCGCATCCTGCCCTTTTACTAGCAAGTCGGCGAACATCGACAGCTCGACCAAGTCGCTCGGCTCCCAAGCCAAAGAGAGCGCGATGCCGAGCGCCCCTGCGAAGTCGCCGCGCGTGTAGCCGAGGTGCAGCCTGGCCCGCTCCATCTGGGAAGCGCTCAGGTACAGCGGCACTGGGGCCGGGGCTCCGGTCAGGGTGAACATCGAGATCCGCCGCGCTGCGACCTGCTCCCAATCGATCGGCTCCCCGCTGAGCGCGGGCCGGTCCTGCTGCCGCGCGTGGGCCAGCTCCATCAGCGCCTTGAGGTCCAGGTGGGCGCTGCTGCCGGAGCTGCGGGCAAAGGCGAACTCGGCCTCGGTGTGGTCATCCGTGTTGAGCCGCGGACCTTCGCTCCGGGCGATGGCCTGGGTGAACGCGGAGTCCGCCAGATAGTGGCCGAGCAGTCCCTCCAGTGTGGACATGCGCATGATGTTCAGCAGGGCGCTCTTATAGGGCTCTTCCGCGATGCGCAGACGCAGACGCGGGACATCATACCGGATGGGGGCCTGGGCTCCGACCAGCAGCAGGTCGCCCTGCTCGGTGA
>CALFML010000666.1 GCA_937879845.1 uncultured Myxococcales bacterium
TCTACCAGGCCGACGCCGACATCCTGGGCAGCTACTCGATGGACTGCGAGGTCGATCTGATCCTGCTCGCCACCACGGTGCTGCGCGAGTTTGGCCTTGTCGACTACAGCTTCGTCCTCAACCACCGCAAGATCCTCGAAGCGCAGCTGCGCCAGGCCGGCATCACCCCGGAGAAGAAGGCCGACGCGCTGCGCGCCCTGGACAAGTTCGACAAGATCGGCCGCGAGGCGATGATCGGCGAAGCGGTAAACTACGGCATCGAGCGGTCGCTGTTCGAAGCGTTCATCGCCCAGCTGGGCCTGGGCGGCGACGGGACGCGGGTCCGCGACAACCTCGCCTACCTGGCGCAGACCGAGGCGTGCCTGCAAGCCGACGCGGAAGGGCAAAAAGCCGTCTCTGAGCTGCGCTACATCGTCGAACGGGCGCAGCAGCTCGGCTTCAGCGAGCGGCTGTTCATCGACCCCACCCTGGCGCGCGGCCTGGACTACTACACCGGGCCCATCTTCGAGGCCAAGGCGCGGGTGGAGAAGTTTCAGACGACGCTGAGCTTTGCCGGCGGCGGACGGTATGACGATCTCATCGCCTTATACGGCGGTGCGCCACAGGGCGCCGTCGGGTTCTCTTTCGGTGTTGAGCGGCTTATCGATCTGCTGAAAGAGCAGGCCGGCGGTGGTGCCGCGCTGCTGCGGCCGGTGCTGATCGCGCCGGTGGGCAGCGGCCGCAGCGCCGATGCCGAAGCGCTGGCGACCGAGCTGCGCACCGCCGGCATTCCCGCCCGGCTGTCCCTGGGCGCCACGGCACCGGGCAAGCACCTGCAGTACGCCGAAGCCTGCGGCATCGAGTGGGTGATCTTCGTCGGTGAAGACGAAGTAAAAAAGGGCATCTACCCGCTACGCCAGCTCGCCACCCGCACCGAGACCAAGCTCTCCGTGCCCGAGCTCATCGCCCAGCTGACCACCGCGGGTCTGACGCTGCCCTAGACCTATCGCTCGGCCACATCTTGCAATTCCGCCGGGAGCCAATAGGCGCGGGCCGACCGGAGATGTTTTCGTCGGGCCTTTAGGTCCGACGGAAACATCGCAGGGAAGGGGGACCCGTGCCGATTGATACTTTGGTTGTGGCTGCCGCGCGCCGCAGGTTATTCGACCACCGGCAGGACGACGATGAAGGTGGCGCCGGTGCCGCCGACGTTGCGGCTGCGGACTTCGATGAAACCGCCGTGGTTTTCGACGATGCGCTGGCTGATCGGCAGGCCCAGTCCGGTGCCGCGCTCCTTGGTGGTAAAAAAGGGAATAAATAAGCTCTTCATCGCCGCCGGGGTGATGCCCGGGCCGGTGTCGCTGAAGCGCACCTCGATATGCTGGGTCAGGCCGCCCAGGCGCCCGCCGTGGCGCAGACCGCTGCTGATCGTCAGCTGGCCGCGGGCGCTCGGCGTCGCCGGATCGCGCGGCTCCTCGGTCATGGCCTGCGCGGCGTTGAGCACAAGGTTGAGGAAGACCTGACGCAGCTGCTCGGCATCGCCGCGGGTGCGCGGCAGATCCGGCGCCAGATCCAAGACGATCTCCGGCGTGAGATCGGTGCTGCCGTCTTTTTTGTCGTCGCCGCTGACCTCTGCTGCGGGGTCTCTAGGACCCGAGCTGCCCGGGCCGCGGCGCGCCATGACAATCTCCTCGACCAGCGGCCGGAACATGACGGCGATCTTGCGCACCACGTCGTTGATGTCGAGCTGCTCCATGTCGCCGCGGAACGGCCGCGCATAGTCGAGGAACTGCGACACGACGCGGTTCAGGCGTTTGGTCTCATCGACGATGATGTGCAGAAACTCGCCGGTGTCTTCGGGGACCGTGCCGTCGGGCAGCGGGGCGATGAACTCGGCCGCGCCCTTGATCGCGCCGAGCGGATTGCGGATCTCATGCGCCAGACCCGCCGCCATCTGGCCGAGCGCCGCCAGGCGGTCGCGCTCCTTCATCCGCTCATACAGCTTGGAGTTCTGCAGCGTGACGCCAAGCTGCGCCGCGACGCCGATGAGCACATCGAGCTCGGCGCTGGCGAAGGCATCGCTCACCCGCTCGTCCTTTATGCACATGACCCCGAGCAGGGCCTCGCTTGGCACCAGCAGCTCCGCCCCTTCCATGCGCGGCATGGTGCTGCTGGAGGTCGTGTGGCGGCCGGTGCGCTGCGGCTCGCTCGGCTTGCCGGCGAAGATGCCGATCACCGCGCCGGCGTGCAGCTCGACCAGGGTGCGGGCGATCGCATCCAGGGTCTCGACCTCGGAGGCGGTGTCGCGCTTGGCGCTGAGGGTGCTGTGCTCGCGCTCGAGCCGATCGAGGGTGATCGCCTGCCGCGTGGCGAGCAGGCGGGCCAAAAGCGGCCGGCGCGCCGCGGCATCCAGGCGCTCCACCGGCCGCCCGCCGAAGTGGCCGACCAGCTCATAGCCGCTGCCGTCGGGCGCCAGGAGATAGACGGTGGCGTGGGTGAGCCGCCGGGTCTCTTCGAAGACCGACAGCACGAGGCGCACCGCCTCGCGCGGCTCGATGACGTTGGTCAGGGTCTGGCGCAGCTCGGTGAGCTGCTGCGTCAGCTCGAAGCGGTCGCGGGCGGCGAAGCGGTAGACCTGCTCTTCCAGAAATCGCCGCAGCGGCTCATAAAGAAGGAGCAGGACGAACGCCACCACCGTCACCACCTGGCGCTGCTCGACGCCTATTACGGTGAGGAGCATGTGGATGGCCGAGAGCAGCAGCACGAACGCCGACAGCACCACCACCTTGCCGAGGAGCTCGTTGATGTCGAGCAGGCGGTCGACGAACAGGGTCTGCTGCAGAAAGTACAGGTAGACTACGGTGAGGACCGACCCCAGCGCCGGGCTGCCGCGCCCGAACGGCTGCGGCAGGAGATCCCAGGCGGTGAAGGTGATGCTGATCGCCCCGACCCCGACCAGATAAAGCAGCCGCCGCTTGTCCACCCGCGAGACCGTGCTGCGATACACCTGCCACAGCGGCGCGAGCGCCCCGTAAAGCCCGAGCAGCGTCAGCGCCTTTAGCAGCATCGGAATGCGCAGCGCCCACCTATGCGAGGCGGCGCCGCCCGCCGAGCCGTTGGAGGTCACGGCGTAGGAATAGATGAGCGCGATCTCGCCGATGAGCAGGAGCAGGAGCGCCGTGCGCGGCACCCCGCGCGGCTGCTCGCCCGACGCCGACGACGACTGGGCGCTCTCACGCAGGAAGGTGCGCAGGAAGCCGAGCAGGCTCACCGGGATCGCCATCAGCACCCCGAGGGCGATGTACGTCATGCGGACGTTGGTGCGGAAGATCGAAAACAGGTGCCAGAGAAAGATGCTGGTGCTGAGAAACAGAAACGCCAGGTGCGACGGACGCTGCCGGCCGCTCAAGATCACGGTGCCGCCGAGCACCGCGGTCAGCGCGGCCAGGATCGCCGAGATCGACGAGATCGAGCCAATCTCGGCCGCCGGCCCCATCGTCCCCTAGCGGCCCTTCCACACCGGCGGGCGCTTGTGCAAAAACGCCATCAGACCCTCGGCGGCGTCTTCGGTGGTGAGCACGCGCGCGAGCTCGTTTTCCAAGTGCCGCAGGGCCGGCTCGAAGTCGAGATCCTGCATGTAATGGAAGGCGTCCAGGCCCATCTTCATGACGAGCGGCGACTTGCCGACGAGCTTATCGCACAGGGCGGCGACCTCGGCATCGAGGCGGTCGCGCGGCACGACGCGGGTGATAAGCCCCAGGCGCTCAGCGGTGGCGGCGTCGATGCGGTCGCCGGTGAGCAAGAGCTCCAGCGCCCGCTTGCGCGGCACGTTGCGCAGGATCGTCGACATGATCATCATCGGCCACAGGCCGACGTTGATCTCCGGCGTCGCGAACTCGGCGTCGTCCGCGGCGATGGCCAGATCACAGGCGACCACCAGGCCCAGGCCCCCCGCGACGGCGTGGCCGTTGACCTTGGCGATGGTCGGCTTGCCGATGCCGCGCCCGGCCAGCATGAGGTTGAGGTCGACGAACGTCCCGGCGAGGCGGTTGTCGGTCTCCACCGCCTTGAGCGGCGTACCGCCGCCGCCCATCTGGCTCAGATCGCCACCGGCGGAAAAGACCTTGCCGGCGCCGGTGAGAACCACCACCCGCACGGCTTTGTCGTCCTTGGCCGTCTGCAGCGCATGAAGGAGCTCGCCCACAGTGGACGGACCAATCGGGTTTCGCCGATCCGGTCGGTTGAGGGTGATCTGGGCGACGCCTTTGTAGGGATCGACTTGGTAGAGAAGCTCGCTGTAACGCGGCAAGGTGCCGGGGCTCGCGCCCGCGCCCGCGCTCCCCGGCGGCTGGGCTTGCGCCGCCCCCGCGCCCGATCCTTTATCAGCATCGGCACCGGAACCTGCCGCCCCCGAAGCCACACTAGAGGCCTCCCCAGATGCCACATCATTTGTGATATTTGCCACGCTCATAGCTGAACTATACATGACCCCCTCTCGCGAACCATCCCGGACCATCACAGACCGTCTTGCGAGGCCCGAAGTGGCAAAAACGCGGTAAAAAATTCGACCGGTCCTAGGCGAATCCTCGGCAGACCTCGGGCGGATGATTGACAGGGGTTTTTTGACCGACGTACACTGAACTTCGAGCATGCGTACCCTCCATCGATCGCCTAAGGCTGCTGCAGCGAGCATTTTCTTGCTCGGGATGATCGCCAGTGGTTCCGCTCACGCGGCCTGCGCGGAGCAGACCCCGGAGATCTCCAACGATCTCTCCCTGGAGTGCCTCATCGGACCGCGGCCGGCCGGGGCGAGCTCGGACCCGACCCTGCGCGAGCAGAGCCTGTACCGCTCGCTGCTCTCGGAGCTGTCGGCGGTCATGGCGCTGCCGGTGATGGACCCGGCGGACACCACCGGGTACTCGGGCTTCCACTTCTCGTTCGACGTGGTGGGTACGACCATCCGCAGCACGACGAACAACTCCGTGGGCAACTACTGGAGCGGCTACCCGCAGTCCGACGGCACGCGCTCGCAGGCCGGCGTCCGCCACGTCAGCGGCGACATCCTGCCGGTGGCGACGATCATGCTGCGCAAAGGCATCTGGCTGCCGCTGCCGCCGCTGCCGTCGGTCGAGATCGGCCTTGGCGCCTCCAACCTTTTGCAGTCGAGCATCTATGCCCTAAACGGCTACTTCAAGTTCGCCGTGCACGAGGGCTACCACGACATCCCGGTCCCGTCGTTCGCCGCCCGCGCCTCGGTGTCGCGCCTGGCCGGCGCGCCGCAGGTCGACCTGACGATCATCACCGTCGAAGGCGTCATCTCCAAGGCGTTCGGCGTCGGCGGCACCTTCACCCTGGAGCCGTACGTCGGCGCCGGCGCGCTGTTCTCGATCGCCCGCAGCCAGGTCATCGATACCGCGCCGACCGTGGACCTTTACCGCGGCCCGGCCAACAGCACCGGCTTTTCCACCCAGCAGGCGCTGGCGCAAAAGATCGTGTTCCCGACCCAGGACAACATCATCCGCTGGCGCGTCTTTGGCGGCATCAACCTGCACGTCTCGATCATCTCGATCACCGGTTACTTCAGCTACTTCGGGGTCGGGGCCGACAACGGCTTTGATCTGACGACGCTGCCGACCGGCACGGGGCTTGGTCCGACGCCGGCGGGCTCGGCGGCGGCGTGCCGCACCAACACCGGCACAGGTCAGGCGGTGTGTCCCAAGGATCTCGCCGGCGATCAGTATCAGTTCGGCGGCAGCGTCGGTCTGCGCTTCTAATACAGGGGGGGCACTTTCCGTGCCCACTCCACCGGCAAAGCCGGCGGAGCCTCCCCCCGCCGCGCGCTTCCCGCGCGGATA
>CALFML010000667.1 GCA_937879845.1 uncultured Myxococcales bacterium
TGGCCGCCGAGCTTGCCCTCGGTGCCGACCTCGCGGGCGACGCGGGTGACCTCGGAGGCGAAGGAGCCGAGCTGGTCCACCATGGTGTTTACCACCTTGGCGGTGCGCAGGAACTCGCCCTTGAGCGGCCGGCCTTCGATATCCAGCGCCATGGTCTGCGACAGGTCGCCGCGCGCCACCGAGCCGATGACCCGCGCCACCTCCGCGGTCGGCTGCACCAGATCGCCGATGAGCGAGTTTACCGAGTCGACGCACGCCGTCCACGAGCCGCCGGCCTCGCCGATGGCGGCGCGCTGGCTGATCTTGCCTTCTTTGCCGACCACCGTGTTGATGCGCTCGAACTCGCGCGCCATGCGCTCGTTGAGCTCGATGACCTCGTTCAGGGTGTCGGCGACCTTGCCGGCCATGCCCGATTGGTCCACCGGCAGGCGGACCGAGAAGTCGCCCTTTTTGACCGCCATGAGCACGGTAAGAAGCTGTCGCTCATCGAGCGTATCGGTCGCCTGGGACCTCGGCTGCTTCGTTGCCATCTATGTGTCTCCACTGCGTCGTTAGCGTCTATTTGGATCACTCTTCAGCGCGGCTCTTGCTTCCCGCGCCCCGCCCCTCGCCAGAGGTCGTGCGTGCTTCTTGCAGCGCCCGCAGGAGCTCGTCCAGACTTACCGGCTTTACAAGGTGCGCGGCAAAGCCGGCGGCGCGGGCGCGGCTGCGATCGCTCGGCTGGCCGTAGCCAGAAAGGGCGATGAGTACAGGCGGCGCCGGCAGCTCGGAGCGGAACCGGGCCGCGACTTGATAGCCGTCGAGATTGGGCAGACCGATGTCGATGAGCGCCACCTGCGGCCGCCGCTCGCGGGCCAGGCGCAGCCCGTCGAGGCCGTCTTCGGCGCCGTCCACCCGGTGGCCCAAGGCGCGCAGGAGATCCTGCAGCGTCTCGCGGACATCTTTGTTGTCTTCGATGACCAGGATATGCAGCTGCGGTCCGGCGGGGCGCGGCGCCGCGGCGTCGGGGCGGCTGTCTTCGTTGCGCCGCGAGCCCGGCGCCGGCAGCCCGCCCGGCGGCATGCACGGCAGGCGCACCACGAACTCACTGCCGCGGCCCAGCCCCTCGCTGCGCGCGGTGATGCTGCCGCCGTGCATCTCCACCAGGCGCTGCACCACCGTCAGCCCGATCCCCAGCCCCCCGAGCGCCCGATCCGCCGCCCGATCCGCCTGCACGAACAGATCGAAGACCCGCGGCAGCAGGTCCGAGCTGATGCCGATGCCCGTGTCCACGACGTGGATCACGATCTCCTCGCCGACCTGTTCGCAAGACAGGGTAATGCGGCCGTCGGGGTCGGTGTACTTGGCGGCGTTGTTGAGCAGGTTGGACAGCACCTGGCTCAGCCGCGTGCGATCGGCAAACAGCCGCACCGGCTCGCTGGGCAGGTCCAGGGTCAGGTGCTGGTTGCGCTCGGTGATGAGCGGCCGGCTGGTCTCCACCGCTTGCTGCACGATGTCGGCCAGCATCACCGGCTCCTGGCGCAGCGTGACCTTGCCGGTGCTGATGCGCGACACGTCGAGCAGGTCGTTGACCAGATGCGCCATGTGCCGCACCTGCCGCTCCATGGCGCTGCGGGCGCGCTGCTGCACCGGATCCTGATCCTGGCGCAGCCGCATGACCTCCAAGGCGTTGACCATGGGGGCCAGGGGATTGCGCAGCTCATGGGCGAGCATGGCCAGGAACTGATCTTTGCGCCGATCCACCTCTGCCAGCTCGGCGGCGCGGCGCTGCAGCTCGGCGATGAGCCGGGCGCGCTCCATGGTCATGGCGACCTGATCGCACAGCACCTGCAGCACCGCCAGATCGTCGGGCTTGAGGCGCGGCCGGTTGCGGGTGCCAAAGGACAGGACGCCCAAAAGGCGCTGCTGCGCCAGAAGCGGAAAGCTGACGAAGGCCGACAGCCCGAGGTCGCGAATGATCTGCACCCGCGGATCGCCGGAGCTCTGAATGTCTTCGACAATAATGCGCTGGCGGTGCTGGGCCGCGGCGCCGCTGCCGTCCTGGCCGAAGGCAAGCCGGTGGAAGCTCGTCCCCGGCACCACCGAGACGCCGCCGGAGCTCTCCAGCACGAGCATGCTGCCGCCTTCCTCGACGCGGTAGTGGAGGTAGATCTCCAGATCCAGGTGCGCCGCGATCTGCGCGTACAGCGGGCCCAGGAACTGCTCGGGATGGATCTCGGTGAGCAGGCGGTTGGCGATCTCGGAGAGGAGCTTGAGGCGCTCGTTGTTTTCGCGCAGCCGCTCGGCGTGCCAGCGCTGCTTGGCCTCGGTCAGCTTCTGCTCGTGCTCGCGCGCCTGAATCTCGCGCAAGAGCGCCTCTTGGCGCTTTATCTCCTCGGTCTTTTTGAAAAGCTCGATAAATACCGCGACCTTGGTCTTCAGGGTCGCCGGTACGATGGGCTTGAACAGGAAGTCCACCGCGCCGATGGCGTAGCCCTGGAAGACCTGGGTGTCGTTGCTGGGAAAGGCGGTGAGGAAGATGATCGGGATGGAGCGGGAGCGCTCGCGCTGGCGGACGAGGGTCGCAGTCTCGAAGCCGTCCATGCCCGGCATCTGGATATCGAGCAGAATGACGGCGAAGTCGCGCTCCAGAAGCCGCCGCAGCGCTTCGGTGCCGGAGCCGGCGCGGATGAGGTTCGCGTCGAGCTCAGCGAGAATGGCCTCCAGGGCCAGCAGGTTGTTCGGGTTGTCGTCCACGATGAGGACGTTGGCCCGCGCCTGCGCCTGTGGGTCCCTGCTCATGAGAGCGGATATAAGGGACCCGGAATGGCGATGTAGGACATAAGGCGCATCGCCAAATTATGATCACACCGCTCCGAAAACTCAACGGATTTACGCGGCCAGGGTTTTTCCCTGGAGGGGCGTTTGGTGCGGCATTTTTCGTCGCAGATTGGGCTTGCGGCTTAGGCTATAGGAGGCCGCTTTGGTTCAGCGGTTTAGCCCGGCGGCGATGCTGCTTGCGGTCTGCCGCGGGACAAAGCGGGTGAAGAACGCGCCGACCTTGTTCATCGCTCCGTGCACCGCCAGGACCTTGCCTTGCTGCATGGCCTTATAGGCATGCTCGGCGACCTCGGCGGCTTTGGCGACGCTGGAGCGCTGGAAGAGCGGGGTCTTGTCATTGCCGGCGCGCTGCGAAAACTCGGTGGCGGTCGCGCCGGGGCAGTGGCAGGTCACGGTGACGCCGCTCGGCTTGAGCTCAAAGGCCAGGGCTTCGGAGAACGTGATGACGAAGGCTTTGGTCGCGTAGTAGGTCGCCATGAACGGTCCGGCTTGGAAGCCGGCGGTGGACGCGATGTTCAGAATCCGCCCGCTGCGCCGCTCCCGCATGTCCCGCCCGAATAGGTGGCACAGCCGCAACAGAGTCGAGACATTGAGGTCCACCATGGCGACCTCTTTTTTCAGATCCTGATCCAGAAACGGCCCGCAGGAGCCAAAGCCGGCGTTATTTACCAGGAAGTCGATGACCACGCCGCGCTCTTTGAGCGACCGGTATAGATCGTCGCCGGCGGTGGGGCTGCTCAGATCCATGGGCATGCTGTGCGCCGTCACGCCGTGCGTCTTTTGCAGCTCGGCCGCGACCCGTCCGAGCGCGTCGGCGTTGCGCGCGACCAGCACCACGTCGTGGCCGTCGCGGGCGAAGAGCTCTGCGAATTCTTTTCCCAGACCGACCGAAGCACCGGTGATAAGGGCTGTCTTTCGTTGTGTCATGGCCCATTGTAACCCGGGCCCGCCGCGCCGTGTTAGCTCATGTCGGGGATGAGCCGCTCGATGCTACTGCGGCGACGGCACGGCGTGGCTTGAGACGGGCTCTGCGTGCGCTTTTTCCGGCGCGGTTCCGGGCTCTTTTTCTGGCGTCTGCTGCTTCTTTTTCCTTCCGGCAGTCACGACATAGAACGCTGGAACGACGAGCAGGCTGAGTAGGGTCGAGACCACGAGTCCCCCCAGCACGACCGCCGCCATCGGACTGCGCGTCTCGGTTCCCGGACCGATGCCGAGCACCGGCGGCACCGCCGCCATCATCGTCGCGACCGTGGTCATGAGAATCGGCCGCAGGCGCAGCGGTCCGGCCTTGCGCATCGCCGCGAGCGCATCGAGCCCTTCATGCTCGCGCAGTTGGTTGGCGTATTCGACAAGAAGAATCGAGTTCTTCTTGACGATTCCCATGAGCAGCAGCACTCCTATCATGCTGAATACGTTGAGCGTCTTGCCGCTGATGAGAAGCCCCAGCGCCGCGCCCGACAGCGCCAGCGGCAGGATGGTGAGCACGGTGATCGGATGCAGGAAGGAGTTGAACTGGCTGGCGAGCACCATGTACGCGACCATGATTCCCAGCGCCAGCGCGAAGAATAGCCCGCGGGTCGTCTCCGCTAGCTGCGAAGCCTGACCGCTGGCCACCACGCGGTAGCCGAGCGGCAAGTCGCGCGCCAGCTCGAACACCTTGCCCATCGCTTCCGCCTGCGAGTGGCCGGGGGCGACGTTGCCGGAGATGCCGATGGCGCGCTCGCGATCGACGCGGCTTATCGCCTGCAGCACCGACACTTCCTTCTGCGTGACCACGAGCGACAGCGGCACCAGCTCGCCGCTCTGCGTGCGGACGCGGATGGCGCCGATGTCTTCGGGGCGGGAGCGCTGCGAAGCGAGAAGTCGCATGCGGATGTCGATGCGCCGGCCCTGGGTGGAGAACTTGCCGACGATGTTGCCGCCCACCAGGGCGCTGACCGTGTTAGCCAGGTCGCTCATCGAGACCCCGAGATCATTGGCCCGGCGGCGGTCCGGCACCACCTGCACTTCCGGCGTGCCGACGCGGTAGTCGGTCACGAGATCGGTCACAAGGCCGCTCTGCTCCATCAGCTCTTTGATCTTGAGCGACTCGGCAACGAGCGTATCCCAGTCGGCACCGCGCACGGAGAAATCGACCGGATAGCCCTTTTGCACGCCGAAGCTCTGCTGCGAAGGATCTTGCACCGAGGCGCGGATTCCGGCGATGGTCGACAGCTCGCGCCGCAGCTCGCCGGCCAGGTCCTGCGCGGAGAGCTTGCGCTGGTTGCGCGGGACCAGGGTCAGCGTCATCGAGCCCTGAGAATTGGCGAGCGTGGTCAAGATCCGGCTGACCTCGGGCCGAGCCGCTAGCCGCCGCTCGGCCTTGGCGAGGAGCGGACCGGCTTCGATGACGCTGGTCCCGGTCTCGGTCTGGATGCGCACGTTGAGCCGGCTCTGATCCTGGGGCGGCACGAACTCGGTGCGAATAAACGTCACGGCAAAAACCGACAGACCCAGCAGCACCACCGCGGCCAAGAGCATCTTCCACGGATTGGCCAGCCCCAGGCCCAGCACCCGCTCATAGCCCCGCTCCAGGGCGGTGAACGCGCGATCGACCGCCAGTCCCAGGCGGCTCCGGCCCTCACGCGAAGTGGACAGAATCTGGGCGCAGCGGGCAGGCGCCAACGTGATGGCCTCGAAGTAGGAGAGCATCACGGCCACCGACAAGGTGACTCCGAACTGGAAGAAGAATCGGCCGATGACTCCTTCCATGAAGATGACCGGAAGAAAGATCGCCACGACCGCTATCGTCGCCGCCAGCGCGGCAAAGGTGATCTCCTTGGTCCCATCGGCGGCAGCGGCGGTGCGCGACTTGCCCATCTCCGCGTGGCGGTAGATGTTCTCCATCACCATGACCGCGTCGTCCACCACCAGACCCACGGCCAGCGACAGACCGAGCAGGGTGAAGGTGTTGAGCGTGAAGCCGAGAAAATAGATCACCGCCACCGTGCCGAGCAGCGACATCGGAATGGCCAAAACGACGTTGAGGGTGCTCGACAGCGAGCCGAGAAACAGCCAGCAGACCAGCGCCGTCAACACCAGCGCCAGACCGAGCTCCAGCTCGATCTCGTGCACCGATTCCTCGATGAAGGTCGTTGTGTCGAACAGCACCTCGACCTTCATTCCTTCGGGCAGGCTGCGCCCGATCTCGCTGACCTTTTGGCGGATGGCAGTGGCGACGGCGACGGCGTTGGTGCCGCGCTGCTTGAGAATCCCCAGCGCCTGCAGCGGCACGCCGTCCAGCCGTGCGATCGAAGTGACATCTTCGAACCCATCTTCGACCAGAGCGACATCCTCCAGGTAGATGGGCGTGTTCTTGACGCGGCGGATGACCAGCTTGCGCACCGCCTCCAGATCGAACGCCTCGCCGAGCAGCCGGACGCTGAGCTGGCGTCCGCCGGCGTCGAGCTGGCCACCCGGCACTTCGATGTGCTCGCGGCGGACGGCTTCTATCACATCGGTGGCGACGATGCTCTTTTCCGCCATGCGGCTGGCATCGAGCCAGATACGCAAGTTGCGGTTCAGTGATCCGTTGAGCGTGATCTGCCCCACCCCGGCGACCGTCTGCAGCTTCTCCTGAACCTGATAACGGGCGACATCGGAGAGGAGCTGCCGCGAAAACGGTCCGGAGACGCCCACGGTCAGGATCGGCGTGTCGTCCGGGTTGGACTTGGATACGGTCGCCGCCGGCACGTCGCGCGGCAGCTGCCGCTGCGCCTGCGCCACCTTGGCCTGCACGTCCTGCAAGGCGAGATCGACATTGCGCGAGATGTCGAACAGCGCCGTGATTCGGGCCGAGCCCTGGCGGGCGGTGGAGGAGATCTCTTGGATGCCCTCGACCTGCGACATCGCCTGTTCCAGCGGCTCGATGATCTCGCGCTCGACCTCGGACGGCGCGGCGCCGGGCCATGAGAGGCTGACGCTGATGTTGGGGTAGTCGACATCGGGGTACTGGCTGATGCCGATGCGCGAGACGGCGACGATCCCGAATAGGACGGTGCTCGCCATCATCATCCAGGCGAAGACCGGGTTGCGTATTGAGACGTCGGTGATGTTCATGGCGCCTTGGCCTCGTCGGCGGGCGCTTGCGAGGCGCCGGCACCGGCGCCGGCGTCAGGTCGGTGATGCGGCCTCCCTTCTTTGGGGGCTGCCGTAGCGCCGGCCGCTGGCTCAGGCGGCGCGGCGCCGTCTTTACCCAGGGACTCCGCGGTCACTTTGGTCGAGCGGACCTTGGCGCCATCGCTCAGCGCCTCCGCCCCGCGCACCACCAGCAGCTCGCCGGCGGACAGCCCCTTGCGGACCTCGACCCAGCCGGTGCGCGTGCTCATTCCCAAGGCGAGCACCCGCTCATGCGCCACGTCGCCTTCCACGACATAGGCGACATACCCATGATCCGTCGCCCGCGCCGCCAGCCGCGGGATGAGCGGGGCCTCACGCGGGGCGCTGACATCGACCGTCACGTCGCAGAACGAGCCGGGGCGCAGCCAGTACTTATGCCCCTCGTCCGCGACCTGCGCAGTGACTCCCACCATATGGGTCGTCGGATCGGCGGCCCCCGCCACGAGGGTAACCGCAGCGTTGAACTTGCGCAGCGTTTCGCGCAAGGTAAACACCGCGGTGAGCCCGGGCTTGAGCCGCGGCGCCTCCAGCGGCTCGACTTGGAAGCGCAACAGCAGCGGATCGCTGCGCAAAAGCGTCGCCATCACGTAGCCCGGCTGCACGTACTGTCCGGTCTCGATGGTGCGCGTCTGGATGACGCCGGCGATCGGCGCCCGCACCTGCGAGTCGCGCAGGTTCAGCTCCGCCGTCTTGACCGCCTGCGTTGCGACCTCGCGGTCGGCCTTGGCGGACAGACTTCTTGTGCGGTAGGTCTCAAGCTCCTCGCCCGGAATCAGCCCTGGGTTCTGCTGGCTGACCACCTCGCGCCGCGCCACCATGGTCTCTACGTCGTGCACCGCGGCATCCGCCTTGGCCAGCGCCGCCTTGGCGCTATTGAGCGCGAGGTGGAAACGCTCCCCGTCAATCGCCACCAGCACGTCGCCTTTTTGTACCTGCTGCCCTTCGGAAAAGGCCACCTGATCGACGACGCCGGCGACGCGCGCGGTGACCTGGACGCGCTCGAAGGCTTCGATGGTGCCCGGCGCGGTCACAAGATACGGAATCTTCTCCGATACGACGGGGAGCACATCCACGGCGAAGGCCGACCCGGAGCGGCCCCCGCCGCGCGCGCGACCCGTCCCGCCGGACTCCTTCTGTCCTTTATGCTCCTTTTGCGTCTGGGGACCTTTTTCTTCCCCAGACTTGTCTTTGCAAGCCGAGGAAAGGAGGAATATCGAGACCGAGAAAACGGTGATGACTCTCCCGCTCATGGGGTGCCTCCTCGCGGCGCCGCTCCTTCGAGATCATCGTCCACCGGACCCACGCCAAGGGCGAAGCGCAGCTCCAGGTAGGCCTGCTCCATCGCCAGCTTGGCGGTGGCGCGATTCACTTCGGCTTCGAAGCGCTTGGAGTTGGCGTCGATAAGCTCGATGGCGCGGGCCAGACCCTGCTTGTAGAGTAGTTCCGTCTCTGTGGTGTTGCGCTGCGCTGCCGTGACCGCGTCATCGGTGCTGCGATAGGAGTCACGCGCCGCCGCCAGCGACGCCAGCGCCAGGCCGACATCGGTGGCGACCGAGCGCCGCAGCATGCGCTCATCCAGCGCCTGGCTCTCCGCCTGGGCGAGCCGCGTTCGCCGGTCGCCGTAGCGCGCCCCCGCATCATAGATTTCCCAGGAGAGGTTGAGCTGCAGCGTCCCGCTGTAAAACGGCTCCGGCGCCACCGCGGAAGTGATGAGTCGGCCCTGACCGCTGGCGGTAAGCTCCGGGGCCAGCCGGAACAGCGGCTCCCGCGCCGCCTGCTTTAGCGCCGCCGTACGTTCCTGCGCGGCGCGAATGTCCGGACGCCGTTCCTCCGCGGTGCGCGCCATCTCTTCGATTCCGGCTCCCGCGCTCTCCGCCGCTTGGGTGGTTCGGTCCGGGGCGGCCAGCGGCCCCGGGACCGGCTGGCCGACAAGGAACCCGAGCGACAGATAGGCGCGCGCCACCCCTCCTTGCGCCTGCGCGACCTCGCGCGCGGCGGCGGCGGTCTCGACGATCGCGCGGGTCACGTCGTTGGTGCTGGCGATCTGCGCTTGCGCCCGCGCCTCCGAGTTCTGTTGGTTGGCGCGGGCGCGTTCGTACCGCCGGGTTGCCGCCTCGAGCACGCGTTCGCTGGTCAGTACGACCAGGAACGCGCGCGCGGTATCGAACGCCACCAGGCGTTTGTCCTGCATGGCGCCCCAGCGCTCCGATTCCAGCTGATGCCGCGACTGGGAATACAGCGGTATCGCGGACAGATTGAGCAGCGGCTGGGTCAAAGTCAGGGCGCCGTTGCCGCTCAGCCGCTGGCCGGAGCGATCCTCATTGGAGCTGAGCGTGCCGCTCCCGCCGGCGCTGAGCGTGGGCAGAAACGCCGCCCGCGCGCGCATCAGCTGTCCCTCGGCAGCCTTGACCCGCAGCGGCGCTTTGAGCGCCCGCTCATTATGCGCCAGCGCCAGCCGCACGGCGTCTTCCAGCGCCAACGGTCCCTCCGCCCCCGCGACCGCCGGCATGAGCAGCCAGGCGAGGCTCAGGGGAAAGAACATGGGGAGCCAGCGGCTCGGGCGGAGCGTGAACCAGCGGAGCCTCATTTTCATTCTTATGTCCTTCACCGCGACACCGGAAGTCGGGCCCAGCTCAACAAGCAGATTGCCTACTTGCCGATCGAGGCGTGCGGGTTGATGGGAGCGTCCTATTCTGCTCCATCGTAGCAAGTATCAATAACGTATCTAGGGAGGAATCACGATGCGGGACAGGACGCGCGGCGCGGCGGCGGCTAGCGCTTAGACGGCTGCAGCCGGGTCACGGTCCCGTCGAACTGGCCGACCAGAGCGTGATCCGCTTCGATGCAGAACAGGCCGGTCTCGATTACGCCGCACAGGCTCTTGAGCTGCGCGTGCAGCTCTTGGGCGCGGAGGCCGACGGTGGAGTCGAGCTGCACATCAAGAATCAGATTGCCGTCGTCGGTACGGTACGGCGCATCGCCGTTCATGCGCATGGTCGCAGACAGGACGCCGGGGACGTTGAGGATGCGCTCGCGGGTGTGGCGCGAGCCGAGGGTGACAATCTCCACCGGCAAGAGGCGCTTTTCGCCGATGTGGCCTACGGTCTTGGTCGGGTCGGCGATGATGACCAGGCGCTTGGAGCTCTGGGCCACGAGCTTCTCGAACAGCAGCGCCCCGCCGGCGCCCTTGATCAGCTGCAGGTGCGGATCGATCTCATCGGCGCCGTCGATCGTAAGGTCGATCGGACGCCGCCCGCCCGCCTGCTCGCTGCCTTCGCCGCCCGCAGAGGGATCAAGGTCGTCAAGCTCTAGGAGCTTAAGCCCTAGGTGCGCTGCCAGCTCGGCGCTGCGCCGCGAAGTCGCCACGCAGCGGAGCCCGTGGAGCGGCTCGCCTTCCACGCTCTTTCCGGTCTCGTTCTTGCAGCCCTGGGTCCGCGCGGCAATGGCGCGAATGGCATACGCCGCCGTGTCTCCAGTCCCCAAGCCAACGACCATTCCCGACTGTACGAGCGCGGCCGCGGCTTCCCCCGCAGCGCGACGGGCTTGTTGCTCAGCTTCTTTTCCTGTTCCAGGCATCGCAGTTTACCCCTCTGTGCCGGTATGCAGAATTCTGTGAATCATTCTCACTTGCTGACGTGAACAGACTGTACGTGTACTACCCCATGTTATCATAGGCTCGGAGGGGCTTATGGTGGTTAATTTTCTCGGTCCCAACCGAGGGCGTTGGCGACGGGATATGCGACGGGGCCAGAGGGGTCGGCTGCCTTTTACCCTGGGCCTTATGCTGTTTGCCGGTGCAAATGGAATTCCGGAACCAACGGCTGCGGCTGCCGACTCGTTCGCGGTCAAAAATGGAAACCTGGTTGGGGGCTCCGATGTGCCCAATACGGAGCTTCCGCCGGCGCTGTCGGCGCACACCCTGTTTACCGATCCGAGCGGCCAGGATCTGTATGTCCTAGGCGTTGTCGGCGAGGCGCTACCCGGTGCGACCGCGGCGCCGCTCGGCATCCGCTACGGCCGCCGGGTCGGCCGCGGCAGCGCGCGCATCGTCGTCGGTCCGGTGCCGCTGGCGCTGCCGGCGCCGCTTCAGCAAGGGGCGGCGCTGCGCGGCGCGGTGGCGCGCGCGGCGGCCGGCGGCACGCTGGCGCTGGGGCTGAGCACGGGGGCGGAGATCTATTTTTACAGCGCCAGCACGATGGCCCCACAGAGCATCGCTCCGCTTGGGACCCAGGTGAGCTTGGCCCAAAGCGGCCTGGCGCAGCCGGTGGAAAAGATCAGCAGCATGACGGGCCTCGGGTCCAAGATCTACGCGGCTGATGCGGTAAACAAGCGGGTCGCGCAGATCGATCTGGCGACGGGAGCGGTTACGGCGTGTCCGGTCGACAGCCCGGTGCTCGGGCTGAGCGCGGACAGCGGCAAAGTGGTGGTGACGACGCAGATCGGCGCCGCCGCCCTGACCGATCCCTGTGCGGCGACGCCGGCGGCCTCCGTGGGCGCCGCGGTGGCCGAGGCGCCTTCGCCGCTTGCTGCGACCGCGCCGACGCGCAGCTTCGAGCTGAGCGAGCGCGTCCTCGAGCTGACCTTTCCCAGCGGCGCTTCCAACGTGAAGACCCGCCGGGGCCTTATCGTATCCACTGCGACCGGCGCAACTGGCGCGCCGCCGATGATCACGGTGGCAAACGGTACCTGCAAGAACACCAAGTTCTACGTGGGCGATCCGATGGGAACGCCGGTCGCGGGCAATACGGTGGCGCTGACGACGGCGGCGCCGCGGCTGGCGCTTTATGCGGAGCAGACGGCCCCGGGCGAGGACTGCGCCGCCGTGCTGACCGCGATGGGCGGCACCGGCGATGCGCTCTTGCGAATCCGCGGCGAGGTGGAGGGGCTTGGGGCCAACGTTGTGCTGCTCGATCGTTCGTTCAGCATGGAGCGCAGCCTGGCCAGCGTCGGAGCCGCGGCGACGTCAGAGGGGCAGCGGGTGTATGCGCTGCGCCAGGCGGTGGCGACGATGCTGGCCACGATCACGCTCATCCCTGCGGCCGGCGCCTGGGCATTTGTGCCCTTCACCACGGACCTCCAGGGCAACCTGGCGCGGCCGGCCACCGGCTTTGCGACCTTGCCGGCGATTTCCAATCCCGATAACCCGGCCGGCATGCGGGTGCGAGGGTTTGCCAGCGCGACTTCCGACAACCTCGATCCCGGCGGCGTCGGGGATCTAGCGCAGGCGATGCGGTCGAGCCTGGCGCGGCTGGCGGACGCGGATCGACCGACCTACGCCGTGGCCGATCCGCGGCGGCGGCTATGGGTGATTACGGACGGAGCCTCCGGTACCAAGGGGTATGGAGACTTCGCCCAGCTGGCGCCGGCTCTAGCGCGCGGCGCCGTGTCGCTGCAGCTCACCGCGGTGGGCGGTTTGGAAAACGATGCGCTCATGCCGCAGCTGGCCGCGCTGGGCTCCCAGCTCAGCGGCGAGCGCCTGTTCGCTCCCGCCCGCGGCCAGCTGAACGTCGGGCACACTACGCGCGGCACCATCGAAAACATGTTGAGCGCCCTTGTGCAGTCCGTGGTGCGCGGGCGCCCCGTCAGTACGATCAGCCGCGGACCGCTGCAGTCGGGTCAGGATCTGACCCTGCAGTTCACGCTGACCCGCGACTCCCTCAACGGCCTTCCCGATCCCTGGGTCATGTTCGCTGCGGCGTGGGAGGACGCTGATGCGGCGGTGACGCTATCGGCGTTCGGCGGCGGCTTCGCCGTCAACCCGCGGTGCATACGCGGGGCGAACCTGATCCTGTGCGCTGCGCCCGGCTACGATGTGCTCTACAAGATCACCCTCAGCGGCAGCCGCCCCGGAGGCGCACCGACGGCGGCGGTGCTGCGGTCGTTTGTCAGCAGCGCACTGGGCTCGGGCGAGATCGGCTTTTTCCCGTCTTTTGTGCGCAGCGTGAACCGCACCGGCGATCAGGTGCGCGTGCAGCTGCTACTGAACGAGCGCGGCCTGCCGCTGCGCGGCGCCAAGGTCACAGCGAAGGTCACAGGACCGAGCGCAGGGACGGGCACCTTGATTGCGCAGGGGGCGGCGACCCCGGACGACATCACCGCACTCGTCAAGCAGAATGGCGACCTTTTGCCCGGACAGGCCAAGGGCGAGCTCCTCGATCCAGCGGCCCTTCCGGCGCCGCGCGACGTAGCCATGATCACGCTATCGGACGCGGCCTCAAGCGGCGATCAGGAAGCCCAAGACGGCGTCTATGTCGGGCAGTTCGCCGCCCTCGTACCCGGCGTCTATATGGTCGACCTCCGCGCCGAATACACCAACGCCGCCGGCAACAGCGACACGATCGAAGATCGCCTCATGACCCAGGTGGTGGTCGGGCTGGATCCGGAGCTCACCGCCAGCTCGGTGCGCCGGACCGCGGTCTCCGGCGGGATTCGTCTGCGCTTCACCCCGCAGGATGCGGCCAAGAACCTCCTTGGACCAGGTCAGACCGCGGCCATCAGCTTTGCCCAAGGCCCCAAGCTGTTCACGCCGGCGGTCGAGGACTACCTGGACGGCAGCTATCGCGCCGATGTGACGGGCTTTGATACCAGCCAGCCGCTGGACTTGGTCATCCCGGGCAGCCGCATCAAGATCTGGGATCCGGCGGACGGCGGACTTGGCTGCAGCGCCGCCGGCCACGCCATTCCCGCTGGGCGCACAGCCACCATCGCCTTGGGCTTGGGCCTGGCAGGGCTGCTGCTCCGCCGGCGAGCGGTCCGGCGCAAGACGTAATCGGGTGGGACGGGAAGCCGCGCGTCTTGGCGGCTGCCGTCAATCGGCGCCGGGAGGCTTGAGCTCCAAATAGCGCATGCGTAGCTTGTAAAGCGCGCTCTCGATGATGTGAGTCTCGTCGGAGGCGAGGTTGCCGCGGGTCTTTTCGCGGAGCATGCCGATCATATCGATGGTCTGCTTGGCGAGCGGCAAGTTGACCGGCCCGCCTCCCGTACCGTCTTCGTGCTCGCCCATCTGGATGAACGCAGAGGTGGCGAGCGACAGGATGAAGGTCACAAAATCGATCTCCGGTAGCGCATCGCTGCTTTCGCCGGCGCTAGACGGTTTCTTGCTCTCGGACATCGGCGCCTCTTACCGCATTGCCGGGCGGGGCCAGGCCTGTTTCGCGGGCCGTTCTACAAGCACCTGGGGCGTAGGTTACTCGAGCGAGACGTCGTCATCGTCGTCGTCGTCATCGTCGTCGGCGAACAGATCGTCATCATCGAGATCGTCGTCGTCGTCAAGGAGCCGGGAGCTCGGCGGCGCGGCGGTGATGCGCACGGCGGGGCGGCGCGGCGCGATGCGCTCGATGGGCTCTTCCAGCGGCCGCGAGGCCGTGGCCTTGTCGGCGACATCGGGAAGCTGGGCGATGTGCTCTTCCAGCGCCTTCTGCGTCAGCTCTCCGCGGCGGAGGCGGCGCTCAAGCGTGCGTACTTCCCAAAATGCCGGATCGTTGCGTTGGATAATCATGTCCACCCGATATAAGAGGAACTTTGCCTGGAAAGTCAACGACGTAGTGCACGCTGGCTGGCTCTTTGCATGAATTACGTCGCAGCGGCGCGGGTCCGGCGCCCGCAACTTTTCGCCGCGCCTTAGCGCAGGGCCGCATCTAGCTCGTCTTGGGTGAGCGTCCGCAGCAGTGCCAGCCGGTGGGCGAAGTCGCGGTAGTCCTTGGAGTGCTGCGGGGAGCCATCGGCCTTGGGCGTGCGCGCCTGGACGGCCGCGGCCGGCGTCGGCTCGGCAGGGACGCGGGGAAGGCTTGGCTGACCCAGGTGCGCGACATCGGTGAGGCGGGTCGTGGTAAATCGGATCGCGGCCCAGCGCAGCTCCGATAACAGCGCCTGCCACTCCGCCTCGCCCAGGACGCGCATCGTCTGATACCCCGAAAGCAGCGCCTGGGCGCGGGTGCGCAGATTATAGACGCGCTCCCGTTCACGCCGATCCGCGATCGGCCAGTGGTGCTCGGCGATCTGCGTTTCGAACGCCATGATGCGCCGCGCCTTCGCGTCGCCATTGCTTTGGCCGGCGAGCGTCAGGATGCGCGCGATCGCCGCGACGTACTGCGCGCGATTTTCGGCGCCATCGGCGCGGCGATAATATTCGCGCTCC
>CALFML010000668.1 GCA_937879845.1 uncultured Myxococcales bacterium
GCCGATCATCCGCCTCGTATCCTGATCCTCGGAGAGACTCCGAACGCGGATGACGCCTTGCGCGCGATCGACGCTTTCGCGCTCGGCATCGCGTTCGAGCCGACATCCGCGGCCCATCTGGCGCCCCGCATTCGTAAGGCGATGGACGCCGACCTGGCCGATCTGAACGAAGCCTCGGAAGCTCAGGTCTACCGGATACGCCGTGGCGGCGTCGTCTACAAGATGAAGGCGCGGCCTGAGCTACTGGTCGACTATCTGCTTCAGGCGACCGAGTCGCTCGCCACCTCCGCGGTCGCGGCTCCAGCGCTTGCCGCAGAGCTGCTGGCTGGCTCCTGCGATCTTGGCGTAGCACCGGGCTTCCACAAAAGCGCCGCCAGCCGGTCGATCGCGGTTCGCAGCACGGCACTGGAACCTCTGGCCGATTCCGCCAGCTGCTCGGGCACCGGGGGCAGAGTTCCCGCTGCGCCGAGCGGAGTGTGCAAGTGATCGAGGCCTGAACCATGCTGATTATCTTGGCTACCCATACTCGCAGGCTCCTGCTCATTCCCGGCGCGCCGCCTCACTGTGCCGCGTTGCTTCTATTGGCACCCCTACGGTGTAGGCGCTGCATTTCCGCGCAGAGATTTTAGCAGCATCGTAGCGGCAACTCCCCGACGCTGTCCAGCAGCATTGTCGGCCGGTTTTGGCGCAGTTTAACCGCATGAATTTGCACGGAAGAAAAGAGCCGGTGGGGGGCCGTACCCCAATATTTGGATGACTCTGTACGCTCCGAACGCAATCGGAATGCGCGCCGGATCGCGATCAAGACGGGAGCACGGGATGAGTTGCTGGGTAAAAAGGGGGGACGGGCTAAAAAGAGCTCGGGCTGAAAGGAGCCTCGGCGGCGGGAGCGTTCAAGCTCAAGGTGATGAAGTTGTGGGGAGCCCAGGGACCGCTGATGTCGAAAGTGTAGTGGTTGTCGAAGCTCGCGGCGGCTTCATCGACGATGCGGTCGAAGTCGTCCTTTAGCTCGCGCGGCACGAGGCAGGCCAGGTTCAGCACGTCGCGTTCGCTGCGCGGCGGGTTCTGCTTGACCTGCAGACCGTTTCGCAAAAGGACCTGTTCGACGGCGCGAAAGTGATGCTCGCGTTCTTCATTGAGCGAGCGCTCGAACATCTGCCCCAGGGTCAGCATGTCGGAGTGCCGCGCCTGGCGAATGTCGCCGATGGCATCGCGCGCCTTGAGCAGCTCGGGCCGGCGGTTGACGAAGTACTCGAATAGATTCGGTACGTCCCATAGGACGCGCAGCCCCATCTCGACCTTGCCGGCGACGCGTTCAAGCTGCTCATGCAAGGCGTGGCGATTTTTCTGCAAAAGGACGCGCACGGCCTGATCGTCTTCGGCGATAAGACCAAACGCCATGGGCAGGATCGCCGGCTCGCCGCCGTCTAGGGCGCGGCGCAGGACCGCGTTGTGCGCCGCGACATTGCGGCGCTCCGGACGCACGCGGGAGCGGCCGATCTGACTCACCAGGGCAAACAGCCCGTCGGCGGCAAGCCGATAGACAGCGGAGCCATCGAGTCCGATAGAGCCGTATTCAACCGGCTGTTCGCCATTGACGATGGCGTATACGTAGGTGCCGCCCGCCGACTCGACGACGTCTTCTTTTGCCGGACCGGTCGTCATGTCTAGCTCCGTCGTCCGTGCAGAATGTCGCCGACAATCTCATCGATGCGGCGCGGGATGATGGTGTGGCCTTCGCGGGTGATGCGCGGCATATCGCGGCTCAGGACATCGCGGCAGACCCAGCGGAAGGTCTCATCGTCCGGATGCACGTTGGCGCGCGAGGCCGAGGTGATCCGGCCGATGGCAATGGCGGCGCGGATGGTCGGCCGGATGCCGCTGCCGTTTTCTTCCCGCAGGGCGCGGACGATATCGACGATGCAGGCGGCGAGCTCGGGGGCGATCGGGGCCTTGGCGGCAACGATGGCGACTTCCGTGTCGCGGTCGTAGTGATCGAGGTGCAGGGTGATGATGCGGTCCATGAGCGCATCCTGCGCTTTGTGGACACCGGCGTACTCTTCCGGATTTGACGTGAAGATGGCCCGGAAGTTGGGATGCACACCGACATATCCGCCGCCCGGTCCGCGCTGCTTGGGAATGTTGAGCAGTCCTTCGGACAGCACGCTCAAAAGGGCGTTATTGGCCTCTGCGGGAGAGCGGTTGAATTCGTCATAGATGAGGGTGTAGCCGTTCTCGCACGCCACGGTGAGGCGGTTATTCACCCAGACGCTGCGCGTCTCTTCCTGAACTTTGGTGACGGAGTGAATGTAGTTGTCCACGATCTTCTGGCGCCGCATTCCGTTATCGCGGCCGACCAGGTCGGAGCTGGCAAACTCATCGTCGCCCTGCAGCAGCACGATGGGAGAGCAGCAGCGCCGCGATGTGAAACGCCAGCGTCGTCTTGCCTACTCCCGGCGGCCCGGCGAAGTGCACCGGAAAGCCCGCCTGCAGGTAGGTGAGCGCGCGACGCGCGATCGACTCGACCTCGGGAGTCATGACGAAGCTGTCGCTGGGCTCTAGATTGAGTACATCCGCCGGGAGAGGGGCCGCAGAAGGTCCGGAGTTGGTCTTCGCCATAGTACCTGTGGACTCACGCTAGTAATGAACAGCGACAAAAAGGGAAGGAGACGCGAAGGCCCTCCGCGGCGGCCGCACCGCCGGATTCACGGCACCGGCGCGCCGCGGAGGCTTATTGCTGCGCCAGGCGCTACGCCGGGGCGGCGGCCGTGGCAGTCAGGCCGATCGCCTCAGCATACTTGAGGTACGTCTCGACCGAGGCGATGACCACGCGGGCTTCGATCGACAGAAGCTCGATGCCGACGAGCGAGACCTTGGCCCACGCGTCGATCACGATGCCCTTGTCGAGGATGCGATCCACTACCTCTGCAAGACTGGACGAATCGGTAGATTTCTGAATCTTGGCCATCTGATGCTTCCTCCTTACGCAGTTAGATCAGTAACGAATTTTGAACGTACCACCTGGCTTGCCGGCGGCAGGCCGCTCAACCTGCTCCGGTGAATGAGCGTCTGACTTGTCCGCGGGAACTTCGGACTGTTGCGGGAGCTTCTGGACGATGTACTGGGCGGGCAGCATGCCGAGCAGCATCACCTGCTTCTGCGACATGCGCTCGCTGGCGCGCTGCAGCGCCCGCTGCTGGCCGCGCGCTCCTGCTTCCAAGAGCCCGAGCAAGGTCTTGCCCAGAGCCAGCGTGGCGACCTTGAGCAGGACTTCGTGCGGAGTGAGTCCGATCTGCGGCTTCATCTGCAGGTCTTCATAGGAGCGGCGCTTGCGCGTCTTCTCCTTGCGCGACATCTCCAGCGAGGACTTGGCGCGTACCAGCGGAATCCGCTTGACCCGCCGCGTCGGAAGCGGCGGGCCGCCGGCGGCCGGCGAACCCGGCGGCGGGCTCTTGCCGAGCGGGTTGGCGATGATGTCAGCGACACGCCGCTGCGGCGGCATGCCCGGTCGATTCTTGGGCGCCTTGGGGGCCTTGGGAACGCCGATGCCAAGCGCGGCGAGCTGCGGAAAAAATCCGCTCGCCACCGTCGCCATGCCGCCTGCAACCGAGGCCGCGCCGGTGGCGGTCTTGGCCACCGCCACTGCGGCATCGCGGGCGGCGCCGACGCCGGCAATGGTTCCTGAGACCACGCTCACCGCGCCGACCACCGCATTTTGCACCGCGGCCATGACTTGCACGGGAGTCGGCCCGCGCACCGGCGGCTTGGCAGGCGTCACCGGCACAGTGGAGCGGGCCGACAAAAGGGGCGTTTTGGAAAGCGGGTTCTTGGAAAAAGCCAGCAGCGCACCGGCGAGCTGCGCCGTCTTGCTGGCGGCGGCTTCGCTTTTTGCCGGAGGAAACGTCCGGAGCGGCGCGGCGGGTTTGGCCTCGGCCGGAGGCGCCGGGGTCGCGGTAAAATCAGCCGGCGGGAAAGACCGCGGTCCCCCGCCTTCGGCGCGAGTGACGGCTGGTGCGACCGGGGGCGGACTGGCCGCGGGCGGCGGCGGACTCTGGACCGAGATGCGCAGACCGGCAGCGCTCAGCGCGGAGTTTATCGCCGCGGCAAAGCCACTCTCAATGCGCGCCCGAACTGCCAGCAGATTGCGCAGAGCCGGATTCTTCTTTTGGTCTGCGCTCACAGCGGTACCGGCGCCCGGTCTGGTCTTGTCTGCCACTGTAAATTTCACCCTGAAATTCGTCGTCACCGTCGAGGTTCTTACGATTCCCTCAGCTCCCAAGCCCCCGCATCACGAACCCGCCCCACAAGGAATCTGTCAGCGATTGCAAACGCGCAAGGCGCTGCATCCTGATCGGACACCGCCAAACTACGGCTAAAAAGGAGCCTTTAGGAAACCGCCGCACCAAGCGGAACAGTGTCGCTCGCATACTACTATCCTTTAGCCGCTGTACTTTGCGCAAGGGAGAAATTTTTCTACCCGGGCCGGCGTAGGAGTCATCTGTTAGCAAAGCCCAGCCAAGCCTTTAATCAAACCTTCGGTGTGATTAGCAGCACTTAAGACACATGTAGGTGATTGGGAGGAGCCCAGGCTCGCGGTGCCCAGCCCAGGCGAATAGGTCCTGTGCACCGCAGATAAGCTGACAGCCGGAATTGTCTGCCGGACAGCGCAGCGCTGCGCACCGGCATCGGCGCCGCATCTTGATTGGCGGTCAAAAACGGAGCCGGCGGAACGGTTGCGGAAAAGCTCGGGCGCGATGCGAAATTTTCCAGCTTTCCTTTTTTTTTGGTGCCAGCGAGGCTCCGCAAGCCGGAAGCGCGCTGCCGGCAACAACCGAGCACGCCCTTATTTACCCCCGGATGATCCCTTGGATAAAGACGGCTAAGTGGTGGAATCTGCAGATTTTCGCGAACAAAGCTTCATTAATGCTTTCCCGTGGCTCGATTTTTGTGAACAATCAACGGACATCTGAAGGACTTATTACGGAGGTATCCGATGGCAATGGCGAGCACCTTGCGACATTCGAAACCCTTTTGGGTGGCTGCCCAGTTAGCAACAGCGGCGCTGTTGCTCGTCGGAGCAGTGCCCGGACCAGCCCACGGCGCCCCGGCCCAGCGCTACCAGGTGTCGCAGCGCGGCGACGTGGTGGTCTTTGGCAACACGCTTGGGTACGACTGCCGGCCCGTAATCCCCGCCCCCACGGTGGGGACTGTAGACAAAGCCTCCTGCGGGGCGGCGACGGACGACAACGACATCGATGTGCTCTGGCGCTCGGATGAGCCGGGCACCGGACAGGCCGCCGCCAGCACCACCATCACCCCGGACATGGCGCGCAGCACCGCGGTGCTCAAGCTGCCGACCGGCGCGCTGACGAGCTACGCCCGCATCTACTGGTCGGCCATCGCTCCCAAGGGCGCGGTCTCGCCGTCTGCCGCCATCCTCGTCGAGCGCCCCGGCGTCTTCTCGAAGATGGTCCCCGCCGAGACGAGCGGCCAGATTGACGTCCTCGCCGCCGGCACCCACTACCAGCAGTCGGCGGACATCACCAGCCTGGTCCAGCTCTACGGTCCGGGCGCCTACCGGGTCAGCAACGTGGTCTCCATCAACCCGGTCAACCAGGCCGACCAGCTACTGTACGCCGCCTGGAGCACCGTGGTGTTCTACACCCTGAAGTCGGCGCCCCCGCGGACGCTGGCGCTGTATGAGGGTTTCGACGAGATCACCGGCGGCGCCGGCATCTCGGCGACGCTCAACGGCTTCCTGGTTCCGCAGACCGGCTTCGACGCCAAGCTGGCGCTGGTCGCCTACCAGGGCGATCCCGATGCCACCGGCGACCGCATCGCGGTCAACGGGACGCTGCTTACCGACGGAATGAACCCGCCGACCAACTTCTTCAACAGCACCCAGAGCAGCGGGGGCCAGGCCGTGTCGAACACCGGCGACCTGCCGCAGACCAGCGGCCAGCCGGGCAGCATGAGCGGCATCGACATCGACCTTGTCGATATCACCTCGCTGGTCAAGATGGGCGATAAGGCGATTTCCATCGCCGCTTCGACGACCAACGACACGTTCTTCCTCGGCACGCTGACCGGCTCGATCGCCTCTCTGACCGAGGTGTTCTCCACCAGCCAGCTCGACTACCAGAACCTCGGCAACCCCGGCGGCTCGGTGCGTCCGGGCGACAAGCTGCAGTTCACCGCGACGGTCCCCAACACGGGCAGCGATACCAGCGTCGATACCTACATCACGATTCCGCTGCCGGCCGGTCTCACCTACGTCCCCAACTCGATCATGGTGCTCAACGGCCCCAACCCCGGCAGCCGCACCGACAAGCCCGGTGACGACCCCGCCGAGTACGATCCGGTGACCCGCACGATCAAGATCCGCATCGGCACCGGCCCCACCCCGACCAAGGGCGGCAGCATCACCACCAACGACACGCCGCCGATCGTCCAGTACCAGGTGACGGTTGACCCGACGACCAACAACACCGACATCAGCACCGGCGGCGTCATCACCTCCTCCGGCATGGTAGGCAGCACCCAGGGCGTGCCCCCGGCGAACTGGAACACCGGCACCTTCGTCACCCCGCTCGACGGTCCGGGCAAGGGCGTACCGATTTTCTACCCCAACCACCCGGTGGTCATCCAGGTCCGCGAGTGCGTGACCAACCTCGACTGCTCGACCATGAAGCCCCGCTGCGATACGACGATGGCCAAGTGCACCAACAACTGCCAGGTCGACAACGACTGCAAGGGCGTCGGCATCGGCCAGGCCTGCACCGCCACCAAGGTCTGCGGCTGCACCAAGGACAGCGACTGCTTGAGCAACAGCTGCGACACCAGCGCGCGTCAGTGCCGGATCCCCAGCGTCGATCTGAGCATCAAAGTCGTGACCCGGCCCAACCCGCCGCAGCCCAACGAGCCGGTCAAGCACGTCATCACCGTGACCAACAACGGTCCGGACACCGCCCCGCCGGGCGTGAGCGTCATCTACACCGTCCCGCCGGGCGGCACGATCACCAAAATCGAGACCGGCGACGGCTGGCAGTGCAACCAGGCCAACCGGACGATCACCTGTATGTACAGGCGGCCGGTGCCGAGCATCACCAGCGCCAGCCCGGCCACGCTGAACGTC
>CALFML010000669.1 GCA_937879845.1 uncultured Myxococcales bacterium
AGATCACCCGCACCGCGGTCGGCTGGCGGCTGCGCGACGTCGGCAGCACCAACGGGACGTTCGTCGGCGGCTTGCGGGTCTATGAGCTGCTCTTGCGCTCGGGCTGCGTGCTGACGCTGGGGCGCACCAAGCTGCTGTTCGACGCGATCGACGACACGCCGGTGCGGGCGGCGCTTTATCCCTCGGGGCGGTTCTGCGACATGGTCGGCCAGAGCGTGCCGATGCGGCAGCTGTTCGCCCGCATCCAGCAGGTCGCCGGCAGCAACGCCACGGTGCTCATAAACGGCGAGACCGGCACCGGCAAGGAGGCGGTGGCGGAGGCGCTCGTGCAGACCAGCCCGCGGGCGCGCGCTCCGTTTGTCGTCATCGACTGCTCGGCGCTGCCGCTAAACCTCATCGAGAGCGAGCTTTTCGGCCACGTCAAAGGCGCCTTCACCGGCGCCCACTCCGACTACCGCGGGGCGTTCGAGCGGGCCGACGGCGGCACCGTCTTTCTCGATGAAATCGGCGAGCTGCCCCTCGATCTCCAGCCCAAGCTCCTGCGGGTGCTGGAGCGGCGCGAGGTCCGCCGCATCGGCTCCGAGCAGGTGCGCCCCACCGATGTCCGGGTGGTCGCGGCAACCAACCGCAACCTCGGCACGGAGGTCAACGAGCGCCGCTTCCGCCAAGACCTGTACTACCGCCTGCAGGTCGTCAAGCTCACCGTGCCGCCGCTGCGCGACCGGCGCGAGGACATCCCGCTGCTCATCGAGCATATGTATAACCAGCTCACCGACGGCCGGCGCGGTCCGCCGCTGGCCGACATCCTGCAGCGCCTGGGCGAAAACGACTACGCCTGGCCGGGCAACGTCCGCGAGCTGCGCAACGCCGTCGAGCGCGCCATCCACCTGCCGGATGACGATCCGCTCACCGGCCACTCCGCGGACAAGGCGCAGGAGAGCGCCGCGGCGGTAGACCCCGCCGGGGTCACCACGATGGCGCTCGACCTGAATGTTCCGTTCAAGGTGGCCAAGCAGCAGCTCATCGACGCCTTCGAGCGCCAGTACATAAGCGCCATGCTGCGCGCCACCCGCTCCAACGTCAGCGAAGCGGCGCGCCGCGCCCAGATCGATCGGATGTACCTGCACAAGCTCATCACCCAGCATCATCTATAAGAAGCTTCTTCTTCCTTCCGCCAACCAGTAGTACCAAGAACAAAAAGCGGGTGGCGCCGGAGGCGGGGACCCCGGCGCGCCAGCGACGGGGTGCCGCAGGCGACAGGACCCGCGGCGCACCTCGCAGCGTAGTCCGCAGCGTAGTCCGCAGCCCGCAGCGCAGCCCGTAGTCCGCAACCCGCAGTCCGCGCTGCTTGGGAGTGCGCGCTGCTGCATTCCTTATGCAGCATGCAGCAGCCTGTTGTCTGCAACCTGATTCCTGTTGTCAGCAGGGACCAAAGGGCGCGCAAGTCCTTTCCATGACTTAGCTCTGGATCGCGGGAGGCACGGCAGTTGCTTTGAGAAAACAATCAAAGCCACTGCAACAAAAAGGAGTCCCGATGAACCCCTTCCGCACAACTCTAGGAAGCGCTGTCGTTCTCGCCGCCATGGGCTGTCTGCCGGTTATGTCGCTGACCGGCTGTGAGGGCCCGCAGGCCATCTCAGAAGGAGAGACCGATCCGGCGGCGGTGCTCGCACCCTCGGCGGAGGGGAAGGATGATACGCTGGCAGCGCTCGGCATCGATACCCAGAAGCAGGACGCGGAAGGAAGCATCAACTACTTGGGCGGACGCATCGACGCGGGAATCCGCGACGCCAGCGATGTCCGGACGCTCTTGCTCGGACGGCTCGCGGGCGTGTACCGGCTCACCCCCGGCTCGGACTTCGCCGTCGTGGACGACCAGCGCGATGAGCGCGGCCACCGCTACGTCCGCCTGCAGCAGCTGCAGGGCGGACTCAAGGTCGCGCGCGGCCAGCTCACCGTGCACATCGGTCCCGATGGCGCCGTGCTGGCGCTCCTTGGCGAGCTTGTTCCCAAGCTGCATCAGATGGGCCCGAGCGGCCGCGACGGCGAGCAAGCCGTGCGGGCGGCCGTCGAGCCGCGGCGCACGAGCGGCAACGTCCTTGTCCACGGGCCGGTCACCGAGGCGATCTTCACCACCTCCGACCGCGAGTCGGTCCCGGCGTTCCGCTCCGTGGTCGAGTACTTTGACCGCAACGGCCGGGTGCTGAGCGAAGTCTACGTACATCAGGGAACCGGAGCGCTCCTGGCCCAGTACACCCTGATTCATGATGCGCTCAGCCGCAGCGTCTACGACCTGCAGCAGGGCTGCATCAGCACCGGCAGCAACCTGCCGGGACGCAGCCTGTTCAGCGAAGGCGGCAGCAGCACCGACGCCGCGGCGCAGGGCGCCTACGACGGCGCCGGGACCACGTACTGGTTCTACAAGAACTACTTCAACCGCGACTCGTACGACGGCCGCGGCGCGGCGCTCAAGGCGTCGGTGCACGCGCAGTTTTCCAGCGGCACCTCGTGCTCGGCGAATAACGCGGTGTGGCTCGGCTACCCCTACAACCAGATGGCTTACGGCGACGGCGACGGCAAGGTCCTCAAGAACCTGGCGCTGGCGCTGGACGTCACCGGCCACGAGCTGACGCACGCCGTGACCGGCTCGACCGCCGCGCTGGTCTACCAGAACGAGTCCGGCGCCCTCAACGAGGCGATGTCCGACATCATCGGCGTCACGGTCGCCACCTGGAAGCGCGCCGGCGGCAGCGCGGCCGGCAACCCGCAGACGCTGGTTGCCGATGCCAAGACCTGGCAGGTCGGGGCCGACGCCGCCGGCACCCAGCTTGTCGGCGGGGCCTTGCGCTTCATGAATAACCCGACGCAGGACGGCTACAGCGCCGACTACTACCCGGAGCGCCTCACCGGCACCGCCGACAACGGCGGCGTCCACGGCAACAGCGGCATCGCCAACCTCGCCTACTACCTGCTGTCGCAAGGCGGCAAGCATCCGCGGCAGAAGACCACCACCCAGGTCACCGGCATCGGTCTGGCCAAGGCGGTGCGCATCTTCTACACCGCCGACACCTCGATCCTGACCGCCAATGCGACGTTCCAAGATGCGCGCAATGCGACGGCGCAGGCGGCGCAGAGCTTGTTTGGCACCTGCTCCGCGGAGTGGGAAAATACCCATCGCGCGTGGGACGCGGTCGGAGTGCCGGGCTCGTGGACGCCGTGCACCGGCGGCGTTCCCGGCACGCCTCCGCCGGCCACGACCATCAACGAGGTCAAGCCGAACAGCACCCTGGGCACGGCGATGGCGATCACCACCTCCGGCACCACCGTGGTCGGCCAGCTGGCGAGCAAGACCGATACCGGCTACTTCAAGGTCCAGCTCCCCGCCGGCGCTACGCTGTCGGCGCGCCTGACCGTGCCGGCCCAGTCCGATTACGACCTGTATATCTACAACTCCAACGGCACGCTCGTCGCCAAGTCGGAAAACGGACTCGGGGTGGCGGATGAGACGCAGGTGACCAACACCGGCACCCAGACCTTTACCCGCTACGTCCGCGTGACCTACTACCAGGGAAGCCTGGGCAGCGCCGCGCCCTACCAGCTCAAGCTCACCTGGCAGTAATTGGCGTCAAAAAGGGGGGCTCTGCCCGCCTCCCAATTGTCTCGGTCAAGCCGAGACGATCTCCCCCCACCGCGCGTTACTCGCGCAGTAATCCGAATCTAAAGGGGGGCTCTGCCCGCCCCCCGATTGTCGCGGCCAAGCCGCGCCACTCCCCCCACCGCGCGTGGGTCGCGCGGATTTGGTTCATCTGCGACAACCCGGCCAGGCGAAAACTAGTAGGAATCGCCGCATGGTGATAGGGTGCAAGCTCGATCCATGGGACGAATCAGCGACGGGAGAATATCTGCGGAGCGGATGACTCGGCAGCAAAGGTGGGGCGTCTTCGGACTCCTTTTGGCGCTCAGCGCGGGGCTGCTCTGCCTGCACAGCCTGGCGTTCAACTTCGTCACCGATGACGCGTTCATCTCCTTTGTCTACGCCAAGAACCTGCTTGAGCACGGAGCGCTGGTCTTCAACCTGGATGAGCGGGTGGAGGGCTACACCAACTTCCTCTGGACGCTGCTGCTCACCGCCGGCATGGCGCTGCGGGTGACGCCGGAGATATCGTCGCGCGTGCTCGGGACCCTGTGCGGGGCGCTGACGCTTGCGGTGGTCGGGCTGGCGGCGCGGCGGCAGCGCGCGGCGGACGCCGCACCCGCGGCATGGGACGCGCTGCCGGCGCTGCTCCTGGCCGGAATTCCCGGTTATGCCTGCTGGTCCTCCGGAGGTCTGGAGACTCAGCTGTTCACGCTGCTGTGCACCTTGGGCGCGGCATCCTATCTCCGCGCCGCCGCGGTGGAAGACGACACGGGAACGCCGACCGGCATGCGCCGCGCCGGGCTGTGGCTGGGCCTGGCCGCGCTCACCCGCCCGGAGGGGTACCTATTTTTCGCGCTCCTGGCGGCGCACCGGCTCGCCGCCAAGCTGCGCCAAGACGGCCCGCTTTCCCGCCGGCTCCTCCCCACCCGCGCCGAGCTCCATACCGCCGGACTGTTCCTCCTTCTCACCGTGCCGCATATCCTGTGGCGGCGCAGCTACTACGGCTACTTCGTTCCCAACACCTTCTACATCAAGTCCTCGGGGGGCTTATTGGCGGTGCGGCAGGGGCTGTACTACGTGCTGGCGTTCAGCCGCGATCTGAAGCTGTTCGTGCTGCCGCTGCTGTGGCTCCTGGGGCTCCTGCGGCCGGTCGCCGCGCCGGTGCAGCGGCGCTACCTGCGCCTTGGGTCTTTGACCTATCTGTGGACGGCGGTGTTCCTCTTGTACGTGGTGAGCGTCGGCGGTGATTTCATGGGTCTTTATCGCTTCGTGATGCCGATCGTGCCGCTCAACGTCTTGTGCGGGGCGCTCGGGCTGTGGCGGCTGAGCGTGCGTCCGAGTTCCGCCGAATCCCCGCCGGAGGAAGCGGCGGCGCCGGCGCGGGCGTATCGCTGGCCGGTCGCGCTGACCGGGCTCGTGCTCCTCCTGCACGCGGCCAACGCCTACTTCATCGACCGCCACGCGCTGACGTTCATCGGCGCGGATCAGGGCATCGATACCCCCGGCTACCTGCGCTACTACACAAACGATCGCGCGGCGATCGGCAAGTGGCTCGGCCAAAACGTAAAGCCCGACGACTACCAGGTGGTCGGCGGCGCCGGCGCGCAGGTCTACTACGCCGGCATCCCCGCCCTGGACAGCTTCGGGCTCTCCGATGCCTATGTCGCCCACAAGGTGCCGCCGGTGTCGACGCGGCCGGGGCACCAGAAGTTCGCGCCGCTCGACTACGTGCTGTCGCGGCATCCGACCATCCTGACCTACAACGTCTACCGCATCCTGGATGCGCCCTACCAGCCGAGCCCCGGCGAGGTGGCGATGTGGCGCAGCTACGGGTTCCACTACGTCAGCGTGCAGATTGCCGGGCTGTCCAAGCCCTGGTACTCGTTTCTCAAGCGCCTGGATCGCAGCCTTGGGCCGCTGCCCAAAGCCGCAGATCTAGATTGAGCTTTACTGCGCCTTACTGAGCTTTATTAGGAACTGGCCATGCCGAGCCCGCCCATCGAACGCGCCCTCGCCGAGTTTGCCCAAACGCGCGACGCCCACTTAGACGACCTGCGCACCCTGGTCCGCATCCCCAGCGTTTCGTTTGCCGGCTTTCCCGAAGAAGAGGTCCGCCGCAGCGCCCTTTGCACCGCCGACATCCTGCGCGCCCGCGGCTTCGACAAGGTGCGCTTGCTGGAGCTGCCCGGCGTCCACCCTTACGTCTACGGCGAGCACTGCCACGCTCCGGGCAAACCGACGCTCCTCCTATACGCCCACCACGACGTGCAGCCGGCCGGAGACGAGAACGCTTGGCGCACCCCGCCGTTCGAACCGGTGGAACAAGACGGACGCCTCTACGGCCGCGGCACCGCCGACGACAAAGCCGGCATCATCGTCCACACCGCGGCCCTGGCCAGCTACCTTGCGGCGGGCGTCGCGCTGCCGCTAAACCTCAAGATCCTGGTCGAAGGCGAGGAGGAAGCCGGCTCCAATCACCTCGACGAGTTCGTGGAGCGTTACGCCGACCTGCTGCGCGCCGACGCCATGGTCCTCACCGACACGAGCAACTTCGATGTCGGCGTCCCTTCGATCACCACGAGCCTGCGCGGCCTGTGCGGCCTGGACCTGGAAGTCAAAGCGCTGCAGCAGTCGGTTCACTCGGGCATGTGGGGCGGGCCGCTGCCCGACGCGGGGCTGGCGCTGGCCAAGATCCTCGCGTCCCTGGTGCACGATGACGGGCGCATCGCCGTGCCCGGCATCTACGACAAGGTGCGCCCGCTCACCGCGATGGAGGAGGAAAACTTCGCCGCCCTGCCCTTCACCGCGGCGACCTTCCGCCGCCAGGCCGGCCTCATGGACGGCGTACCGGTGCTCGAAAGCGCGCACCCAAACCCCTGGGTGGCGATCTGGCGCCAACCCTCGCTGGCAATAAACGCGGTCGAGATTTCAAACCGCCGCGATGCCAGAAACATCGTCAACGGCAGCGCCTGGGCGCGCCTGGGCATCCGCCTTGTCCCCGACATGGATCCCGCGACGACGCAGCAAGCCGTCATCGCCCACATCCGCCGCCACACTCCCTTCGGCGTCCAGGTCGACATCACCTCCGACGCCCCAAGCAGCCCGTGGCACTGCGCCCCGGAACATCCGGCGTTTCAAGCCGCCCTGCGCGCCTTGGAAGCCGGCTACGGCCGCCGCGCCGTCACCATCGGCTGCGGCGGCTCGATCCCGTTCGTCGAGCCGCTGTCGCAGCGCCTGGGCGGCGTCCCCGCCCTGCTCATCGGCGTCGAAGATCCCTACACCAACGCCCACTCCGAAAA
>CALFML010000670.1 GCA_937879845.1 uncultured Myxococcales bacterium
CCGCGGTCCGGATGGCGAGGGCTTTTTCCAGGCCGCTGGATCGCGGCTGCGCGTGTCGCTGGGCCACCGGCGTTTGGCGATCTTCGATCCGAGCGCCCAGGCGAGCCAGCCGATGACCGACGCCAGCGGTCGTTATACGGTGGTGTTCAACGGCGCCATCTACAACTACCGCGAGCTGCTCGCCGAGCTCGGGCTGCCGGCGGGGCGCTCGGATACGGCGGCGCTGCTTTTGGCGTGGGCGGCGTGGGGGCCAAAGAGCCTGGGCCGCTATAATGGCATGTTCGCCTTCGCCCTGTGGGACGCGCAGGAGCAGGCGCTGTACCTGTGCCGCGATCGCTTCGGCGAAAAGCCGCTCTACTACAGCTTGGGCGCGGGCGCGGCGGCCCGCCCGCCTTTGTCGTTGCCGGTGCACTTGATCTTCGCATCGGAGATAAAGGCGCTTTTGGCCTCGGGGCTCGTGACGGCGCAGCCGGACGCGCGGGCGCTGGCGGAGTTTTTGGCCACCCGCGACGTCGACCACCATCCCGAGCAGACGATGTTCGTCGGGATCTCGCAGGTCGCGCCCGGCTGTTACCTGCGGCTGGATGCGCAGACCCTGGCCGCGCCGCGGCTCGTGCGCTACTACGCGCTTGTCCCGCCCGAGCGCGACCGGCGGCAGCTCGACCAAGAGCTGATTGAACAGACGCGGGCGCTGCTCATCGACTCGGTGCGGCTGCGGCTGCGCGGCGATGCGGCGCTCGGCGGCTCCCTGTCGGGCGGCCTGGACTCTTCGCTGTTGACGGCGCTGGCGGTGGAGCTTGACCCGACCTACCGCATCTTCATCAGCGAGTTCCGCGATGCCAAAGAGCCCGGCGATGAGAGCGGCTGGGCGCAGCAGGTGCTGGCCGGCCTCCCGCGGTCGGTTCCGGCGGCCGTGTACAGCCGGCCGCAAGCGACGGACTTCGCGGCCGATCTCGAGTCCGTGCTGCATCACCAGGAAACGCCGTTTGCCGATACTTCGATCTGCGCCCACTTCGCCCTCATGCGCACGGTCGCGCGCAGCGGCGTGCGGGTGCTCCTGAGCGGGCAGGGCGGCGACGAGGTCTTCGGCGGCTACGGCTCGTACTACTATGCGCTTCTCGGCTGGCTCTTGCGGCAAGGCCGGGCGATCGCGCTGGCGGCCGAAGTGCGGGCGCGCTTGGCGCTGGCCGCGGATGCGCCACAGCGGCTTCTTTTGGGAGCGGCCTACCATGCCCTACCCGCCGCCCTGCGCCAGCGCGTCTACGCGCAGCGCGTGCGAGCGGAGTTCCCCCTGTCGCCGGCCGGCGAGCGGCTGTGGCGGATGGCGCCGCCGCGGTTTCTGACCGCGCTGCCGCCGCTTTGCCAGGGACCGGCGGAGCGCTGGCCGCGCTTTGACGCCTACCTCCTCGACAGCGTCGCCCGCTACGCCCTGCCGCACATCCTGCGCCACGACGATCGCAACAGCATGGCCTTCGCCGTCGAGTCGCGCGCGCCCTATCTGGACCACCGGCTGCTGGAGCTGGCCCTGCGCACCGATCCGCGCGCCCGCATCGGCGCGGGCTACACCAAGCGTCTGCTGCGCGCCGTCGCCAAAGACAAGCTGCCCGAGCCGGTGCGGCTGCGCGTAGACAAGCGCGGTTTCTTTTCGCCGCAGCGCGACTGGCTGCTGCAAAGCCGCGAGCTGGTGCAGGATCACCTGGCGGCGCCGCCCGCCCTCCTGCGTGAGCTGTGCGATCTGAAAGCGCTGCAGCGCACCGCTGCAGAATTTTATCAGCAGGGCGCCGTCCACCTTGGGGCTACGGTATGGGCGGGGCTTGTCGCCAGCATGTGGCTCGCGCGTACGGTGCCGCGCCTTGGCGCAGTAGACTAGTAGGACATGCTCGCGCGATGTGCTGGCGGCGCAACTCCGGCCCGCTGTGTTCCGATTCCTAAAAGGCCGCTTCGCGGCACTGAGCTGGGCGCAAAGGACTGGGCCGGAGGCGCCTGCTTGCGCCGCGCGAACCGGGGGGAATGACGTGGCGATTTTTCCTCAAACTGCGATGCGGAGCGGCGGCCGGCTGGTCGCCTTGACGATGCTCGCCGCCTGCGGGTTGTGGGCGGCCGTCCAGTCGCTGCCCCCAGCCGGAGTGCGGTCGGCGCAGGCGCAGCGCGAAATCCCGCCGAGCTGGGACTTCGTTGTCGAGATCCCCGATCTGGGACGCGGGCTGGCCGATGTGACCTGGACGGTGCGCGGCTTTGGTCCGGACCGCCCGCTGCGCGTATGCGGCGACATGAACGACGCCGAACGCTACGTGGTCCGCATCGAGCGCCTCTATGGCGGCGATCCGAGCGCCGCCCAAGGCGCCGGTCCGGGAGCGCCGGAAGGACTGCAGCGCCGCCCGCTGCGCCGCGACGGTCGCTGCTGGCGGGTGCCCGACGCCGATCCGCGCGGCGTGGTGCTGCATTACCTCTACGACCTCCGCGACCTGGCGTCGCGCAACGGCTCCCCGGACTACGCCCAGCGGCTCGGCGAGACCTATATCTTCAACGATGAGACGATGTTCCTGCGGCCCGACCCGCTGCCGCGCCGCAGCGAAGACGGGCCGGAGCCGCTCATCCACATCGATCTGCGGCTGCCGCCCGGAACCCAGGTCGCCGCGCCCTGGCAGCGGCTTCAGGGTCCGGGCCTGCGCTTCGTCCTCGATGCCGCGCAGTACGACGGCGGCGGCTACGTGATGATGGGGACGCTGGAGGATCTGGGGGAGCTCAAGCTGCCCCACACCACGGTGCACGTGGTGACGTTGCCGGCGGAGCGGCGGCTGTCGGCGCCGGCCCTGCGCAGCTGGGTGCGGACGGCCATGACCGCCATCGATCGCTTCTATGGGCCGCTGACCCCGCGCCATGTGCTGGTGAACCTGGTGCCGGTGCCGGGGAGCCAGGATGCGTCGCTGTTCGGGACCGTGCTGCGGCCGCTGCATCCATCGGTGGTGATCTACTTCGGGACGGAGTGCGAGCGGGCCGAAAATCCCGACGAGTGGGTCGCCGTGCACGAGCTGTTTCACATCGGCAACCCGTGGGTCACGGAGAAGCTGCCCTGGCTGATCGAAGGGTTTACGACGTACTACCAAGACGTGCTGCGGGCCCGCCTTGGGACCATGAACCAGACGGCGGCGTGGGGCGATCTGTGGGACGGATTCCGCCGCCTGTGCCAGCCCGAAGACGGCACCTCGCTGCGGGAGGAGAGCATCCGCCTGCGCTACAGCTTCCGCTACACCCGCGTCTACTGGGGCGGCGCCTGCGTCGCGTTCCTGGCCGATGTCGCCATCCGCGAGCGCAGCCACGGTCAAAAGAGCCTGGACGACGTGATGCGCGAGCTGCGGACGCGCAGCCTGCGCGAGCCGCTGGACGAAGACGAGGTGCTGGCGGCGCTGGACGAGGCGGCGGGCGGAAAGCTCGTGAGCGGCTATCTCCGTGAGCGCCGCTCCCTGCCGGTGCGCGACCGCCTGCAGCGCCTGGGCGTCGAGCCGACCGGAGACGACACCGTGCGCCTGCGCGAAGACGCGCCGCTTGCCGCCATCCGCCGGTCGATGTTCTAGCCGGCCCAAAGCGCCGCAGCGGCGAGCCGGCTATAGGCGCCGGGGCGACCGCGGCGGCGACGCTATACGTGCGCGGCCCCGGCGGGCTATTATCAGCAGAGAGTACCGTGGGGGGAACTTATGCTCGCTTATTGCCTCGCCAGGAAGGGTCTATCGTTCGGCCTTGTTGGTATTTTGGCATCTGCAGTCGCTGCACGAAGGGGTAACGGGGGCTCGCAGGGTCGGCGCGGCAGCTTGGTTGCGGCGCTGCCTCTTTGGGCCGGCCTGGCGCTGACTCTTTTTGCGGGCTGCGACAATCAAGAGGCGATCCTCTTGCAGATCCGCCCGCCGCAAGGGGTGCAGCTTAGCCAGTACGAGGTGCGGATCCAAGACCGCAACACCCGCACGCTGGTCTACCAGTCGGGAATCCAGCCGGTCTCGGCGGTGGCCAGCGGGCGCGACCTGTTCGCCCAGCCGCTGCGCCTGGGTCTGAAGCTGTCGCAGTCCGGTAGCTTCCTTGTGTTCGTGCGCGCTTCCACCGGGACGCTTCTGCCCGACGGGCCGCCGCCGGCGCAGCGCGGCTCGGAGTACTTCTTCGCCACCGTCACCCAGACCTCCGGCACCACGGAGGTAGACAGCGATCTCTTGGAGGTCAAGCCCGACTACGATCGCGACTTCGACCATTTTCCGGATTTTATGACCTGGCCGCTCGACAACCTGGCGGCCAAGGTCCAGTACCAGTCGCAGCTCGGGGTGCTCGACTGCGTCGACCGCGATCCCGGACCCACCGACCCGCCGCTCCCGGCGAGCCTCTATGCGGTCGAGATCAACCCGCTCGCCATCCCGCGCTGCGGCCTGCCGATCGATATCTCCTGCGGGCCCGCGGCGCCGGCGTGCAACGACAGCGATGGCGACGGCGAGAACGAGGCCACCGACTGCGACGACAAGGACCCGAGCCGCTTCCACGGCAACCCGCGGCCGCGCAACTGCTGCACCTGCACCGACCGCAAGAGCTGCGCGACCGACCACAGCAAGCTGGCGGACCAGTCGCTGTGCCAGCCGGCGCGCTGCGACAATGCGTTCGATTTCAACTGCACCGGGCTCGTGGTGCCGTGCTTCGTAGATGAAGACTGCGACGGCTACGCCGCCAACGATCCGGTGCCGAGCCAGCGCGACTGCGACGACACCAACCCCGACGTTCATCCCGGCGCCACCAAGAACTGCGCCGATCCGAGCCGCGACTGGGCCTGCGACGGCAACCCGCTCGGCGGCTGCGTCAGCTGCGATCTCGACGGCGACGGCTACCAGCGGCTGGATGCGGCGGCCAAGTGCCCGGATAAAAACGACACCCACCCGGGCCAGCTCGACTGCGACGACACCGATCGCGGCGTGTTTCCCGGCTCGACCAGCTACGCCGGGGCGACGCTGGTGATCTCCGACCTGCGCAAGAGCGAGGGCGGCGGCTCGGTGGCAGCGGCGCTGCGCCGGCTGTGCGCCAACAAGCAAGTCGACGGCAAGACGGCGCAGGACGCGGACTGCGATGGCAAGCCGCAGCTTAGCTGCCCCCCGGCGATGGTCAGCGGCAAGGTGTGTGACTTCGACGGCGACGGCTTCCCCAATGGCAACGCCGGCTGCAACCCCGGCGGCCTGCCGGTGGACTGCGATGACGGCGATTTCAAGACGTTCCCCGGCGCCCCGGACCGCTGCGGCGATGGTAAGGCGCAGAACTGCAGCAGCGACACCGCCTGCGCCATGGACGCCGACAAGGACGGCTACAACTTCGATGTCGACTGCGATGACAACGACCCGGCCCGGCACCCCTTCGCGGCCGAGGTGTGCAACGGCGCCGACGACGACTGCGATGGTCTGGTGGACGAGCTGAACCCCGACAACCAGGGCACCCGCATGACCGAGACGCACGGCTCGGTCACCGGCCCCCTGACCTGCACCGATAACAACGTCGGCGACTGCGGCCTGCCCAAAGGCGGACCGTTTCCGGGACTGTGCGTATGCTCGGGCCTTTTGCCGGGCAAGCACGCGGCCGACACCATGCGTCAGGCCTGTCCGGGCACCCGCGACGACAACGTGACCGCGCCCAAGTGCTTCGGCGCCACCCAGCCGGGCCGGCAGACGTGCAAGGCGAGCACGCCGCTGGCGGACGAGGACTGCGACGGCCGCACCGATGCTCCCGACGGCAAAAACCTCAAAGAGTACACCGACGACTGCGGCGTCAACCAGGGCAGCTGCATGGCTGGCAAGGTGATCGGCTGCGACCGCTCGCAGGTCAACAAGTTCTCGATCACCACCGGCTTCAAAGTCCAGCCGCCCTTCGACGAGGAGCGCCGCTTCCTGGTCTGCGACAGCGCCGCCGTCTACCCCAGCATCGAGCTGTGCGACACAAAGGACAACGACTGCGACGCCATCGTCGACAACTGTTCGCTCGGGGTGGCCGGCACGGCGCCCAAGTGCTGCGCCATGGTCAACATGTGCCTCGACCTGAACACCAACTTCAACTACTGCGGCAGCTGCACCTTCGCCTGCAGCATGGCCACCGCCAGCGTCTGCGCCGCCGGGAAGTGCATGTGCGGATCGCTCGCGGCGTGTTCGGGGACGCGCGGCCTGTGTAAAGGCGGGGCCAGCTGCGTGCAGTGCCTGGACGACACCAACTGCGCCGGCACGCCGGCCACGCCGCGCTGCAAGGGCGCCGATACCTGCGTGCAGTGTCTGTCGAGCGCCGACTGCGCCGGCACGCCGGCGACCCCGGCTTGCAACACCGCGACCAACACCTGCGTCGCCTGCGTCGGCGACAACGACTGCGCCGGAACGCCGGCGACCCCGGTGTGCAAGACCTCGGTCCCCCAGTGTGTGCAGTGCGTGGTCAACTCCGACTGCGGTCCGGGCCAGCAGTGCGATCCGTCGAACAACACCTGCGTGCAGTGCATCGACGACTTCGGCTGCGGCGGCGCGACGCCGGTATGCAAGACCGCGACGCACACCTGCGTCGGCTGCACCGCCGACGGGCAGTGCGCCGGCCTGCGCTGCAGCCCGATGACCAACACCTGCGTCGAGTGCCTGATGGACGCGCCGGACTGCTCCGGCAAACCCGGCCTGCCCAAGTGCAACACCAACACGAGCATGTGCGTCGAGTGCCTGGCCGCCGCCGACTGCCCCGTCAGCGGCAACAAGTGCCAGAACAACGCCTGCGTCCAGTGCGTCATGGATGCCGACTGCGGCGATCCGAACAAGCCCAAGTGCGATCCGATGGGCTACATGTGCCGGCAGTGCCTCGCCAACGCCGACTGCATGGGCCGGGCGGGGACGCCGCAGTGCGACATGACCTCGCACCTGTGCGTGCAGTGCCAGGCCGACGCCCACTGCACGACGGTCGCTGGGAAACCCGCATGCGATACGACCAAGGAAATGTGCGTGGAGTGCCTGAACAGCACGCACTGCGCGATGGTCGCCGGAAGACCGGTGTGCGATTCGACCAAGGAGATGTGCGTGGAGTGCCTGAACAGCACGCACTGCGCGATGGTCGCGGGAAGACCGGTGTGCGATCCCACGACGGAGATGTGCGTGGAGTGCCTGGACAGCACGGACTGCGCGATGGTCGCCGGCAAGCCCTACTGCTATACGGCGGCCAACAGCTGCGTCGAGTGCCGGGACGACATGGACTGCGGCACCGGCTTCGTCTGCGATATGACCCACACCTGCGTCGCGATGGCGCGCGGCCCCAAGACCGACAAGCGCCTTAGCCACCGCTGAAAATACGAAGGCCAACCGCTCACAAGGAGGGTCGGCCTTCATTCGGCTGCCAGGGGCGCAGCCCGCGTTCCGATATCGCTGCTAGTTACTTCTTCTTGGCGGGGGCCTTCTTGGCCGGGGCCTTGGCCGGAGCCTTGGCCGGAGCCTTGGCCGGAGCCTTGGCCGGAGCCTTGGCCGGAGCCTTCTTCACCGCCGGAGTGGCCTTGCGAGCCGGGGCGGCCTTCTTCGCCGCAGTCTTCTTGGCGGGGGCCTTCTTCTCGGTCTTGGGCTTCTTGCGCTTCTGACCGCCGACGGCGCGCTTGGCGCGGGCGATGTCGCCGTGGTGATCGAGGAAGTACAGGTACCCCTCCTCACGGGTGAAGTTCCCGGCAATCACCTTCTCCGCTTTGCCTGCCGCCGACGCTTGGCCGGCCCGCTTCATCGGGGTCTTGTAGACGTCCGTTCCGCGCAGGAAGTACAGGAAGCCAGGTTCACGCTTGACACCAATTTTCACAACTTTCTCGGCCATACTTCTCCTCCAACACTGAGGGGGGTTGGGTTTTTCTTGACACTATTTCGGCCCCGCCGAGGCTGTCAATCGTTTTGCGCGAAAAAACTCAATTTTTTCGCGCTTTTTTTCGTCGAGGGGTCCGCCGCCACCTTCGGGAACGAAGTCAATTATCGTCGGAGAATGCCACTTTTACCGTCGCTACGGTCAAATTGGGCGATTTTCGGCGATTGTGACGGGGTTTTCTTCAGCGCACTCGTGCGCAGATCACCTGCTCTGCGCTGACGGAAGAAATTGGCTGTCCGTCGAAGCCTCCGAAGCACTGCCGGATGGCGAAGCCGCTGTAGTGTAAAAATGCCTCCAACTCGGCCGGATAGAACTGCCGATGGGTGAGTTGCACGGTGTGGGCCGGGCTGCGAGCGGCTGCGGGGCGATCGAGATCGGGCTCGTAGTAGATGCGGATGAAGGCTATCTGCGCCGCCGCATCGTAGATGTGGTTGGTCGTGTAGATGAGCGGCTCGCCGGTCTGCGGGTGGCGGAAGCGCGTCCGCGACCACCGCCGCAGCGGATCGCGGGCGAGCCACGCCGGATCGGGGTTTAAGACATCGAAGGCGAAAAGCCCGCCGGGGGCGAGCAGGCGACGGACCTGGGCCAGGCACTGCTCGACATCTTGGCGGGTGTAAAGGTGCATAAAGCCGTTGAACGGACAGACGATGAGGGGGAAGCGCTCGGTGTCGGCGAAAGGGAGGTGGCGGAAGTCGGCGCGGACCAGCTGCCCGCGCTGCCGCGCCGCCCGACCCAGGGTGGCGATGCGCGCGGCGCACCGGTCGAGCATGGCGGCCGAGCGATCGATGCCGACCACCTGATGGCCGTCGCGCAAAAGCGGCACGAGGAGCCGGCCGCTGCCGCAGCCGAGCTCCAAGATGCGCCGCGGTGCGCCGCGGCGCTGCTCCGTGCAGCCAAGCTGCCGGGCGAGCGCCCGATACCACTTTATGTCGTGGCGGCGGCGCCGATATTCATAGTCGTAAAGCGCCGCATCGTCGTAGTGCTCGACCGCCCCGGCGGCGAGCGCCGCCTGACGCCAGCCCAGGGCGGCCGGCGGCGCGGCCGGCTGCGGCAGCACTTGTTCGCTCTTTTTCATATAGGAAGACATAGCGGCGAGAGGCCGCCGGAACCAGAACAAATCCAGAACAAATCCAGAACAAATCCAGAACAAAGCGGCCGGCGCAAAATTTGACGCTCGCGCGGATCGCGGCCATCGTCCCCAAGTGGCACAGGCGCGCGTACTTGGGCTGGATGTCGGCTCAAAGACCATCGGGGTTGCGGTCAGCGACGAGCTAGGATACTGCGCGCACGCCGTGCGGACCCTGGCCCGCCAGGGCACGCGGCTGGATGTGCAGACCGTGCTGGCGCTGGCGCAGAAGTACGACACGCGGCACGTGGTGGTCGGCCTGCCGTACGACTGCGAGGGGAACGAGGGCCGGCGGGCGGCGCGGGTGCGGGTGCTCGGCGACGCGCTGGGGCAGGCCGGCCTGCAGATTTCCTATCAAGATGAGAGCTACTCCACCGTGGCGGCGGAAGAGGTGCTGCTGGCCGCCGATCTCTCGCGGGCCCGCCGCAAGCAGGTCGTCGATCGGCTGGCGGCAGCGGTGATCCTGCAGGCTTGGCTCGATGCGGCGCAGCGGACCGCGGCGGCAGTCGCGAACGCGGAGCCCCAAGCGCCCAGCGCCCAAGCCGCGGCGGAGGAGCCGGCATGAGCGGCATGAGCTTGGCCGCGCGCCGCCGCCTGGCCGCTGTCATCGTGGCTCTGACCGTCGGGAGCTTCGTGGTCGTCTTAGGCTACGCGGTGTGGCGGGCGATGCGCTATCCCGACCGCCCGGGCCCTTTGAGCGGACCGGCCGAGGCCAAGATCGTCATCGTCAAAGGCATGAGCCTGGCCGAGATCGCGCATCTATTGGCCGACAAAGATCTGGTCCACCACCCGGAGTGGTTCCGCTTTTACGCCAACGAGCGCGGCGTCGCATCCAAGGTCCGCGCCGGCGCCTACACGCTGTCCGCGCGGATGACGCCGCGCCAGATCTTGGACGTGCTGGTGTCGGGCGCCCGCGAGCCTGAGGTCCCGGTCACCATCCCCGAAGGCAAGAACCTCTTGGAGGTGGCGCGGCTGCTCGAAGACGCCGGCATCTGCAAGGCCAGCGAAGCCGAGCGCCTCATGCGCGACGGCGCCTACGCTCTATCGCTGGGCGTGACCGGCGGTTCGCTGGAGGGCTACCTGTTCCCCGACACCTACCGCTTCCCGCCGGGCGTGCCGTGCACTCGCGTCCTGCCGGCGCTGGTCAAGCGCACCCAGCGGATGCTCGGGGAGCTCAAGACGCACAACTTCGAGGGGATGCGCATCCTCAACCGCAACTATAAGTTCGGCGACCGCGAGATCATCATCATGGCCAGCCTGGTCGAAAAAGAGACCGCCCGGCCCGAGGAGCGCCCGCGCATCGCCGGCCTGTTTCTAAACCGCCTGCGCCTGCCGACCTTCCGGCCGCACCGCCTGGAGACCGACCCCACCATCATCTACGGCTGCACCGTGCCGCTGCAAAAGAGCGAGGCCTGCCAGCAGTTCCAGGGGCGCATCCGCCGCATCCACCTCAACGACGAAGAAAATCCCTATAACACCTATACCCATGAGGGGCTGCCGCCCGGGCCGATCTGCAACCCCGGCCGCGCCGCCATGCAGGCGGTCCTTGCGCCGGACAGCACGCCGTACCTCTACTTCGTCTCGCGCAACGACGGCACGCATCAGTTCTCGGTGACGCTGGAGGAGCACCAGGCGGCGGTCAACAAGTACAGATCGGAAGAGCGTCGTGTAGGGAAAGAGTGTCTTCGCCTGTGTAGA
>CALFML010000671.1 GCA_937879845.1 uncultured Myxococcales bacterium
GCTTCCCGCGCGGCTGTTTCATCCACCGGGGTGCCCGCAGGGCATGATGTCTACTACGGCTGACGTCCACGGCGGCCCCCGTGATCGCGATGCGGAGACCGCTCCGCGCTGGCCAAAACGGCTGTCCATCCTCGCTACGGTTTGATTGGGGTGCTAATGGCGCTGGCAGTCGGCGAGCTCCTTTTTGCACTGCGTGCTGATGCACCAACCGTTCAGTTTGCACTGATATATGGCGCAGGCGTTGAACGCGATCAGGTAGGAAGCGCGCGCCGGTTCGAGCTGCGACATGCACTGACAGACAAGGAACGGATTTTCCCCCGCGTCTATCTGGCAGGCGTGGACCTGCGCGCAGGTGGATTCCCCCGCTGCCCGCATGCCGTTGCAGGCGAACAGTACGCCGCACTGGGCCAACCCCGAGCAGTCGTTCGGGTCGATGCTGCGCAGGCAGGAGATGCCCTGCGGGTTGTGCACGCAGTCCGCGACGCAGGTGCTCGACCGGTGGCTCCAGCACCTCGGGATGCGCTGGCACATCTCCGAGCAAAAGGCGAGATCGGATCCCGGCCGCGCTGCAGCGGCCGGCGCAGGTGGCGCGCCGCTCGGTGGGGAGCTCTGCTCTTTCAGGGTCTCATCGATGACATATTCCCAATACGCGGAGCCGGCTTTTTTGAACTGCTGGCGGGCCTGGTCGTACATATCGCGCGATTTACGAGAATCTCCCAGGCTCTTATGGACCCCGCCCAGATTCAACAGTGAGATTCCTTCTTCCAAAAGATTGTGCGACTGCCGGGAGATGGTCAGGGCTTGGTTGTGAAGTTCCAGCGCTTTTTGCCGGTCTCCGAGCTGGCTGTACACCAGGCCCATGATGTTGCGGATCGACGGCTCGAGACTTGTAATACCCGTCTTTTTGTATATCTCTAGCGCCTGATCGCAGAAACCCAGCGCCTTGTGCGGCTCACCGAAGTCGTTGTAGAGCCAGCACAGCTGGGTGCGCGCGCTCACCTCACCAATCAACTTGCCCGAGCCCGCAAAAAATTCCAGGGCCTGTTGATAGAGATTCAGCGCCTGGTTCCATTGTCCTAGCCCCCTGTAAAGGGAGCCAAGGCTAATCAGGGTGAAGCCGTTCTTGCCAGCCCACTTGCCAGCCCACTGACCAGACGGATTGAGCAGCGCCAAGGCCTGGCGGCCGCAACGGCCTGCGTCCTGCCAGTTGCCCTGCGCCAGGTAGACGGCGCCCATGTTGATGAGGCTTTGCGCCTGCCGATCCACGTCGCCAAGCTTCTGGAACAAGCGCAGCGCCTGCTGGAAAAAATTCAGCGCCTGCGGCATCTGTCCTACCCTGTAGTTCACTTGGCCGAGGTTTTCCAACGTATCCGCTTGGAGGGAATCACCCTTGATGCCGCTTTCCTGCCGGCTGAGCAGCAGGACCTGGCTGAACGATGCCAGCGCTTGCTGGAGTGCGCCGTCTGCCGCCTGGGTGTATCCGCGGACGGTTTGCATGTGCGACCGGCAGTACACATCGCCCGCCGGACAGGCTTTCTCGCCCTCCTGCACGGCGGCGGCGGCTCGCTCCAGCTGCCCGGTCGCCGCGTGACACAGGCCGATCATTGCGTCGATATACGGCTCAATCTCCGAGCCGGCAAAAGCATTTTCCTTGGTCTGCTCGAAATAATAAATTGCCGTGGCAAAGCGATCTTCCAACATCGCGGTCTGCCCGATCATAAACTTCATCAAGCTGATCGGCCTCTCTGAGACCAGGTTGGCGAAGTCCAGATCCAGCAAGGCCTCCCGGCTCGGACTGCGCATTCCTTTTTCGTCGCGCGTCTCGCCGCCTATCACGGAGGTCACAGAGGTGCGGAACGTACCGCCCTGCGGCAGGTTCAGATGAATCTCCGGCCCGACGTGGATCTTCCCCCCGTTGTCGGCCCGCAGCGGGGTATCCTTCAGGTTGTACACATCGTTGGTGTGGATCTCCGGCACCTCTCCGGCGGCGGCGGCGGCGCGGCCCCAGACTACAAGGGATGCGTTCCAGGCCTTTCCGACTCGCCGCGCGTCTTCGTGGCTGGTGAACACACAGGGGACGTACTGGACGTGCGCCACCGGTCGGAAGCCGCTCTGTACGGCTGCGGGATCTTGGGCCGCGCGTTTGACGTATTCAGGGATCTCCTGGCTCAGGGCTTTGGCGACCGCTTCGCCGAAGCTTCGGGAGGCCTTGGTGCCGTCGCTGGCGTCGAAGCGGGCGATCACGACGCGGATCCCGGAGCTCGCGGTAAAGGGCGTCGCCATCGCCGGAGCGCAGGTGTCGGGCGAGACGGTTGCGGCGTCGGGCGCCGACCGGGCATTGGATTTGACGCAAGCTGCCGGTCCCCAGAGCGCCAGCAGGATCAGCGGTAGCAGCGGCGAGCGATAGGCGGTCATTTGTGCTTGGCGTCCGAGCTGGGGCCGATGTGGACCGTTCCTCCATGATCGGCGGTAATGGGCGTGTGCTGGAGGTTGTAGGTGTCGCCATGACTGCTGCGCTCGCGGGACCAGAGCGCCCAGATTCCGGCGGCGCCGCTGAGCAGTACCACCACCCCGATAAGGAGGGCGCGCGAGCGCAGCTGCCGGCCGATGGACCCCCGCATGCGCGCCGGCCCGGCGGCCGCCCCCGGGACCGCGCTGCCATCCATGGCGGCGCGGATGCGTTTGCTGATTTCGACTAGCGCCGCATCGGCATCGGTCTCGCTCAACGAGGACAGCGGCCGCGCCGGGTCGTGCAGGGGCGGGTAGGCGGCGATCTTGGTGACCGCGAAGCTGCTCGGGCGGAGCGGCACCCACAGGATGGGAGCGCCCACAGGGCCGGCGGGAGCATAAAGCGGCAATCGCTCCTGCCCCGGAATAAACTCCGCAGCCAGGAAGTCGGCGCTGACCAGCAGCACGACGACGCGGGCCCGCAGCAGCGCCTCCTGCAGCTTGTTGGAATGCTCGGTCCCGGGCTCGATCCGGGTGTCGTCGAAAATCTGGCAGCCGGCGGGCAGGAGCGGCCGCAGATGGGTCTTGAGCCGCTCGAGCCACTCGTCGTCCGCGCGGCTGTGGCAGATGAGCACCTGATCACGTTTCGGCGCCATCTAGCAATCATGCCACAGGTGAGCCAGCCCATGTGCCTCAGCGATGATGTGATGCTCGACTTGTCGGTCCAGATGGCTGTACCGTTTTAGGAGCGCAAGCTATGAGTTCGCGGAAAAAAACTCTCAGGAAAATCGTCGTCGATGGTCAGTCCTACCTCTGGAAGGTTGAACACGACCACAAGGTGTTGCCAGCGGAGCCGTCCCAAGGGCAGGGGGCGTCTGGCTGCCGCGAGGTGTTCTCCGCGTTTCTCGCGGGCCACCGCACAAGCCCGCTGCGCATCCGGTTCCCCGATGGGCCCGGGCAGAGCTCCGGCTACCCGGCGGCTGGAGTCGTCTGGACCTCCGGTCCCGCCGGGCTGACGGCGAACCTGAACACCCCGGGCATCGCTGCCGCCCTCATCCGGCTCGCGCGCGGGCGCGGCTGGAACCCGGAGCAGAGCAAGGCCCCGCTGATCGTGGATGATGGGTTCTTCCTCTTGAAAGAACTGCCCTTGAAGTAGCGGCCGAGCGTCTAGCGGCACAAGACACATGGCACATGGCACACGTGGCACACGTGGCACACGCTCCGGCAAGCGTGATCCGCACCCAGCGCCGTAGTCTTGCCCGGGCTTGGCCGCACCCGGCGTGATTCCTTTCCTACTTGCTCTGCCGACGGGATTTCGACCGCAGCGGCGGCTGGCCGCGGGGGTTATTTCCCGACCTTTTTCGCCCGTTCCTATTTCGGCATGTCGCTTGCTTTCTGCTTAGTACGCAGACGATGCAGGGCACAAGCGAGCATCGCGCAAATCCACAGTCCACTGGTTTCAGACAAGGAGATTCCCATGAAGAGCAAGAAGCAGATTGTCGGTTCGAGTCTAGTCGCGATGGTTGCCTGCGGTCTGGCGGCCGGGTGTGAGGGGCCGGACAGCGCGAGCGTCGCGGCTGCGTCGGGGCCGGTGGCGGCAGAGTCGGCGCCCTCCGCATCCCCGCCCGCCCCGGCGTCGGCTGTCCTTGATCTGGGGAGCGGCGCCGAGGTCACCTTCTTCGCCCAGCCCGCGGGCGGCATCGCCGTAGTCGAGCGCACGCCCAAAGGGCAGCCGCCGCTCGCCATGCCGCTTCTGGAGCGGCAGTTCACCGCGCTAGAGACCTTCCGGGCGCTGGCCGCCGCCGGCACCCCGGAGCCGGAGTTCCTGGTGCAGGATCACCAGCTAGCCGCTGCCCGGCGCAGCGCGGCTCCCGGCAGCGCGCCACTCGCCGAGTCGCTGTACGGCCTGGTCGATACCGAGACCGGCACCATCGATGGATGCACGTCCGCCGAGTGGCCGGCAAAGCACGCTGCGCTGACCGCCGACTACAAGGAACGCGCCTCAGAGTTTCACACCACCGCCGGGGTCCTATCGACCACCGCGAACATCATCGGCCCCTTTGTCAAACGCCGCGCCGATATCTGCAACGGCGCTCCCTACTACGCGGAAGCAGTACTCAATCTCATCCGGATACCGGCTCTCGCGGCGCTTTTCGATGAGCTCAGCGGATAAAAGGCCCTGGAGGATGTCGCTGACTCCGTCACCGGTCTTGGCTAAAAGGGCCGCCACGCCGCCGCGCCAGAACGTCTCGCCAAAGACGCTCGCGGCGCGTAGCGCCTGCCGCGCCGCCGCGGCCAAGCGCGAGATCCGCACCTGCAGCATGGCGATGACGGTATCGGGCAGATGATCGCCTTTGCCCTCAGCCACGTTGCGGATGAGCTCTTCAAGAAATAAGGCATTGCCTTGCGATTGATCGATCACGCGGTCGATGGTTGCCGCACTTACCTGCTCGCCCAGGACCTGGAGATGGCGGCGCTTGAAGAATCCAGCCTCTGCCCTCCACGGGCGAACCAGGCCCCGCCGTCTTCGGAAAACCCTCCTTCGGCCCTGGAGAAGAACCAAGGCTGATCGCGTCCATTCGCCGTGCCTTCCCAGCGGACCGACGCGCCAGGTTTTCAGCGGCGAGGCAGACCGTTCAAAGCCTTAGCCGATAGCCTTTGCTCGAGGTAGATTCTCAGCCAATAAGGAACAGGAAATCACCGCATGCATATTTCCAGGCGTAGGTTTCTCGCTCACAGCGGCGCGGTTGCAGCGGGGCTGGCGTGGCGCCCCTCTGTTGCCAGTCCGCTGCATTTGGACGACGCTTGTACGACGGCAATCTCGGCCGCGGCGGAGGCGTCGATCAAAGCTGGTGCCAGCCCGGGCGTGGCAATCCGCCTTGCGGCACGCGGGAATGTCCTTTTTGCCAAGGACTATGGTCTGGCGAACCTGGAGACCGGCACCGCGGTCGCGCCGGACAGCGTATTCCGCATCGGGTCGCTCACCAAGCAGTTCACGGCGGCTCTGGTCCTCAAGCTCGCGTCCGAAGGGAAGCTGTCGCTGGATGACGCAGCGGCGAAACATCTGGCATTTTTTGCCGACAAGAAAATGTTCACGCTGCGCGAGCTACTAAACCACACTGCCGGCTTGCACAGCGATGAGTCGGACGTATCGGCGCCGCCACAAAGCGCCGAGCCAAGCGCGCAGCTTGCCTTGGCGCGCAGCATAAGCACGCAAGCCACCTTGTTCGATTTCGACCCGGGAACCGCTTGGCGGTACAGCAACGCCAATTACATCGTGCTCGGCGCGGTGGTCGAGAAGGTCACGGGCATGAAGCTGGCGGATGCGGCGGCGGCCCTCATCTTCAAGCCGCTCGGGCTGCACCGGACAGCTTTTGATACATCGGCCGCGGTGGTCCGCGGAAGAGTGGATGGGTACTCCGCAGTGCCGGGTCAGGCCGGTGTGTTCTTGCGCGCTCCCTACCTGGAGATTTCCGATGCCGGGGGCGCGGGGGCCATGCGCTCCACGGCGGAGGACCTCTGGCGCTGGCAGCATGCGCTTTTTTCCTACCGGCTGTTCGGCGCCCGCTTTGTTGAGACGATGCTCGCACCGGGCCGACTCCGCGATGGGCGGGTGAGCGGGAGCAGGCGCTTTGCACCGGAAGACGCGCACTATGGCGAGACCCAATATGCGATGGGGCTTCTCATTACGCCGCCGTCGGCCGGCTACCGCAGCGTGCTGCATTACGGGGCCATCAACGGCTTTGCCGCTTGCATGGAAACCTATACCGACTTGGGGCTGACCGTGGTCGTGCTTTGCAACGGCGATATCGGACCCGCCGCGCCGTTTCGCGCCGTACGCCGGGCGGTCACTACGCATGTCTTGAAAATTCCCCAAAGGTGAACAAGCGGAGCGGCGCAGAACAATCGCGCGCCTGCAAGGTATTGCCCGCTCCCATCCCAAATGGGATCATGCGTTCTCCATATCGCGCGCTTTGGTTTCGCGTCCTGGGTCCGAGGTTCTCGTTCGGGCTCTTCGGGCTCGGCTTCCTCTTTACGACGGCGGGCTGCACCTCTACCGAGGTCGGAGCCCAGTGTCCCGTGCCGGCCGGGGCGACGCCGGAGCAGCAGCAGGCCGCGCTGTGCGCCTGCCAGCACGGCGTCTTCGAGCAGATCTCGGACACCTATCGCTGGAAGAAGCTCGACTTCCTGTTCGTGGTCGGCAACACGCCGAGCATGGTCAAGAAGCAGCAGGCACTCGCCGCCGTCTTGCCCGAGCTCCTGACGGCGCTGGATGAGAAGAACGCGGACTATCACATCGGGGTCGTGAGCACGGACATCGGCTCTTGGACTGCGTCCGATACGCCATGGGCCGGGCCGGCAGGGTCGTGCGATTCTTTTTCGGGCGACGACGGCCGGCTGCAGGCCGTCTCGTGCCTGGAGCGCAGCAAAAACTCCGCCGCGGCCGCCAGCGCCTGCGCCGCCGTCTGTCCGGATCGCAAGTTCGTGCCGACCGACGGCGCACCGTTCGTGTCGGGCAGGTGGGGCAAGGTCAACGTCCCAGAGTCGCTGCAGACCGATGCCCGCACCGGCCGCGTAGTCGACTACGGTCCGGTCTACGCGCTGCAGTGCATGATCATGCTGGGCGATGGCGGCTGTGAGGTATCCGCGCCGCTTGAGAGCGCGCGCCGGGCGCTCAACGATCATCTGCTGGCAAATAGCGGCTTCCGGCGTCCCGGCGCGACCTTGTATATCGCCTTTCTGACCGATGCGGACGACTGCTCGGTGCAGCCGGCGCGCCGGAGGGACAACGCGCCGCAGACCCAGAACTGCGCCGCGCCGGAGGCAAACGCCGCCGCCTCCTGCTACAGCCGCGGCGCCTACCGCTGCCTGGCGCGCGACGTGACGTGCGATCAGCCGCTCAACGTCGCCGGCAAAAAGACCGGCTGCCGCGGGCGCGAGGACAGTTACCTGGAGCCGGTGGATAGCTACATCCGTTTCTTCACTTCGCTGGCGCCGCCGGCTCGCTTGGCGACGGCCGGAATCTGGACCGCGGCTCCGCTCACCGCGGCCGGGGAGCTGCAAGTCGCGCAAGACCCCAACATCCCCGGATCTGCCGGGCTGGGATTTTCTGCCGACGATCCCGCCGGCTGCGTCGCCGCGGGCGATCCGACCCTGCGCGGCCAGCCCCAGCATCGCCTAGGGGAGCTGTTCACGGCGCTCAACCGGTCCCACTCCGGCCGGCTCACGCATCCGGCGAGCGTATGTGAGCCGGCTGACTACGTTAGCGCGTTCGATCTCATTACGGAGCGAGTCATCTCTGACTACGCTCCGGAGTGCCTGCTGGATGTGCCGGCGCGGCTGCCCGATGGCTCGCCGGCCTGTCTGGTCGAAGACGTGCCCTTGGATCCCCGCGGCGCGCCGGCGTGGCTTCTGCCCGTCTGCTCCGCCGGCTGCTGTGCGGCGTTCGGCGACAGGTATCTGCCGGCGGCGCTCGACCCCAAGATCCGGAAGTCGTGCGCCGCCGAGCCCGCGGACTGCTACTGCATCACGCCGAGCGACCAAGGCCGCTGCCGCGACAGCAAGCTGGCCTTCGGCGCCTGGCGCAAGGACAACGCCGACCCGCCCGATACCTTCATCAACGTCCGATGTGCACTTTCGTGCCCGAGCGCCGCTTCCGCAGATCGCCGGCCATGATCGCGCCGGACTTCTGCGCATACGCGGTCGACGGCAGTGGCCCCCCCGGCCAGCGGTGAGCTCAGGTCGAGGCTGGGATCGTCATCGCCCTGCCCGATCGGCGATAAGTGACCTGCAGCACGCCGGTTGCCATCGGCCTACGAATTGGCTGCGACCGGCCTGGCCGGGCCGCGTCTTACAGAGGTGAGGAGGATTGAGATCATGACACCCTTGCCTCAAGGCCCACGCGGGATATTCAACATCAACTACCACGGCATGACCGATCCCATCGGCGCCACGCTGCGCTGGCAGCGCGAGTACGGCGACACGATGATGATGCCCGACTTGGAAGGCAAAGGCTTTCTGAGTACCGGTGCGCCGGCCGTAATCCGCACCCTGTTTAGCGCTCCACCGGAGACCTTCGCGCCGTTCAGCGCTGACATGCTCAGCTGCTTTGTCGGCGACAGCTCCGTACTGGTTCTGTCCGGAGCGCCGCATGCGTCGATGCGCCGGCTGCTCATGCCGCCGTTTCATGGCCAGCGCATGCGCGTCTACGGCCAGCAGATTCGCGCGCTCACCCTGCAGAACATCGTTGGCTTCAAACCCGGCACGCGCTTTGTGGCCCAGCAGCTGATGCACGCCATATCGCTGCAGACGATCATCCACCTGGTCTTCGGGGTCACCGAGCCGGAGCGGATTGCCCGCGCCCAGAAGCTGGTGGCGGACTTTCGGCAGGCGTTTTCCAGCCCGCTCATCGTGCTGCCGATCATGCTGCGCTGGCTGCGCCGCGAGTTCTGGGGCCTTGGTCCGTGGGCCCGCCTGCGTCGCACGATCCGCGCCTTGCATGCGTTTTTCGGCGAAGAGCTCGCCCGCCGGCGGTCGGAGAGCCGCGAGCGGACCGACATCCTGAGCCTGCTCCAAGCGGCGCGCCATGAAGACGGCAGCGGCCTCTCCGAACCGGAGATTTACGATCAGCTGCTCACGCTGCTTTTGGCCGGACATGCCACGACCGGTGACTCGCTGGCCTGGGCGCTTTATTTCCTGGGCCGCGAGCCCCAGGTGCGCGGCCGGCTGCAGGCCGAGCTGGCGGTGCTCGGGCCCAGTCCGGAGCCCGAGGCGCTGGCCAAGCTCCCGTATCTGGAGGCGGTCTGCCATGAGACGATGCGCATGCGGCCCTCGGTGCCCGGCGTGGCGCGGCGGCTGCGCCAGCCGCTGCAGTTTGGCGGCTACGAGCTGCCGGCTGGCTATGCCGTGGGCGCGAGCGTCCTGTGCGCCCACAACAACCCGGAGGTCTTTCCGCAGCCCGAGCGCTTCATGCCCGAGCGCTTTATCGACCGGACCTACTCCCCGTTCGAGTTCTTCCCTTTTGGCGGCGGTCAGCGCCGCTGCGTCGGCGCCGCCTTCGCGCTCTATGAGATGAAGATCGTCCTTGGAACGCTGCTGCATGCGTTCGACTTCGAGCTCGCATCCAAACGGCCGATTCGTCCCTTCATGACGACCACGCTGGTGCCAAACCGTCCGATCCAGCTGCAGGTTCGCGCGCTCTGCGCGACCGGCTAGCCCATGGGGGTGGCCCTCTTCCCACTTCTTGGAGCGAACGATGAAGCGCTGGTCGCTCGTCCCTTGTCGGTTGATCCGCGCTAGAACATCGGGGCTCCTTTGGCGGAATCGAACCGATCCTTAGAGATCTGGGTTCAGGATGAACTCACCGTGCGCGGTGGTGAGCGCCACGCGCAACAGCCCCGGTTCGCCCGCGACTCTCCGCAGCGGCAGGTCGGCGCCGCTTATCCACGCCCCCCATCGGTCATCCCCGGGCGCCACCTCCAGCCACGCGACACCGCTTGCGCCGAGCGCATGCTGGGCCGGCAGCGCACCGGGATAGTGGGACTCCAGATCCCACTGCATGAAGAACGGCAACCACGGATGCGCAAGCGAAAGCGGAAGACCCGCAGCCCGCCACGTCAACCGCACCCCATCGGGACGCACCCGAGAGCGCTGCTGAACCTCCAAGCCGAGCCGGCGGGCGACCGCTTCGATATCATCGGTGCGCAGCGACCAGCGAACCAGGCAGTCGCGGTCGCGCGTCCGCGCCTGCAGCGAGCGTCCGTACTCCGTGGTCTGCGCCTGTTGCGCATCGACGACGCCCAAGAGCTCGACATACTGGCGGCCCAGGGGAATCACACGGTTTGCCGTCCCGATTCCCGGATGCCGCCCGCCATCCAGCACAGTCAATCCCATGCGCTCGAAGCGCCGCGTCGCCGCATCGAGATCGCGGACGCCGAAGATGATCTGACTGAGTTCGAGTTTTGGGGCGCGGTCCACTAGGAATCTCCTGCCGTGGCGATGGGCCCGCGGCGTGCCGTTTCATCTTGATGCGCCGCGCGCAACTACCCAAGCAGTGCAGGGGAGGGGAGTCCTCCGGAGTGCGGCGCGGACGGCGATTATGGCCGAAACGGCCGCGGAAGGTCCAGAGAAACAGGCGGGCTCGCTCTACGACAAGGGGCGCGCGGCAGAGCCTTGTGCTTTCGGATGGTCACATCTGCTAACTCCGTCGGAAGCCTTAGCCGTGGGCCGACCGGAGATGTTTTCGGCGGGGGCTT
>CALFML010000672.1 GCA_937879845.1 uncultured Myxococcales bacterium
TTCAGACGTGTGCTCTTCCGATCTCCAGCGCGTTGCAACAGCGAGAGATCCGCTGCGCCCTCATCGACCTGAACCAGATCGGCACCCAAGGCGTGACCGATGAGAGCTGGTACTTCAGCCTCATGGAGTGCGTCGCCGATGAGCTGGGGCTGCCGGATCCGCAGGAGTTCTGGAACAGCCACCGGCAGCGCACCCCCGTACACCGCTGGTCGACCTATTTGAAGGAAGTGGTGCCCGCGCAGGTGGCGAGCAAGGTCGTCATCTTCATCGACGAGATCGACGGCCTGCTGGCGCTGCCCGTGGCGCGGGACGATTTCTTCGCCTCGATTCGCGCCCTGTATGATGCGCGGGCCCACGACCCGGCGTGCCGGCAGCTGACCTTCTGCCTGCTGGGGGTGGCGACCCCGCAGGATCTGATGCGCGATGAAAAGCGCACGCCGTTCAATATCGGCAAGGCGATCGATATCGCAGACTTCAGCTGGGAAGAGGCGCGGGCGCTGCTCCCGGGCCTGGAAGCGTGCGGCCAGGCGGCGGAAGCGCTCTTGCGCGCGGTCTACACGCAGACGCACGGCCACCCCTATATGACCCAGCGCCTGTGCCAGGAGCTGGTGCGCAGGAGCGACGGCGGCGAAGGGCTGGGCCGCGCGGACGCGGTGGCCGAGGTAGTCGATCAGGTGTTCGTTCACCCCGCCTACCCGGAGATGAACCTGGAGTCCGCAGAGCGGCTCTTCTTCCAAGAGAGCAACAGCGAGCGCATTCCCGAGATGCTGCGCCTGTATCGCCAGATCCTGGATGAGCGGCAGCGGGTCGCGGTGCAGCTCGGCGACCCGCTGCAGGGCATGCTGCGGCTGACCGGGATGGTCGCGATCAGGCGCGATGCCCAAGGACCCTGGCTCCGCCCGCGCAACCCCATCTTCGCCACCCGGTTCGATGCCGCCTGGGTGCTGCGCAAGCAGTCGAGCCGGCGCCTGGCCGAGCAGCTGGCGCGCTGGCTGGAGCACGACCGCAGCCCGGACTTCGTCCTGCGCGGCAGCGAGCTCGATGAAGCGCAGAAGTGGCTGTCCGGCCGTCGCGACGTGAGCAGCGATGAGCGCGACTTCGTGGTTCGCAGCATCGAGGAGTCGCGGCAGGAGCACACGCGGCGCTGGCTGCTCATCGTGCTCTCCGTGGCGGTTCCGGTGCTGCTCGTGCTGCTCGGCTCAGTCGTATTGTTTTTCCGCGACAACATCAAACTCAGCTTGAAGAACGATGCGCTGCGACAGGACATCGCGAGGCTGATGAGCGGGTTTGAGCGCGAGCAGGAAGCGGGGAAAGCGCTGCTGGCGCGACTGGCCGCGGCCGATGCCTCCCTGGTCGAGACCAGCGCGCAACGCAACGACCTGGCAGAGAAGGTGCGTAAGGCGAACGAGGCGCTGGACAGCCTGCGGCTGCAGTGCGATGAGCGGCAGAAGCAGGCTACCGCGGCAGCGCAGACCAGCAAGGCGGAGATGGCGCAGCAGTGCCGCACCCAGACCAGCCGGAGCCTGAGCGGCACTTGCCAGCTGATGGTGCGCCTGCACAGCGAGTGTCAGCTCGGCGCGAGCGATAAGGAGCGGCTCGCCAGACAGATCACGCAGCTGTGCGCGCACGACGATGCGCCGGGCAAGCTGGAGCCCTGAGCGACGCCTCCCCTGGATACAGGGGGCGTTTTCCCGTGCCTCTCTCCAGCCGCAGAGCTGCGTGAACCTCCCCCCGCCGCGCTTCCCGCGCGGGTTCGCGATGGGTCAAAGTTACATGCCGTGTGTATGCCTAACGGGTCTGCGCTGGTGGTTTGGCCGCAGCCGGGGCCCGCATCACGACCTGGAAGCCGGCCCAGTAGTACGGATGGCTGTGCTGCTGGCGTACGCGCTGCGCCGCCTGCTGCAGCGCCGCCGTGGGGTCGGCGGCGTCTCCCAGGTGCTCATAGTAGGCCGTGAGCAGCTCGCCGTCCTGGACGCTGGACCAAAGGGGGGCCGCCAGCGTGTGCGCCCCGGCCAGCAGGAAGGACTGCCGCAGCGCGTGTAGCGCTTCGCCCACCCGAAAGGTCTCTGCCACCGGGCTGGCTGCGGTGAGCACGACCTGGGCGTCGCGAAGGTCGCTCTGCGCGATATCGGCGGCGGTGAGCAGGTCGTCGTCCGCGACCGCCACCGGGAAGAACGTCGGCGGGGTCGCTGGCGGGGTCCGACCCGCCAGCAAGAGCCCCGCGCGCTGCAGCGGGTTGCGCTCCTGCTGGTAGCTCGCCCACGGATGATCCGGCGCATCGACCGGCGGCGGGAGCAGCAGCGGCGGCGTCGCCAGGTGCAGCGCCTGGATGTGCTTTTCACCCAGCCAGGCTTGCTCGCTGGCCTCGGCGCCGAGCAGCAGGCTGGCCCGGGGAAACCGCCGAGCAAAGCCGGCCTGGCCGGCGACCGCGGTGAGGCTGGTCGGGTTCTGCGGCGCCATGAGCAGCACGCCCTGGCGGTCTTTCCCTTTCCCTTTCCCTTTTTCTTTCTCTTTTTCTTTCTCTTTCTCTGGCCCCGGCTCCAGCTGCGCGAGCTGCTCCCGCAGCGTGGTCAAGAGGCCGATGCGGTACTTGTCAAGGACCTGGCCGCCACCAAGCGGCAGCGCGGCCAGCGGCACCAGGCTCAGCGGGGCCTCGGCCGCGACGAGCAGGCGCGGCCTGCTTCCCAGCAGCGCCTGCAGCGGGACGAACAAGCGCTGCGCCAGCGCGCTGCCCGCCGCGGCGAGCGGCGCGTCACTGCCGGCGCTGGGTGGCGTGGAGGTCTGCTTGAAGAACTGCGCCGCGGCGCTATCCAAGGTGCTCTTGGGCCCCAGGCTGCGCGCCATGATCTGACCGCTCTGGGTGGCCAGCAGGGCCAGGTACTGCGGGTCGCCCCAGCGGCTGGTGGCAAAGTCCATCGGCTGGAACTCGACCAGCATGAGCAGCGTGTCCTCCGGATGCAGCGCCGCCAGGAGCCGCTGGGTCTTGTGCGGCAGCGGCGCGCCCCGCTGCTGGGCGCGCAGCAGCGGGGCGCCGGGAGCCAGCTCGCGCTCGATGCTCTGACAGCGCGTCTCCAGCTCAGCCAGGACCTCGCGATAGCGCTGCGTGACCGGGTGGCTCGAATCGCTGAGCTGGACCGTTGCCAGCTGGCCTCGACAGAGCCGCAGGTTGTCGAGCTGCGTGTGGTCCTGCGGCTCGAGCTGGCGATTGATGATCGCGATGCGATCGACCGCGTCCTCGGCGACCCGGCCGAGCCGCTCCGCGGCCGTAACGAGCGCCAGCTGCTGCAGCGTGCGATCGCCCGGCCGCTGCAGCAGCAGCGAGAACGTGATGTCTTCCGTACGGCGCAGCCGCCGCACCATGGCGGTCCGGTTGATCCAGCCCGAGGTCGGCTGCGCCGGCGCCAGGATCGACTCCGCCAGCTGCGCCGCCTGCACGAGCAGCGGCACCGCCTTGTCCGCATGACCCTGGGCCACATGAAGCGCCGCCGAGTAGCGCAGCAAGACGACGGCATCGCCGTGCTGCAGCCCGCGCGACTGCTCCCAGATCGACCGCGCCTGATCGTATTCGCGGCGCGCCTCGGCGTGCCCCGCGGCGCCCTCGGCGTGGCTGAGCCAGGCCAGGTGAAACAGGGTGTTGGCGATGGCGGGATGGCCGGGCTCCAGCTTGCCGCGCCGGATCGCCAGCGCGCTCTGATAGTGTTTCCGCGCTTCGTCGTTGAGGCGCAAGGACTGCTGGGCCAGCGCCAGGTTCTGGTGGGCCTTGGCGACCTCCAGGTGCTCCGCGCCGAGCCACGCTGTCTTCATCTCCAGAGCGCGCTTGTAGGCGTCGATCGCCTCCAAGCGCTGGCCGCTGGCATAGTACACCTCCGCCAGGCTGTCGTACGTCCGCGCCACCAGCAGGTGCTGCGCTCCCAGCTGCTTCCGCCGGATCTGCAGCGCCTGATCGAGCAGCGGGCGCACCTGCGCGACCGCCCCCATCCGCTGGTAGTGCGCGGCCAGCGCGTGCAGCGCCTCCGCGTAGCCCGGGTGCTCCTTACCATAGACCTGCTCGCGTCGATGAAGAACGCGGTCGTACAGCCCTTCGGCGTCCGCATACATGGCCATCCCGTCATAGACCCCGGCCATGCGCAGGTTGTTGTCGCCCAGATCCTCCAGGTGGACCGGCAGCTCCGCCGACTTGCGCAGGGCGATGACCCGCTGAAGCGTCGCGACCGCCTCATCATATCGCCCGAGCGCCTGCGCCACGTCGGCGAGCAGCTCGATCGAGCGCAGCTGCAGGTCTTTCCTCCGCAGCGTCTCGCTCAGCTTGACCGCCTCGGCCAGATAGGTGCCGGCCGGCTCCAGCTGCTCCAGCTCTTTATGGGTCGCCGCCAAGTGGTTCAAGGCCAGGATGACCCCGCGCTTGTGCTCCACGCTGGCTGGCTCTTTTGCCAGGCACTCGCGGCGCAGCGCCAGGGCGCTGGCAAACGGCGCCAGCGCCGCCTTGGGGTCTTCTAGGGAGCGATGCAGGAGCCCCAGGCTCGTGCTCACCTCGGCCAGACCGGCTTTGTCCTGATTGGCCTCGGCGAGCTTCTGCGCGCGCGCCAGCACCTGCTCGGCCTCTTTGATACGCGCCATCCGGACATACAGCCGGGCCAGGTCATTTAGGACGCGCAGCCGGCGCGCCACCGCTTTCTTGTTTTCGCCATCGAGGACTTTGAGGACCTGGAGGTAGGTCGTCTCGGCCTGCTGATACTCCGCCAGGATCACATGCAGCGCCGCCTGCTCCTGCGTATAGTTCAGATACTCGGAGAGGTTTTTGATCGGAGAGGACTTTATCGGCGAGCTGGTTTGTTCGTAGTCATAGTCGTGGTAGTCGCCTTCATCGACCAGCCGCTGCGACTTATAGATCTCAATCAGCAGCTCACAAATCGCCAGCGCTTTGCGATATTCGCCGCTGGCCTTATAGCTGTCGAGCAGCAGCCCCAGCACGTCGACCTTGCTCTTTACCGGATAGTCCTGGTTGCGATCGAGGATGTCCTTGGTCTGATCGGTGATCGACTGCTTGCCGATCAGGGAAAACTGCTGTCCGGTCTGCGCCTGGATCTCCAAAAATCCAGCGAAGATGTCGATCCATAACGTATCGTATCGCTTCAGGGTGATGCTGTACCCCTGGAC
>CALFML010000673.1 GCA_937879845.1 uncultured Myxococcales bacterium
AGGCAGGGCGGCGCGCTGCAGCACGTGGTGTCGCGGCTGAAGGTAGCGGCGCCGGCCACCGGCGCCCCGGATCCGGCCAGCGAGGTGGTGCTGCTCACCGTCCCGCTGCAGGCCGATACGCACGGAAGCGGTCACATCGCCTTTGGTCCCGACGGCTTCCTCTACATCGGCACGAGCGACGGCGGCATGGACGGCGATCCGCAGGACAACGCCAAAAACGTCAACACGCTGCTCGGCAAGATCCTGCGCATCGATGTCAGCAAGGGCGATAGCACCTACGCGATTCCGCCCAGCAATCCTTTTGTCAGCCAGACCGACGTGAAGGAAGAGATCTGGGCGTACGGTCTGCGCAACCCGTGGCAGTTCTCGATCGATGCGCTGAGCGGCGCCATGTGGGCCGGCGACCAGGGCCAGAGCACCACCGAGGAGATCAACGCCATCTTCCCCGGCGCCCACTACGGCTGGAACGTGGTCCAGGGCATCGACTGCTACAAGCCCATGAAGTCGTGCATCCCCGCCGGCATCAACCCGCCCACGAGCTACTACCCGCGCAGCGAGGGCGGCGCGGTGGTCGGCGGCGTCATCTACCGCGGCCAGAAGCTGCCGGGCCTCTACGGGGCGTATGTGTTCGGCGATCAGGTCTCCGGCATGCTGTGGGCGCTGCCGCCCAGTGATGATCAGCAGAAGGCGTTTACGCGCACGGCGCTCGGACGCAGCGACCGCGCGGTGGTGGGCTTTGGCACCGATGCGGACGGCGAGCTCTATGTGCTCGACAACAAGGACGGCGCGATCTGCCGCGTCGATCCGCCCGATGGCACGCCGCCGACGCCGGAGTGGCCGCTGCTGCTCAGCAAGACGCCGTACTTCAGTAACCTGGCGACGCGCAAGCTGAGCCCGGGCATCCTCTCCTACGACGTGAACGTGCAGCTGTGGTCCGACGGCGCCGACAAAGAGCGCGGCATCTACCTGCCGACCGGCTCGCAGATCACCTACAACGACAACACGACGAGCTGGGATCTGCCGCTCGGCACCGTGACCATCAAGACCTTCCTCCTCAACAGCAAGCCCATCGAGACCCGCCTCCTCCGCCGTGCCACCGACGGCTGGCGCGGTGCGAGCTACCGCTGGAACGAGGCCGGGACCGAAGCCAACCTCATGACCAGCAACGCCGCCGTGCCGATGGGCAGCCAGGTCTGGCTCTACCCGAGCCGCGCCGACTGCCAGCGCTGCCACACCAAGGCGTCGTCGCAGGTTCTGGGCATCAGCACGGCGCAGATGAACCTCGATCACGATGTGCAGGGCAACGGCATGGTGGTCTCGCAGATCACCGCGCTCAAGCAGCTTGGGCACTTCAGCAACCCGCCGGCCCAGGACCCGACGATGCTCGCCCGCTTCCCGGCGCTCACCGACATGACGGCGCCGCTGGCGACGCGCGCCCGCGCCTATCTGCACGCCAACTGCGCCCACTGCCACCAGCCGGGCGGCTTGGCCGATGCGACGTTCGACATCCGCTTCACGACGCCGCTTTCGAGCACCGGGCTGTGCGGACAGACGCCGCAAAAGGGCGATGCCGGCGTGCCGGGCGCGCTGCTGCTCGATCTGGGCAAGCCGCTCAACAGCGTGATGTGGCTGCGCATGACCTCACTGGATCCGACGCTGCGCATGCCGACCTTGGGCACCACGGTGATCGATCCCAACGGCGCCAACGTGGTCTACGACTGGATCAAGGGCCTCACCGCCTGCAACTAGCCAGGCTTTTTCGCCCTTTATAACTTTGGTGCGACCGCGGGCGGTGGGCCTACACTGCGGTCATGCCGCATACGCCCTACCTGTTTGAGACCGAAGAGCACGCAAACCTCCGCGCCCAGGTGCGCCGCTTCGCCGAGACCGCAATCGCGCCCAACGCCCACCTGTGGGAAGAGGCCTGCGAGTTCCCGCGCGAGCTCTATGCGCAGATCGCCGCCGCCGGCATCACCGGGGTCGGCTATCCCGAGGCCTACGGCGGCGTGGGCGGGGATGTCACCCATGCCTTGGTCGTCACCGAAGCGCTGACGCTGCACGGGCGCTCGGTGGGGACGGCGGTGGGGCTTGGCAGCCATGCCATCGCGCTGCCGCCGATCCTGGCGATGGGGACGGAGGAGCAGAAGCGCCGCTTCGTACCGCCGGTGCTGGCCGGCCAGCACATCGCCGCGCTGGCCATCACCGAACCGGGCGGCGGCAGCGATGTCGCCGGCCTGCAGACCCGCGCCCGCCGGGACGGCGATCATTACATCGTCGATGGGGCCAAGACCTTCATCACCTCGGGCTGCCGCGCCGACCTGGTCGTGGCGGCGGTGCGCACCAACCCCGATATCACCCAGCGCCATGCCGGTCTGTCGCTCCTTGTCATCGAGCGCGGTACGCCGGGCTTCACGGTCAGCCGCCAGCTCAAAAAGACCGGCTGGTGGGCCTCGGACACCGCGGAGCTGGCGTTTCAGGAGTGCCGGGTGCCGGTCGCAAACCGCCTGGGCGATGAGGGCTCGGCGTTCGCCGCCATCCTGAATAACTTCGCCGCGGAGCGGCTGCTGCTCGCCGCCCAGTGCGTCGCCATCGCCCAGCTGGCCTACGACGAATCGGTGGAATACGCCCGCCTGCGCCGCGCCTTCGGCAAGACCTTGAGCGGCTTTCAGGTCATCCGCCACAAGCTGGCCGACATGGCGAGCCGTCTCGCCGCCGCCCGCGCCCTCACCGCCGATGTCGCCGTCCGCTTCCGTCGCGGCGAGGCGGTCATGGCCCAGGTGGCGATGTGCAAGAACACCGCGACCGACATGTGCAGCGCCGTGGTCGATCAGGCCGTGCAGATCCACGGCGGCTACGGCTACATGCGCGAGTGCCTGGTCGAGCGCCTGTTCCGCGACGCCCGCCTCTATCCGATAGGCGGCGGCACGCGCGAGATCATGAACGAGATCATCGCCCAGGCCGAAGGCTACTAAACCCTGCCGCCAGCGTATACTAATCGCAGCGCATGGCGACGGGACGGGACAAGGTCGATAGCGTCGGTCTGGAGGAGCTGCACCTTGACACCCGCAGCGGCGGCGCAACCACCGCCGAGCATCGCTCCGAGCTGGAAGATCCCTGGGCCCAGCTGAGCGCGCAGCTTTCGTGGGAGCAGCGCTGCACCCCCGCAGATCCGCCGAGAGCCCCGCCGCTCAGCTTGGCCGAAGACGGGCTGCTGGACGATCTGCCGCCGAACTCGTTCGCTTTATCGACCTCCGCGCTCGCGGCCAAAAACGCCGAACTCCAACCTTCGCCCGCGCCCGCGGAAGCTGCAGCTGCGCCGGAGCTCCCCCCACCGCCAAGCGAGCCGCTGGCAGCACCGCTTGTCGAATCGGCGGCCGCCCCGCATGCTCCGGCTCCCGCACTCAGCATGGACGAAAAAGAGAATACGCCGCGCCGCGAAAGCCCAACCGCGGACGAGCTGCCGACCGGACCGTCGTTGCTCGATAAGTCCGCGGCCGCACCGCGCGTCCGCTGGCGGGCCAAAGCGCAAGAGCGCGGCCTGCGCAGCGCGTTTGTCGCCGCGGCCGATGATTTTTCCGCGCTCGCGCCGGGACCCCTTGTGACGGTGGTCGCGTCACCGGTTCCAAGCTCGGCGGCCGCCGCGTCTCCGCTGACGGCAAGCGGATCGGACGCAACACCGGCAGCTGCCGCAGCGCGCCTAAGCAGTGATGCGTCGCCAAACCAAACCACTCCGCTCGCAGAAACGACTCCGCCGGCCGAGGCAAGCCTGCGCGTCGAACCGCCTGCGGCCGCTGCGGAGATGAGCCCGCTGCTTGGCACGGCCCCGCCAGATGCGAGTCCGCGGCCCAGTGCTCCGCAAGGCGAGCCGGGCCGCATGTTCCGCGCCCTGCAGCGCCCGCGTCTCGCGGCGGCCCCGCCAAAGTCCCCGCCGGCGAGTCCTTCCCCTGCCCCGCCATCCGCCCGGTCCGCCGGCGGCGCCCTGGCTGCGGTCAAGCAGTCAATAAAGCGCGGCCAACAGCTGCTCCGGCAGCTCCTGCGCCCGCGGGAAACGAGTGATGTCAGGACTCGCGCAGAGGTCCGGCGTACGACCGGCGCGGCCGCGGCCCCTGGAGCGGACGACCAAAAAGCCTGAGTCTGCGCCACTGGGGCGGGCGCGAGGAGCGGCGTTACTTGGCGGGCTTGAGCTTGGGTGCCATCGCCCGCAGCACGGTGATCAGCATGGCGAACGGCATGACCGTCGTGATGACGCGCTTGGCCAGCTCTATGAGCTGACCGCCGATCTGCGTCCGACCGAAGATCACAAGCGGCACGAGCAGGACCCCCATGATCACTCCCATGCGGGTGATCTGGTAGTTCATCTTGTGATAGAGCGCCGCCGCCTGCTCTTCGCTGACGGCGCCGGGCTCGCTCGGGCTCTTGATTGCGTTGAGGATGAGCGCGGTGTAGCCCATCGTCGCCGGAATGCCGAAGCCCAGGCACAGGACGGCGCCGCCGGCAAGCGAGCCGAGGAACACGAGTCCGGACTGATGCTGCGGATCAAGGAGGGTGGCGATGGGAAGCACGCCGACCGCGACCACGAACCCGGCCAGGGCAATGAACAGGATGCTGTTGAGAAACAGAAAGGCCAGGTACTGCCCGAACGAGAGGCCGGTGGCGAGAGCGGCAAGCTGCTCCTTTTCCGCGTCGGTGTAGCCAAAGCCCGGCCACTCCATCGAGCCGCGGTGGATGAGGTTCATGTTGTAGGCCCAGTACTGAATCACGGACCGCCAAGCAGGAATCTTCGTGTCGCTCATGAGTCCAATTTACGAGATGCGGCCGGTCTTCGCCCAGCATTTGTTACGCGCCGCACCGCGGAGGTAGACGCCGGTGCTGCGCTCGGATGCCGCGCCCGCCGCGTGACGTATGGAGGAAACGAATCGGAAGCGTGCGGAGAGTATGTGAAGCTGAGTCTGGGGGATTGGCTGCGGCACGCTGTAGGAGCCGCGCGCCGCGGGAAGAGCCGCGGGCTACCAGCCGCTGAAGATCTTCTTGGCCGCGCCGCCGATCGCGCCGCCCACCGCCTTGGCCGCGCCGCCCACCGCGCTGCCCACCGAGCTTGCGACCTTGCCGGCCATGTTGGCCGCGCCGCTGACCGCGCCGCCGATCGCGCCGCCCACCGCCTTGGCCGCGCCGCCCACCGCGCTGGCCGCGCCGCCGACCACGTCGCCGATCTTTTTGGCGCCGCCGTCCGCCAGCCAGTGCGCCGCACCGGCTACCAGATCGCCGCCGGCGCTGATCGCACCGCCGATGCCGGGAATCGCGCCGGCGAGGTTGGTCACGGTGTGCAGGCCCTCGATCGCCGCGCCGACCTTGTCGCCCTTCTTCCAGCGCTCGACTGCGTCCTTGCCGCTCTCGAACGCCGAGATGCCGGCCATGGCGATGTTGAGGCCGGGCACCAGCTTGCCGGCGATCTTACCGGCCGCGCCGCCGGCCGCGGCGACGCCTTCCTTCTCAATGAACTTGCCGAGCGGTCCCTCGAGCAGCTTGCCGCCCTGCTTCTCGATGAAGCCGGAGACCGGCGTAAGGACTTTGGCCGCTTTCTCCGCCAGCGCGCTCTCTTTGAGGGCGCCGCCGGTGAGCTTCTCGACCAGGCCGCCGCCGGGCAGCTTGCCGCTGGCGACTTTTTCCGCCAGCTCGACGACCTTGGCCGGCGCCGAGACCACGGTCTTGGCCGTGTTGAGCGTGGACTTGCCGTGCTCGAGGTCCTTGTCGACCTCGTCCTTCTCGCTCTCTTTCTTGCTGGAGCTGCCAAAGCCGAGCAGCTTGTTCACCGCGCCCAGACCGTTGGCGACGCCGTCGGCCTTGGTCTCACCGGGCTTGCCGTTGCCGTGGAAGATGTCCCAGGCGCTCTTGGCCTTGGAGAACACGCCCCAGCCGGTCTTGGCTGCCGGCAGCGCATCGTGGATGAAGCCGCCGATGCCGCCCCCCAGAGCGCCGGCCGCGGAGGCGCCGCCGTGCGCCAGATCGCCGGCCGCATGGGCGACGCCGCCGCCCAGGTGGCCCATGGCATCGATCTGGCCGTGGGCGATGTCGCCCGCGGCATGGCCGACACCGCCGGCCACGTCGCCGATGGCGCCGCCGATGTTGCCGTGCATCAGATCGCTCCAGCCGTGGCTCAGGCCCCCCATCAGGTGGCCGCCGGCATGGGCGAATCCGCCGGCAATATCCTGGCCGGCGTGCAGCGCGCCTCCGGCCAGATCCGATGCGGCGTGCGCCTGTCCGCCGATCACGTCCTCACCGGCATGCAGCGCGCCGCTGGCCAGGTGTCCTACGCCGCCAATTGCTCCACCAATATCGCTGAAGAAAGACATCTTTGTCCTGCCTCTAATCCGCCTGGGACAGCGAGCTCACGGGTCGCTTCGGATCACTGCCCACGCGATGATTTTGCAAACTTCGTTCGGGGTGCCGCCCAATCCCCGCGCCGGGCCCCCCCGATGCGCTTCGTTCTTGTCTAGATTATCGCAGCCGGCGCCGGGCAGGTTGCGTCGGTCCGCGCGGCGTTTTCGCCGCCTAGAATGACCAGTAGTTGAGCGAGCTTGGCGAGCCCTGCGGCGGCGCCTGGACCGGCGGCGGCAGCGGCCGCACCGAGCGCGCGACGGCCGGGAGGACGCGCTGCAGCTCGGCGCGGTCCGCTGCGGGACCACTCTCTGCGATAAGCGCATACAGGTAGCGCGCATCGGCGAGCACCAGCAGATCGCAGATAAGCTCCGGCTTGGCGGGAAAGGCGCCGGCCAGCGACCAGCCCAGCCCGTGCAGACCGAAGTCGGAGGTCACGGGCTGCGGCTCGCTCAGCGCGTCAACCAGGAAGCCGCGTCGCTCATACGTGGCAACGAACGTCGTGAGCACGTCCTCGATCGCGGAGTCGCGCGGCATCGCCGGATGCACGACCAGCGTGGTCGGCCGGCGCGGATAGTCGGGCGGGTAATAGGTGCACAGAAGTCCGCTGTGGAGCGGCTGCCAGCCGGGCGGCGGCTCATAGAGAAACCGCCGCTTGCGCCGGCCCAAGCCCAGTCGATCGCCATACAGCAGGTTGCGCACGGTGGCGGCGATGCTCGGCAGCGCGGCCGGCTCGCGGATCAGCGCGTCGAGGACGTTCATGCTCTCTTCGCCGTAGATCGCGCCGATGAGGTGCCAGGCGGGACGGTCGTCGATCCGACCGGCCACCCGCACCAGGGCGGCGTACTCGCCCTCGGCGGTCAGACAGAGCTCGGGTTGGCTCTTTTGCTCGGCGGTGAACTCGGGCTGCTGCGACAGGACTTCGCGCACCACGGCGGCGGCGGTGAGCAGCGGGCGGCTGCCTTCGCTGTAGCGCAGCTCGGCGGCCGGCTCCTCGCCTTGGGCGGCGGGCGGACGCAGCACGCAGCCGCCGTGCAGACGCTCCATCGACCAGCCGGAGGGGCAGACGATCACGCCCCATCGTAACGCGCAAACGGCGTCCGCGCTAATCGGCGGGAACGCGGATCGGGTCGGTCATCGGGTCCGCCCGCGGATCGACTGCACGGAGTTCTTGACCAGCCTTTGAAGGCAGTGATTTAGTCGCGATTTCTGCCGTATTTGCAGCGGCTTAACCTTCATGTCCGACCGTCGGCTCATTCGCTCGCCTACCCCTTCGCAGATTGCGCTCATCGCCGTGGTCATGCTCGCGGTGGCGATTGGCTTGTGGCTCGGGCGCCCGCGCCCTGTCGCGCGGCTGGCGTCGCAGACCGGGGCGGAGCCAGGGACGACGGTGGAATCGGGGGCCGGCAGCGGGCCGCTCGGCAGCGCGGGAGCCGCCGCCGGTACGCCGCTCCCGGAAGAGCATGTGCCGACGCCGCCGTGCTGGGAAGGGCTGCTGGCGCTCGACGAAGGCAGCTCGGTGGAGGATCTGATCGCGGCGCTGCAGCTTGCCACCGATGATCCGCTGCTGCGCGAGTACCTGCAGGAGCGCCTGGCCCAGGCGATTGGCGACAATGCGGCCTCCGCCCTGAGCGTGATCGGCCGCGCGGTGAAGGCGGGGGCGCCGCTCACCGGCTACCTCATGGAGGCCGTCAAGCGCGCCCCGGCGGCCCAGCAGGGCAAGGTCGTGGACAAGCTGCTGACGCTCGGCACCGACGCGGAAGCCAGCCATGAGCTGCGGCGCGCGGCCCTCGATGCGCTGGAGAGCCAGCACCATCTGGGCGCCGAGTCGATCCAGCGTCTCAAAGCGGTGGCGCTTGATGATCAGGCGGATGAAGTCGGCTGGGTGGCGGCGCGAACGCTCGGCCGCGTGATGGTCGAAGACTACCAGCGAACCGGCCACTTCACTGACTACTGGCATGAGCTGCTCGACGTCGGACACCGCTCCACCGATGCTGCGGTGCGGGCGCTGGCGCTGGAGATGCCGAGCTACGGCGACATCCCGGTCGACAGCGCATCGATCGATCAGCTCGGCAAGATCCTCAAGAGCGATCCCGACCGGCAAGTGCGCGAGATGGCGGCGTTCCGACTCGGGCTGTCGCGCGAACCCGAGCGCGCCCTGCAGGCGTTCCGCGAGTCGTTCAGCGGTGAATCTGACCTGTGCGTGCGCTGGGCCATCTTCCGCTTTGCGGTGCGCGCCGCCGGAGCCAAGTCACTGCCGCTTTTGGAGCAGCTGGCGGCGGCGGAACCGCGCTTGCGTCCCGACTACGAAGACTTCCGCGCCCTTTACGCCAGCGGCAACGTCGACTTCGTCCGCGTCTGGCTCGGCAAGCCGGAGCGCATCCAGTGCCTCGACGAGGGAGAGTGAGCATGGCCGTGTCGCCAGCTGCTTTTTACCTGCTGCTCGCGGCGGCGGCTCCGCAGGCGACGGCCCCCGGCCCCGCAGCCGTGAGCCCGCAGGCGGCAGCGACCCCGGCGCCGGTGCAGGTCAAGACCTGTTCGCTGAGCGACATGATCGACGGCCTGCGCCAAGCCCTGCGCCGCGGCTCGCCGGCCCTGCGCCGTTATGCCCGCGAGCTGCTCAAGGAATCGGCCGTCGCGCTCGATCCGGACGCCCTGCGGTCGGCGTTTGCGCGGGAGACCGACCCGCAGCTGGTCGAAGCGCTCGGCGCCGCTCTGGCGTCGCGGATGGCGCGGACGAGCAACATGGAGCTCATAAAGCCCCAGCTCGATCGGGCGACCACCGATGGCGATCCGGCGGTGCGGGCGGCGGCGGTGCGCAGCTTGCGCGGCATCGGCGCGGTGGAAGCCATGCACGCCACCCGGAGCCCGGGCTACGAGCGGCTGATCCTCGACGCGGCGCCCGAGGTCCGCAAGGCGGTCGTCGACAACTTGCTGGAGGAGAGCGCAAAGGTCTATTTCGGCCACGACCGGGCGGTCGCAGAGAAGGCGGTGCAGGTGGCGGCGGCGTGCCCGGATCCGGCGCAAGCGGCGCGCCTGTTGCGCGATGTCTCGACCGAGAGCGTCGGCCATGGGGCGGTGCAGGAGCTCACGCACCTGCTCAAAACGGGCAGCCCGGAGGTGCGCGCGGCCGCGGCGCTCTCTTTAGGCGGCGTGCCGGCGGCGGAGTCGGCGGCGGCGCGAGCGGACCTGCTCGAAAGCTATCAAAAAGACAGCGAAGCGGCGGTGCGCCGGGCGGTGCTCGAGGCGCTGGTGCATCTTGGCATGAGCACGGCGCTGCCGCTGCTCGACTCGCTACGCGGCATCGATTCGGCCATGACGGCAGAGCTTGACCTCTGGCGGGCCGCCCTTTCCAGCGGTCTCCAAGAGTGGTCTTTGCTCCAACGCGAAAAACAGCGCCTGGCGGCGTCGCGATAGACGCGCCGCGCGGGCCGGCCGAATCGCAACATGAACAAGCTCCAAACAACCTCACAAGGGAGGAAGGTCATGCAAACCACCAACAAGCTCCTCATCGGCTTCGTCGCGCTGTGCGCCATGGCCGGGCTGCAGCAACGGGTCGAGGGCGCCACCGCCAACGGACCTATCTGCGACACCGCCGCCAAGGTCAACTCAACCACCTACTACGGCTGCGGCACGAGCTCGCACACGGCCCTGGATGTTGCCAACGGTACCTGCAGCGTGTGGAACCACCGCGCCATGCTCGTCGGCTCCTATCACTACACGCTATACGGCGGCTGCACCAACAGCTGCGGCGCGTGCAGCGCCGGAGCGGGCTGCTGCAACGGCGGCGCCGGCAACTACTACGTCGTAAGCGGCAGCAACGGCTGGGACTTCCGGCAGCTGCACTCGAACACCAACGCCGATTCCAAGACCAAGACCTGTGACCGCTGCGCGCTCGGTCTCGTCGGCTCGACCGGCAACACCACGGGGGCGCACTCGCACTCGGACAACCGCCAGTATGGGACGCGCAAGTCGGCCTGGTATACGTCGGTCGGAACGACCTGCGGCAGCAGCGGCAACTGCAATAACCGCGTCGGCGTTCCCACTCTGTAAGCGGCCCCTCGCGCTTAGTTGTCTGGTCCGATCCGCGCCGTGATCGCGGCGATGGCGTTGTGCAGCGCTCCGTCCTGCCGCAAGCAAGCCCCGCAGTCGCCCAGACCATAGGGCCCGCAGTTCTGTTTCTGCTCCAGCCACTGGAGCTGCTGCAGGACGCGGCGATCACCGTACTGGCTGGCGCGCGGCAACAGCGTCCGCTTCTGCTCACACTTGCCGGCGGCGCGCAGCTCCATCGCCACCTGCGCGGCGCGCGAGGCGTGTTTGCGCACCTCCGGCTTGGCAATGCTCTGGTTGAACTTGAGCTTGAGGCGCAGCGGTCCGGGCCGCATCGCCAAGTCAAGCAGGACATCCACCCCGGTCTCGCCAAACTCTCCTTCGAGAAAAGTGATCGCGTCATCGACCAGCTCGGCGTGGGTGAACGCCAGCTTGGCCGCCTGCGAGATTTCACCTTCCTGCACCAGGCTGCCGTCGAGCGCCGTCGCTTTGGCAAGCCAGCGCAGCGCCTCGAACCCGTTGTGCTGCGCCATATAGGTATGGGCCACGGAGCGCTTGACCCGCGCATCGCCCGGAAACGCTTTGGCCAGGCTGATGAGCTGCTCCGGTTCTCCGGAGGCGATGGCTTGCTCCAGCTGCCCTTTTGGAGCCTGAGCGGCGGGCGGCATCGATTTGCCGGCAACCGGCCGCCCCGCTGCGGTCCGAGTCTCTGACGGGCTCGGGGAGTGCAACAACCAGATCAACCCAAGTCCTGCCAGCCCCAAAAGACCCAGGAGCAGCGCCGGCCGCTTCTGAAACGCCGGCGGCAGCCGCGCAATCAGCGCCGGTACCGCATCCCCGCCGCGCGCCGCCGCCGCGCGCACCGAGGGCGGCAGCGAAAGCGGCGTTACAGCGGTGGCGACCGCCGGGGCTGCGGGGACTGCCGCTACGGCCGTCGCCGGTGGGTCGGTTTTTGTCTTCGGTGCCGCCGACGCGGCAGCGACCGCTGCGGGCGTCGCCTGTTTGGCGCCGACATCCATGACGGAGACCAGCTCGACCGAGGCCAGCGTCCCGGCCGCTTCGCTGTCTCCTTTGGACGCAAGACCGCCCTGCCGGTCCGCTTGTCCGGGTAAATCGGCGTGCTCTGGCTGATCCGCCACCGCCGCCAGTGCTGCCAGCGCCGCGGCGGCATTGGGGAAGCGGTGTTCCGGACGCTTGTCGGTCAGGCGCTGCACCACCGCTTCCAGCGCTTTGGGCACTTGCACGGACGGGGCCACGCTGGCAATCGTCGGCGTCGGCGTACTGAGCTGATGCCGCACGATCGTCAGGACATCCTTGGCCGAAAACGGATGCGTCCCGGCCAGCATCTCAAACAGCACCCAGCCGAGCGCGTATAGATCCGTGCGCCCATCGACCGGCTGACACACGCACTGTTCCGGCGCCATGTACTTTGGCGTGCCAAATATGGTGCCGTGCTTGGTCAGCGCCTGCTCCGCGGCCTTGCCGTCGTCCGCCAGCGTCTCCGGCGCTACTTTGGCGAGCCCGAAGTCGAGCACTTTGACGAAGTCCCGATCCCCCTGGCGCGAGACGAGCATGATGTTCTCAGGTTTCAGATCACGATGATCTGCCTGCACCCAAGGCACCGTCGGGAACTCATCCTCCTCATGAGCTCCCTGGAAGCGCTCTGGAAATCATCTCGTCGGGGTAGCATGGACGCCGTTGGGCGCAGCCCGCTACGTGCTCCACGGCTGAACCGGTTCAACGGTAATAGGCAGTTCTTTTTCCGCGCGGCGCGGCCGGGTCTCACGCTCCGGGCCAAGGGGCGAGATGATCTTGAGCGGACGCGCCAGCTCCCGGTACACGCGCGCCACGCGCTCGACCTGCCCGCGTGCGGGGAAGCGCTCATAGAAGCCCTCAGCCCGGAAGTCGCGCCGCAGCGCGGCCCACGGCAGGAGACGCGACGCCCAGCGCTCCATCCGTCCTTCAGCGGGATCGGGGTCCAGGCGGGCGAGCTCGGCCAGCACGCGCAGCATCGCCTTCAACGTAACGGGGCGCGTCACCATATAGGCTTCATGCCCCCAGGCCTCTCCCCACACCCGCTCGGCGGCTTTGAGAAAATCGCGCACCATCTCATAACAGCGTTCAAGGGAAGCGCTGCCGCGCGCCGAGAGGTTCTGCCAGTCCGCCTGCACCCAGCGATAAAGCTCGTTGTAAAGCTCCGCCTGCAGGATCCACTTTTCCTGCTTGGAGCGTCCGCCGAGCCGATTGATGCGGTAGCGCAGCGGGCTGTCAGATTCGCCATACAGCCGCTCCGCCAGCTTGGCAGCGAACTTCCGATCCGGCGCGCCCCAGGAGACCTTCTCATAAAGATCGATCAAGTGGCTCTTGTTGATGCGCGTCGGGGTCGAGTTGATGGTCACAAACATCTCGGTGGCGAAATCCTCGCTCCGGCCGTCGAAGATCATGCACGGGACCGAGATGGTCTTGGCGTCCTCCGGATGGTGCTGGCGATAAAAATGCAGCGCCGCCAGCCGGTGCTGGCCATCGATGATCAGGTACTTGCCAAGCGGCGCTTCGAGGTTGCCGACGTTGTCAAACGAGCCGACCGGCGCGAAGTTCAGGGTCTCGGCGGTAAAAAGGAGCACCGTGCCCGGGATCGGCGGCTGGGTCATCGCCGTCTCATAAAAGTTCTCGATCGCCGCGACCTTCTGCTTTGACAGCTCGCGCTGAAAGGCCTTGTCGGTGCGCTCGATACGGGAAATGAAGCGGCCCACCTCATCGCCTTCGGCGACTTCCTCAGCGGCGATCTTGCCGTCCTCACTGTAAAAGCGGCTGATGAACTGCACCTTCGCGAGGAGATCCTCCGCAGGATAAGAGATGAAATAAAAGACTCCGTCCTTCTGGCGAATTTGTGTCCCTAACATGGCTCCACCTTATGTGTGTGATTATGAGGCCATAGAACCCGCATACTGTCAATGCGTTCAGGTGCAAAAACATCTCACATTTACGGGGTTGGCCGACGAAAAATATGCGCTGCCGAGCGGTTTGACAAGAACTCCCGCCCATGAAACCTTGATTCATTGCTCGCGTCCGCTGCAGCGCGGTCGCGATCGTCTGATGGGCGGTAGTCTCGAACCGATAACACCGTCGGGGTGATCCCCAAGGAGAACCGACATGGGAATGATTCCAGTAGCGCAGACCAAGCGGGGCAACCATGTCTGGCGGGAAGAGGACGACGCCGCCGGTCCCATCGTCTACGTCAGCGGCATGGCGGTCGACGGCGACGGCAGTCCGCATGCCTACCATCCGCAGAACAAGGGTCTTGATTACCTGGGCAACGCGCATGAAGGCGACCGCTGGTTCGGGGTGGTGACGCGCAACAAAGTTCCGGTGGTCCAGGGGGCGGGCGATCCGGCGCCGGGGTATTACGTTTCGCCGACGACGCTGGTCGATGCGAGCATCAGCGATCCCGCCAACCCGCGACGCTATGTCGATGCGGAGACGGTGCCGTTTATCGCCTTTCCCGGTCGGCTGTTCGGCATGGACAGCGCCAAGAGCGACATCAGCCGCCTGGGGCTCGGTGTCAACCTGGGCGACTATGTGATTGTCTATGACATGCAGACCGGCAAGTCGTGCGGGGCGGTGTTCGCCGATGTCGGCCCGGCGTACAAGCTCGGCGAGGCGTCGATACGGGTCGCCAAGGAGCTCGGGGTAAACTCCAGTCCGAAAAACGGCGGCGTCGATGCCACGCTGCGCATTGCCTACGTTGTCTTTCCTCGGTCGTTTACGCGCTTCCAATCTGCTCCCTGGCCGCAGACCCCGGAGCAGGTCATGGAACGGGCGCGGCAGCTGTTTGAGGCCTGGGGCGAGGACGACGGCAGCGGCATCGAGCGGCTCAAGCGCACCTTGCTCGCCATCCGCCTGGTCTCCGCCAACTACGGCACCGGAAACGTCGAGCAGGACAACCCCACCATCGACGTACCCGAGCCCGGCGAGCGCTTCCGCGATCCCGAGCTCCAATATCACGAGCCGACGTAACCGCGAGCGCCGATGAAAACGGATCTGGAGCGGCTGCGCCGCGGCGACCTGACTGAAGAGGAGCGGAGCGAGCTTTTCACCGAGCTCGCAGCGTCGCAAGAGGAGCTCTGCTTCAACGGCCTCAACTGCGCCACCGGCCGCTACGGTATCGCCCCGGTGAGCGGCGCGGATCTGATGGCGCGGATTCGCGGCGACAGAAAACCAGACAACCTGGAGGAGCTGCAGAGCAAGGCCACCCCGCGCGCTCTGCCCGTCGCTGCGGACAACGATCCTACGCGCATCGACCAGACCGGCTGGGCCGTGATCTTCGCCCGCGAGGCCGACCCCGCGATCATCGAAGCTCTGGAGCCCCTTTTGGCCCTCCGCCGCGCCCAGGCCGGCGATCTGTTTCGCATGTTCTCCGGCAAGACCGGCTACCGCGCCGGCGAGAGCAAGAGCCAGTTCTGCGCCCGCTTTCGCATCGTCGACGGACCCGCCGAGCCGGAGCAGCTCGGCTACTACGTGCTTATCGTCGGCAGTCCAGAGGTGATTCCTTTTTCCTTTCAATATCAGCTCGATGTCATGCGGGGCGTGGGAAGGATCTTTTTCGACACGGTCGCCGAATATGAAAGCTACGCCCGCTCCGTGGTCGCGGCGGAGTCGGGCCGCGTCCGGCTGCAGCGCCGCGCGGTATTTTTCGGCACCGCCAACCCCGATGATCAGGCGACGAGCCTGTCGGCGCAGTACCTCGTGAGTGCGGCATACGAAAAGCTCCGCCAGCGGCCGACCTACACCCGCTGGGTGTACGAAAACGACATCCGGCGCGGCGAAAAATTAGATTGGTCGCTGGAGTCGGTGATCGGCGCCGGAGCGACCAAGGCCAAGCTCGCAGAGCTCTTGGGCGGCGCGCAGACGCCGGCGCTGCTGTTCACGGCTACGCACGGGGCCGAGTTCCCGTATGAAGATCCGCGCCAGCTGCCGCACCAGGGAGCGCTGGTCTGCCAGGACTGGCCGGGGCCGCGTAACTTCAGCGGTCCGGTGCCGCAGGACTTTTATTTCGCCGGAGATGATCTCCAAAGCAGCGCCCGGCTCCAGGGGTTGATTGGTTTTCACTTTGCCTGCTTTGGCGGCGGCACGCCCAAGTTTGAGGATTTCGCGCAAAAGGCGCAACACAGCCAGCGGCAGCAGATTGCGCCGCAGAGCTTCGTCGCCCGCCTGCCGCAGCGCATGCTCGGCCATCCCGGCGGCGGCGCCCTGGCGGTCATCTCGCATGTCGAGCGCGCCTGGGCTTATTCCTTCTTATCGCCGGCCGGGGTGGAACAGACGACGGTGTTCAACCGCGCGATCGCGCAGCTTTTCTCCGGGGCGCCGGTTGGCTGGGCGACGGAGTCGCTGAACCTGCGCTATGCGGATCTCGCAGCGCAGCTCACCGCCGTTTTGGAAAACCTGTCTTTCGATCCGCAGTCCAAAGGCGCCTATGAGCTGGCGGCGCTGTGGACCAATCACAACGATGCCCGCGGGTACGCGGTGTTCGGCGATCCCGCGGTTCGCCTCCCCTTCACGTCCGAGAAGTCGGACACCGCGCAAGCGCCGCGACCCCAGGTCCTGCCGGCGGTGCAAACGCCCGTGCCAGGCGCGGCCGCGCAAGCCGCACCAGCGGTGCCAGCCGCGCCGGCCGCACAAGCCGCACAAGCCGCACAAGCCGCACAAGCCGCACAAGCCGCACAAGCCGCGACGGCAAATGACCAAGCTGCCGCTCCCGGTCCGCCCGTCACTGCATCCTAAAAAGCCGTCTCGGCGCCGACTTACTTTATTTCCATGCAGCGGCCGGCGAGAAAACCGCGGATGGAAATCGTAGTCTCTGCCGAGCTGTTTTCAGCGACGCTGCTGGCGCGCCGTGCAAGACACGATGGATAATTCCCAGCTCATGGGTGCGCTCCAGCGCGCTGGCCACCTGCATCGCGATGTGGACGGCGCGGCGGTAGGGAAGCGGACCTTTGGCCAGCGCGTCGCGCAGCCGCTGGCCTTCGAGGTACTCTAAGACCAGGAAGAACGCCCCGTCCTCGGCGCGGCCGAAGTCGGTGGCGGCAGTGATGTTGGGATGGTCGATGCGTCCGGCGGCAATCGCTTCGCGCTCAAACCGGGCGACCATCTCGGGCAGCTGCGAGGTCTCGGCGTTGAGCATCTTGAGCGCGAAGCGCTTGTGCATAAGCGTGTGCTGCACCAGATAGACCGCCCCCATTCCGCCGGTGCCGAGCAGCGCTTCGACCTTATAGCGTCCGGCGATGGTGGTTCCGATCGCGGCAAAGCCCGGCTCTTTCGGAATCACCGTCGCATCGCGAGTGGTCACGTCTGACATGCGCTAGTTCCCGAGTATCCCAAAGCTCCGCGGCAAGGGCGCCGCAGCTCGTGGCGGTTCACTTGATCTCTCGCAGGAGGCCGGCGGCGCGCTCTTTGACCTGCTGCCGGTAGTCGCCGTAGATCACCTCTTCCAGGTAGGGTCCCGCCGGCGCCCCGATCTCCCGGACGAGAAAGGATCGCACCTGGCCGGAGTCGCGGTCGTTGCCAAGCCCGCTCACCGCGGCGCGCAGCAGATAGGGATGAGCGCGGTAGGCCGGGTTCAGGGCAATCGCCCGGCGGAAGGATTTCAGTCCGTCGCCGACCCACAGCTTGGAGAAATAAAGCTGCCCGAGAAGGTACGGAATCTCGTCGTAACTCGGGTACTTGGAGCCAAGCCGCTGCAGGTCCTTGAACAGGCGTGGCGATGCTTCCCCGCGTAGGGCACGGACCTTGAGGGCGGTGTACTCCGGCGGCTCTCCGGGCGGCGGCGGTGCGGCGGCCAGCTCTTCGGCGGTCGGCCCAGCCGCCGGTTCCGCGGCTTCGATAAAGGCGACCGGCGCCGGTCCGGGGGCCGGCCTGGCCATGGGCGCCGGCGGCAATCGTCCCGCGGCTGCTTCCTCCTCTGCCGGAGACGCAGCGATAGGCGGCGGCGGCGGCCGACCGCAGGCCGCGGCAAGGCCCAGCGCCGCCTGGATGACTACCGGCAGAGCACTCCGTCGTGAAATTCCCACCGTGCCCAGAATATCACAGCCCCGGGAGCCGTTCCCGGCGTATTGAGCCGTGCGGGCGACATAAAGCCGCCGGAAGCTCAGCCGCCACGGCAACATGCGGGGAAACGGGCGCCACGCCGCGGCCGGCGGTCGGGGAGTAAATTTCCCAACTTCTCTGTTGCTGCGGCTCGCTGCTTATTGCAGAACATAGACTCATGAAGCGCACTGGGTCCCTGTCGTTCGGCCTCGCTGCGGCAGCTTGCGCGGCCGCGCTTTTCGTTGGCGGAGCAGCCGCTGTGCAGGCGGAGACTGGAGCGGCGCCGGCGGCAAACCTCCGGACCCCGGAGAGCTTCTCCGGGATCAAAGACCGCACGGAGCGCTCCCGGCAGATGTTCGTCGAGGCGACGCGGGTCTTACTCCACCCGCGCTGCCGCAACTGCCATCCGAGCGGCGACTCCCCGGCCCAAGGCGACCAGGGCCGCGTCCACGAGCCGCCGGTGGCCCGCGGCGCGCAGGATCAGGGGGTGCCGGGGCTGGAGTGCACCTCCTGCCATCAGGATCGAAACCTCGCGCTGGCGCGGGTTCCCGGCGCGCCCAACTGGCACCTGGCACCGCGGTCGATGGCGTGGGTCGGACGCAGCCCGCAGGCGCTGTGCGAGCAGATAAAAGATCCCGCGCGCAACGGCGGCAAGTCGCTGCCGCAGATCATCGAGCACGTAGCGCACGATCCGCTGGTCGCGTGGGGCTGGTCTCCGGGCTGGGGACGCACTCCGGCGCCGGGAACGCAAGAGCGCTTCGCGGCGCTCATCGCCGCGTGGGTAAGCGACGGCGCGGCCTGCCCGCGCGAGGAAGCCAAGCCATGAAGATCCATCTGCGGGTAAACGGAACCGAGAAGACGCTGGATGTGGATCCGGAGATGCCGCTCCTGTGGGCGCTGCGCGACGTGGTCGGCCTGACCGGCACCAAGTACGGATGCGGGCAGGCGCTGTGCGGGGCGTGCGTGGTGCACCTGGACGGAAACGCCGTGCGCTCCTGCGTGACGCCGGTGCGCCGCGCCGAGGGGCGCAGCGTCACCACCATCGAAGGACTGTCGGCCGACGGCTCGCATCCGCTGCAGAAGGCCTGGGTCGACCTCGACGTGCCGCAGTGCGGGTTTTGTCAGGCCGGGCAGATCATGACGGCGGCCGCCCTGCTGGCCAAAAAGCCCAAGCCCACCGATGCCGAAATCGATCAGTCGCTCGGCGGCAATCTCTGCCGCTGCGGGACGTATACGCGCATCCGCGCCGCGGTGAAAAAAGCGGCCGGCCTGGCGAACCAGTGAGAGCGCACCATGAGTGACACGCGCATCCGCATCTCTCGCCGCTGTTTTCTCGGCGCCAGCGTTGCCGCCGCCGGGTTCGGGCTCGGGCTATTTCCTACCGCGGCCCAGGCGGTGACCCCGGCCTCCGGCCTGCGGCCCAACGTCTTCGTCGAGGTGGCGCCCAGCGGCCTGGTCACCATCATCTGCCACCGCTCCGAGATGGGTCAGGGGATCCGCACGACCCTGCCGGCGCTCATCGCCGACGAGCTTGGAGCCAGCATGGCCCAGGTAAAAGTCATTCAGGGCGATGCCGACGCGGCGTACGGGGATCAAAACACCGACGGCTCCAGCAGCATCCGCAACCGCTTTGCCGAGCTGCGCTACCTGGGGGCCGCGGGGCGGACGATGCTCATCACCGCGGCGGCGCGGCGCTGGAAAGTGGCGCCGGAAGGCTGCGAGGCCAAGGATCACAAAGTGGTCCACGCGGCGAGCGGACGGTCGCTCTCGTTTGGCGAGCTCGCGGTCGAAGCGGCCAAGCTGCCGGTGCCGAAAAAGGCCGATGTGGCGCTGCGACCGCTGGCGGCGCAGCGCCAGCGCGAGCGCCGCATGCCGCTCCTCGATGGGCCGGATATCGTCACCGGCAAGGCGCTGTTCGGGGCCGACATCCGGCTGCCCGGCATGCTCACGGCCGTCGTCTTGCGGCCGCCGGTGGTGGGCGGCAAGGTCCAGCGCTTCGATGCGGCGCCGGCGCTGGCCGTGCCGGGCGTGCGCAAGGTCTTTGAGCTGCCGGCGCCCAAGCCGCCGTTCGCGTTCAAGCCGCTCGGCGGCGTGGTCGTGGTTGCCGACAACACGTGGGCGGCGCTGCGCGGGCGGGCGGCGCTGACCGTCACCTGGGAAGCCGGCGATAACGGCGGGTACGACTCGGCGGCTTACAAGCAGACGCTCGCGGCGGCGGTGCGCGCCCCTGGCAAGGTGGTGCGCAACAAGGGCGACGCGATGGCCGCGCTCGCCAGCGCCAAGCGGCGGGTCGAGGCGGAGTACCACGCGCCGCACCTGGCGCACGGGGCGATGGAGCCGCTCGCGGCGGTGGTGAAGATCGACGGCGCCAGCTGCCAGGTGTGGGCCCCGACCCAGGATCCGCAAGAGGCGCGCCGGGAAGTGGCGCAGGCGCTGGGTCTCAAAGAGAGCCAGGTCACGGTGCACGTCACGCTGCTCGGCGGCGGCTTCGGCCGCAAGTCCAAGCCCGACTTCATCGTCGAAGCGGCGCTCGCGGCGCGGGCGGCGGGCGCTCCGGTGCGGCTGCAGTGGACGCGCGAAGACGACGTGCGGCACGACTACTTTCACAGCGTCAGTACGCAGCGCCTCGCTGCTGGGCTGGATGATGCCGGCCGGGTGGTGGCCTGGCATCACCGCACCGCGTTCCCATCGATCAGCGCGACGTTCACCGGCGCGACGTTTTCCGATGAAGGCGAGCTGCAGCAGGGCGTCCTCGACCTGCCGCTGGCGATTGCCAACGTCCGCGCCGAAAACTGCGAGGCGCGGGCCTACACCCGCATCGGCTGGCTGCGCTCGGTCGCGAACATCTATCACGCCTTCGCGGTGCAGAGCTTCATCGACGAGCTGGCCCATGCCCGCGGCGCCGATCCGCGCGACACCCTGCTCGACATCATCGGTCCGCCGCGCATCGTCACCAAGGCGGAGCTCGGCGTCGACAAGCTGTCGAACTACGGCCACTCGCTGGACCAGCACCCCATCGACACCGCCCGCCTGCGCCGGGTCATCGAGCGCGTAACCACTCTCGCCGGCTGGGACGGACGCAAACAGAAAGGGCGGGCGCTGGGACTGGCCGCGCATCGCAGCTTCGTGTCGTATACCGCGGTCGTTTTGTCGGTGGTCCGCGGGCCGGGCGGAGCGATCCGCGTCGATGAAGCCTGGATCGTCGCCGACGCCGGTACGGTCGTAAATTATGAGCGGGTGAGGTCGCAGCTCGAAGGGGCGGTGATCTTCGGCATGAGCATCGCCCTTTACGGCGCCATCACGATGAAGGACGGCGCCGTGGAGCAGAGCAACTACCACGACTACCGGCTTGTGCGCATCGCCGAAGCGCCGCGCGATATCCACGTCGAGATTGTCGACAGCGGTGCCGCGCCCGGCGGGGTCGGCGAGCCGGGTGTGCCGCCGGTGGCGCCGGCGCTGGCCAACGCCGTGTTCGCCCTCACCGGCCAGCGCGTGCGCGAGCTGCCCATGGCGAAAACGCTGCGCCTGTCATAAGCCCGCCTTCTCCCCACCCGCGGAAGCGGACGAGCCGCTAAAATGAGGCGGACCGTTTACCGCCATGCGCCTACGCCTAGATAACATCCCCGCGGAAACCGAGGAGACGCTCCAGCCGGACGGGTGCCGGCAGGTTCGGCTCCAAGCACTGACGATCCTACTATCGCCGCTCCTTCCGGGCGCGGTGGAAGACGCGCTGCCAGAGGCGCGAGTCATCGGTCCGGTGCAGCAGCCCGCCCTGCCCGCCTTGGCCGCCCGCGACTGTCCGGCGGACTGCCGGCTGCGCATCGGCGACGAGAAACTTGCTGAGACGGCGCTCGGCTGGCCGCTGCGGCTCATCTTTCTGCAAGTGTGCCGCGAGGGGAATGACGCTCCTGTTGAAGAGCGCCTGGTCGCCGTCTATCAGTTTCTCCGCTATAGCGCCGCCGCGCTCGTGCGGGGTCCGGCGCTGGCCGAACACCGCCCGCAGCTGACGGCGCTGCTCCAAAGCGGCCGCCCGCAGTGGCACGACCCGGACTCCGGCACCGTCACCGCGCTGTGGGACATCTGGCGGTAGCGTCATAACCTGCGAGCCCGGCGCATCACTTCCCCCTGCATTCGGGGTGGCACGGCGGCGGCGTGTGCGATAAGTTTTGAGCAAATACTAGACTACGCTGCCCCGCCAAGGAGTGACTCATGACTCGTCTCTGCATCCCCACTGCGCCCGGCCGCCGCGCCGGCCTCGCCGCCAGCAACTTTCTCGTCCGCGCCGGAGGACAAAAGCGGCGCGCCGCGATCTTCGAGCTCGGGCTCGGCCTTTGCCTGGTTCTTGGCGGCTGCCAGAATAACGGCACCACCGCGGCGGATATGGCCGTCGCCGACCTGGCGACCCCGGCGGATCAGAGCACCCCGCCGCCGCCCAACCCCGATGCCATCACCACGGCGTTTGACGATCAGTTCATCGGCTACTGGGGCATCAAAGCCAAGGTGGACAGCATCCAGACGCTGCCCATCTTCGGCGACAAAGGCAGCACCAACACCATCCTCAGCGTAGGTGAGTTCCGCCGCGACGGGATGGGCAAGCTGGTCATGGATCAGAAAGAGTGTCAGGTCACCGTCAAGTCCGAGGTCGCGTTCATCATGACCGACGTCCCCGACAAGATTGCCGACACCACGCCGATGCTCACCGGCGCGGTCCAGGTCTACGGCACCGCCGCCTCGGTCGGCTTCAACCGCGCCGACGTCGCCATCGGCATCGGCTGCAACTTGGCCGAGCCGTTCAACGAAGCTCTGCCGACGGACAAGGCGGACACGCGGGTATTTGATCAGGACAGCGACACCAAGGTCGGCGTCACGGTCAACCCGCAGAGTCCGGTCGCCGGCTCGGTGTACGTGGCGCAGCGCCGCCGCTACAGCTACGTCAACGGCTTGCGCGCGACCCAAAACCGGCTCACCGGCTCGATCGTGGATCGCTCGGCGCAGTACATCTTGGACGCCTCGGACGCCCAGCTCAAAAACCAGGTTGCCACCCGCCCCGTCGATAGCACCAGCGTCTTCGAGATGGTCCGCCTATCCACCAAGTACGACTGCACCCGCCTCAAGTCCGAAGCCGCGACCCTGTTCACCCTCCAGTAAGGGTCGCCGCCTCCCCGCTTCCGGCAACAGCCGCCGCGGCTTTTTCGCTTCGGCGCGCACCTCCGCTCTTGCCATCGCCGGCTCGGTCGGCGCATGTTGCCCCCACTTGCACTGCCTAGGAGTTCGCCGCATGCGACGCCATAAGCTCGCCGTTTCGTTAGTGTCGGGGTTTGCTCTCGCAGCGCTTCATGCCGCCGGCGGCGGCTGCGCCAAAGAGTCCGTCCCGACGACCTGGAAGGAGCTGCAGCCGCTTTACTTCCAGAGCCTCGATCTGCAAAACGAGGAGATGCAAAAAGCGCTGCCCGACTACGAGCAGCGCCTGGAGAACGTCGCCAAGGGGATCCTGCAGCGGCTCGACGACGGCGAGCTGACCGACGAGAACGAGCGCGCCGACGCCGGGCTGGCGCTGTTCTATCAGGCCTCGCTTTTGCAAGCCGGCCAGCAGAGCATCGCCGATGGCTACCTCAAGGCCAAAGAGTTCCTGCGACCGCAGCGCTACGCCGCGGGCGGCGACGATCGGGCGGAGCAGGTGGCACGGCTTGCGCGCTCGGCGGAGCTCCTGCGCCACGCCGCCGAGCTGCGGCCTGATGACAGCCGCCTCGCCGCGCTGACCCTCGCCGGACGGTACAACCGAGAGAGCCTGGACGAGCTGCACTCCCCCGCGCTGCTCCTAGACATGCTCACGGCGGCGCGGACCGATGCCTACAACCTCGACTCGACCTTGGTCTTGTGGCGTAATCCGACGGAGAACCCGGCCAATGCGGCGCATATGGACCAGCTCCTCACCACGGTCTGCGACGCGCAGCACCTCGACTGCGGCCGGCCGCCGTCCCCGCCTCCCAAATCGATCGATGGCGAACGCAAGCTGGCTCAAGAAGTCGCGGCGCCGGTGATGACAAGCGACCTGCTCATGCGCCGCGCCGAAGCGCTCCTGCAAAACGCCGATGCCGCCCCCAGCGACATGGTGCGCATGCCGCTTCTCACCGAGGCGCTGGCGCGGGTGCAGTTCGCCCAAGGGCTGCTCGGCTTCCTCGGCACGAGCGTGAAGGATCCAGCGCTGTCGCACTACCCGGCGCGCGACGGGATCGCGCCGCGGATGGATCGCCTGGAGGTTTTGCTGGCCGCGACCCAGGGGCGCATGGCCGGGATGATGAACCCGCCGAGCCTGCCCGATCCCGACTACTACACGACCCGCAGCTACCGGGCCGCCTATCAGTGCGTCGCCTGTCATACCAAGGGCTCCACTACGGTGGGATTTCCGAAGTAATGCGCGGCCGGCCCCGGGAATCTCGCTCCGAGCTGTCTTTATAGGCTGTCCCCTCACCTAGCGGCGGCTCGCAAGTCCGGCGCGGGCGGCCGGCAATCGGCAAGGAGGGGCGCAAACCGCGACGCCTGTAAATTCCACTACTTCCGCGCGCCGTGCGCCGTGTATGATGAGCGCGGCGGCCGGATGCTCTCGATCCGAGAGGCAGCCCGCCCCGCTAGCCCATCAGCCATGACGAACAAGCCTCCCGCTCTTCGCGCCCTGACGGCGGCAAGCTCGGTGCTCCGCGGTCTCAGCCTGGGGACCGTAGCCTTATGTGCCGTGCTGGCCGCAGCGCCGACGCGAGGCTACAGTCGGCTTGCGACCCACGGTCGCGCCCCATGGCCCACGCTTGCCGAGGCCACGATGCAATCACACCAGCGCGAGCACATCCACGCCGTGATGCGGCTGGCCGGCGGCGGACAGCCGCTGCCGGCCGATGCCGATGCCCCCGATGCCCTGATCGCCGCCAGCTGGCGCCGCTGCGTGCACCAGCACCGGCTCGACCCGACGCGCATGCAGCCCGCGGTGATCCTGCCGCAGCAGCAGCTGCGCGAACACCGCGAGCGCATCGACGAGTTCCTGCGCATCGCGCGCCACGGGCTCGAATCGCTGTACCAGCAGGTGGCCGGCATGGGCTACTGCGTGCTGCTGACCGACGCGCGCGGCGTGACGGTGGACTTCATCGGCGACCTGAAGCTCGATGCCCCGCTGCGCCGCGCCGGGCTGAGCCTGGGCAGCGATTGGAGCGAACACCACGCCGGCACCTGCGGCGTGGGCACCGCCATTGCCACCGGGCAGGCGCTGAGCGTGCACCAGGGCGACCATTTCGACGCCACGCACATCGCGCTGACCTGCAGCGCCGCGCCGGTGTACGACCCGCTGGGCCGGCTGACCGCGATCCTGGACATCAGCGCGCTGAGCTCGCCGCAGGCCAAGAGCAGCCAGCACCTGGCGCTGCAGCTGGTCAAGGTCTATGCGCAGCGCGTGGAGAACGCGTTCTTCCTGCGCTGCTTCCGCCACGACTGGGTGCTCGAGCTGCACCCGAGCCCGGAGTTCGTCGAGATCAGCCCCGAGCTGGCCGAGCACCTGCGCACCGCCGGCTTCACGGTGGTGAGCCTGGCCAACAACCATTGGTACGATCAGCGGCTCGAGGGCGTCGAGCAGACGCCGAAGCTGGTGCGCGAGCTCGGCCTCGTGCCGGTCGGTGCCGCACAGATGGAGCCGCCGGTGTTCCGCGTGGAGTCCGTCGAGGCCAAGGGCTGGCGACTGGGCTTCGTCGCGATCACGACGCGGACCAACGCGCCCGTGCGCGAGGGGGGACCGCAGCTGGCGTACCTGCCGACCGATGCGATCGACGAGCAGGTGGTGCCGGTGGTGACGCAGGCGCGCGCCGACCACGACCTCGTCATCGTGGTCGTGCACTGGGGTGAGGAGTACGCGGAGGCGCCCAACTACGCGCAGGTGAAGGCCGCTCACGCGCTCGTCGACGCCGGTGCCGACCTGGTGATCGGCTCGCACCCCCACGTGCTGCAGGGCGTCGAGCGCTACGGCAAGGGGCTCAGATCGGAAGAGCACACGTCTGAACTC
>CALFML010000674.1 GCA_937879845.1 uncultured Myxococcales bacterium
GCAGCACTTTGATGTGCGGATACCCATCTAGCCGCGCCAGTCGGCCGCCGCCCGCCGCCAAGATGGCTCCGTCGAGCGCTTCGGTAACAAGGGTCTCCCGAGAGTTGAAAAAGTGCTTCATGGCGCTCACCCATCCTCTACGCAGGGACCTGGCAGTATATACCGGTTGCTCGATTCAAGGGGATCCGGGGAAGGGGTGTAATTAGCGACCTGCGTCCGGATGGCCGATGTCGCTTGTCTGAAATTACGGTACGATAGGAAAGATGGCAGCCGATCGCCCGACCGAGGATGGCCGCGCCCTGGAGGGCCCGCCGCGCAGTCCTCTGGCCACCTTGCCGGACTCCCTGAGCAGCGGCAGCGCAACCCCGGAAGCGCTTCCGGTTCCCGGACTGATGCTGGTGTTCTCCAGCGGCCAGCCCCGCTCCGTCCTACTGCCCCTAGCCGACGGCCGACTGGAGTTAGGCCGCGCTGAAGGGAGAGCCGACTTTCCCGCCGACGCCAAGATGTCCCGCCGCCACGCCACCGTAACGTACGACGGCGAGCGCTTCGACATCGCCGATCACGGCAGCCAAAATGGCACCCACGTGGACGCGGTGCGCGTAGACCAGCGGCTGACCAGCGCGCAGGCCAAAGTAGTACGTACCGGGGACAGCATCTTTTTGCTCTGCGGCGATCTGCGGCCCCTGCGGGGCGGGGTCCAGCTTGAGGGAGAGCTGGTGGTCGGCCCGGCGCTGCGCGAGGTCTTCGGCCAAGCGCGGAGCGCATCGCAGATCGGCCAGACCCTTCATGTCACCGGAGAGAGCGGCAGCGGCAAGGAAGGGGTGGCGCGCGCCTTCCACGGCAGCAGCACGGGCCGCCGCGGCCCCTTTGTCGCGATCAACTGCGCCACCATCGCGCCGGGTGTCGCCGAGCGGGTGCTGTTCGGCGCCCGCCGCGGCGCCTTCTCCGGAGCGGTCACCGACACGGAAGGTCTCATCCAATCGGCGGACGGCGGGACCTTGTTCCTAGACGAAATCGCCGAGCTGGACATAGGCGTGCAGGCCAAGCTGCTGCGGGTCTTGGAGACGCGTGAGGTCCTGCCGGTCGGCGGGCTGCGGCCGCGGCAAGTGACGCTCCAGCTGTGCACGGCCTCACACCGCGATCTGCGCGCCGAGGTCGGCGCGGGACGATTCCGCGAAGATCTCTACTACCGCATAAACAGCCCGGAGGTCGTCGTGCCGCCGCTCCGCCTTCGCCTTGCGGAGCACCCCTTTATCATCGAGCAAGCGCTAAGACCCATCGCGCCGAACCTGGTCGTGCACAGCACGTTCGTGGAGGCGTGCCTGCTACGGCCCTGGCCCGGCAATGTCCGCGAGCTTCGCTCCGAGGTTCGCGCGGCGGCGCAGCTTTTGCTCGGGCGCGGGGCCGCGCGGCTTGAGCCCCAGCATCTGAGCCCGCGCGCCGGTCTGCCGCTCACCCAGCCGGTGCCGGCCAAAGCGGCCGTTGCGCTGCGCGAGCCGCCGCCGGCATCTCCGGCCAAACCGCCCCCGCGCGAGCTGCCCGACCGCGCCCAGATCGAGGAAGCGCTGCGCCAGTCCGGCGGCAACATCAGCGCCGCGGCGCGCCACCTCGGCTTACATCGTACGCAGCTCAAGCGGCTGTTTGAGAAGCTGGGAATCAGCCCCGGACGCGGCGCGGCCGGGTGGGAAGAAGACGACGTCTAGACGCAGCGCGGTCGTAAGGCTGCCGCGGCTCCGCATCCCCAGCTGACACGCCTGACACGTGTGTCGGTAGTGTCAGGCCGCACGGACGGCGATCGGAGCGTCCGCCGGATCTGCTGTCGGGGCTAAAAGCCTCGTCCATTCCGGTAGTTCCGGACGCCGCGCGACCGGGAGCCGGATGATGTACTGCGGGTCGGCGCCGGGGCGGCGGCTGGCACGAAACTTGTCCTTAGATTCCTGCGAACGCTGCTAACCCTCTTAGGAGCTCGTCGTGACGATCACCAAGTACGCTGCCTCCATCGCCCTCTTCTCTTCCCTGTTTCATGGCTGCGCTCCGGCCCCCGAGCAAGATACCGACCAGCGGTATCAGGCCCTGGGCGGCGGCTGGCTTTCCAATAACTCCGCCCAGGCGTTCGGCGGGGTCCTCAACGCCGAGCCGATCCGCGGAATCTTCTACTCGACGACGCCGCCCGAGGGCACCGACCCATCCGGCAGCGGCTGGTGGGTGCGCTCGCAGAACACGGATTATTATGCGCCGATCGACAGCATCACCTACAACGGCCAGGTCGTCACCGAGCTGACCGCCGCGCAGGGCTTCTTGTCCGTCACGGCCGCCGATGTGAGCCAAGTCGTCGCCGGACAGTTCGATCTGCAGTTTCAAGTGGGCGGCAGCGCTCCGGGCGTCCTGCGGCTACAGAGCACCAAAGCCGGAGCCGCCTATGGTAAGTACGAAGCGGCCTGGCAAGCCGCGGGCGGCAAGAGCTGGTCGAGCTTCTGCCCGCATCCTTACCAGAACCGCGATGGAACGATCACCCAGCTAGTGGAGTACATGATTCCGGTAGGCGGAGCCAAGTGGCTCGTCGATGGCAGCCGCGTCGATGACAGCGACTCCATTGCGCTCGCTTGCACCCACGACGCGATCGGCGGCTGCATCGAGTGGGGCTACGTGCCGTGGGAAAGCCAGGGCGGTACGCCGCTCAAAAACCACCACCAGGCGTGCACGCGGATGAAGCGCGCCGACTTCTGCGGCAGCGGCGATCCGGTCACCACCACCAACCAGAGCTATTACCTGCACACGCCGATCGAGCTGTGGGACTCGCTCTCGATTCACGCCGTGGGGGCCCAGAACGAAAATACGATGGAGGCGTTTTGGGATCCGAGCGGGGCGACCTGCTTCAACCCGTCCCAGTATCGCTCGACGCTGCCAAACTATGTTGCCCACATGCAGGCGCAGACGGCGTCGTGTCCACGGCCTGCCTGCACCAAATCCAGCTCGGGGCTATTGGCCAGCGCCAGACCTTGCACCGCGGTTGATTCTACTACCAAGACCTGCATCCAGAACTAGGCTCAAGGCCGGGTGAGCTGCGCTGCCGCCGCGGCCAGCTCACCGAACTGCGACTTGAGCAAGGGATTCCCGGTGAAGGCTTGGCTGAAGGCGGTGCTGGCGGCGCGCAAGCAATCCTGCTGTTGCGCTCCGGTTTCGGTCAGCTTCGCGCGGAGCAACAGGAGCGATCCCCGCTCGGCGAGTGCGCGCGGCCAGCCGGCGGCGATCTGCAGCGCGTGCTCGATGGCCGAAAGCCCCTGGGCGATCTGCGTTGCCGGCCGCCCGCCCGCTTGACCCAGCGCCGCCGCCAGCTGTGACGATAGCTGCGCGTACGGCAGGAGGAGTTCTTCGCTGTCGGGGACCTGGGCCGCGGCTTGCTGCGCCAGAGCATGCGCCGCCTTCAGCACGGAGAGAAACGGCTTGCCATGCTGTCGCAGGAGCTCCGCCCTTGCTGCCAGGAGCTGCGCTTGGGCGACCTGGCACTGCGGGAAGCGGGGCTGAATCTGATAGCACTTCGTCAGCGCCGCCATGCCGCTGCCGATGGCGCCGGCGGGGTCTTGGCGCACCGACAGGCTTTTCTTGGCCAGGAAGGAATATTCGAAAGCCACGGAGGCATAGGCAAGCGGCAGGTTGCCATTTATCTCGAGCATGCTGGCCAGGTGGCGTAGCGACAAGTTCATCATCGGCAGCGGATCGTGCTGCCGGTCCGCCTGATGCACCGCGTTGTGATAATAGATTTCGCCCAGGTTGCCATGCACAAACCCGTACTTTCCGTTGATCCGGAGCATCGACGTTCCCACCGCCGCTATCTCCGGCAGGAGCGCCGCCGGATCCCGGCCGTGTTCGACCTCCCAGCGCGTACGCAGCAGGTAGGCAACGAGGATCGTGTTATAGGCGAACACATATCCCGCGTCGATGCTCGTTGCCTGCGCCGCCAAGGAGATGGACTTTTCAATCTGCTCACTTGGATCCTGGTTGCGGTTGATGCGGTCGGTGGCGGCGATGACCAGCAAGGTGGCGTAGTCGTTATAGGCCCACGGAAACCGCGGGTTGAGGCGCAAAGAGTGTTCATAGTGCTCGGCGGCTTGGGCCAAAAAGGGCGCTATCGGCTGCCGCCGCGCGGCGTACAGGTCGGCTAGCCGCTGATAGGCGATGCCGCCGACCTCGTAAGCATAGGCGTCATCGGGATGGGCGCCGATGGCCTTGTGCGCATCGGCGATCTGCTGGCGGAATATTTCAATCGCGCGGTCGGTTTGACCGCTCTCCTGAGCAAACTGCGCTTGAAAATATCGAGCAAAGGCGCGCTTGGTGTACGCATAGGAATCGCGCGGAGCGGCCTCCAAGGCGCAGTCGGCGGCGGCCAGGGACTGGCGCAGCTTGGGCTCCGGATCGCGGCCCGCCAAAAGGTCCATCTCTTCCCAGCGCAGCCAAGCTTCGGCCAGGGCTTCATGGATCTGGTGGTCGCTGTGGCCGATGGCGGCAGCCTGCTCATAGCGGTTCACGGCTTGACGGAAGCTGCGCTCCGCCTGGTCGAGCTCTCCGTGATCGCGCTGTTCCAGCGCCGTGTTGAAAAAGACATCCCCTTCGAGCTTGGCCGCCTCATAAAGCCACGGCGCCTGGCGCCGCGCCAGGTGCGCATGCAGCAGGGCGGCGTCGTAGCGCTGCTCATAGTAATCGATGAGACCTTCGACGTATCCGGACGAGGCGATCGGCAAGCGGCGGCTGAGCTGCAGGTGGACCAGCGCTTGATCCAGGTACTCTGCCCGCAGCTCCTTTTGGCGCTGGGCGAAGAAGCCCTTGTCGCCGCTTTTGCGCGCATCTGCCAGGGCCCGGCTGTAAAGCTCTCCCTTCACCCGCCCGAGCGCATAGTCAAGCTCCGGGTCCGCATAGCCGAGCTGCGCCGCGCGCTTCAGCTCTGCATGCGCCGCCTCCCACTCATGCAGCGCCAGATGGCCGCGCCCAAGTACGTAGGCCCCAAGCCGCGCGCCCGCCGCGCCGGCCTCGCGCAGCTCGGTGGTGATCGCCGTCATGCGGGCGCGGACCAGGCCCTTCTCATAGTCGGCGTCGTGCAGCGGCAAGAGGTACGCGGTGCGCACCAGCCACTCCAGCCCTTCCACCGATTGACCGAGCTTCTGCGCCAGCGCCGCCTCGCGCCTGGCCTGCTCCTCTTTTTTCAGCCAGGCGATGCGGGTGCGGATACCCAGGCCGATGAGCCCGAGCAGGCTCGCCAGCAGCCCCGCGGCGAGCGCGGCAAGCGCCCGGTTGCGCCGCGCCCAATAGCGCAGGCGATAGCCGTACCCAAGCCGCCGTGCGGTGACCCGCTGCGCGCTGAGGTAGCGGCCCAGATCATCGGCGAGCGCCTGCGCGGTGTCATAGCGCTGCTCCGGCTCCTTGTTCAGGCACTTGCTGACAATCAGCTCCACCGCGGCGGGAATCTCCGCGCGGTGGCTGCGCAAGGGGAGCGGCGACTCATTCATGACCTTGAGCAGGATGTTGACGATCGACTGATCTTCAAACGGCGGCTGCCCGACCAAGATGTCGTACAGCGTCGCGCCCAGGCTGTAGACATCGCTGCGCGGGCCCAGCCGCTTGGTATCGCCGCGCGCTTGCTCCGGCGACATATAGGCGGGTGTGCCCATCACCGCTCCGGACTCCGTGAGCCCGCGGGCCGCGCCGCTGCCGCCGCTGTCGCGGGCGAGCCCGAAGTCCATGATGACGGGCCGCTGCCCCGTGCGTCCGGATAGCTCGACAAGAATGTTGCTCGGCTTGATGTCGCGGTGAATAATCCCGAGCTCATGCGCCGCGTGGATCGCCTCGGCGGCGTCCTTGATGATCCGCAGCTTGTCGATGAGCCCCAGGTTCGCCACCGCCTTGTCCAGAGTCTGGCCGGCGACGTACTCCATCGCGATATAGGGCCTTTGATCGACGACGCCGACTTCATACACTTTGCAGATGTGCGGGTGCATGAGCCGCGCCTGCGCCCGCGCCTCCTGCATGAAACGCTGGAGCAGCACGGGATCGTCTCCGTGAATGAACTTCAGCGCGACGACCCGACCGAGCCGGCGATCGCGCGCCTTATAGACCACGCCCATCCCGCCGCGGCCCAGGATCTCCAAGAATTCGTACTTGTCCCAGTGCGGAACCGGAAAACCGGCCGTGCTGACCAGCGGACGCGGCGTCGCCTCCGCCGGCTCGCTGGCCAAGGTCGCCGCCAGTCCGAGCTTGGGCGCGGGAGCGCAACCCGTGGGCCCCAGCGAGACCACCGTGGTCGGTGGGACCTGAGGTTCTCCGTTAGTGGAAACCGAAGTACCCATGCTCAATAGCGGCCGTCCTATGCGAGCCCCGGCCATGCGGGCGGACGGAGCCGCACCATGAAAAGCATTCTATGGCGCGGCCGATGCTGCGGCTACTCGCATCTAGGCAAGGCTCATTGCCGTCGGCACATAACGGATTCCCGGCTCCGGGCTCAGGTTTTGGGGAACGCCGTCGCTTATCAGTCCGCTATCAGTCCGCGGGCGCCAGATAGCGCAGCACCAGGTTCGTACACTCCGTAAGAAACGTCTCGCTGGCGACGAGCTCGGGTTGCTCGCGCAGCGCGGCCTGACAGACTCCGTCCAGTGCGTGCAGGAGCATGAAGGGCGCGAGCTCGAGATCCAGCGCCCGCAGCTCCTTGCCCCGCTCCGCCAGCGCCTGCCGCAGCAGCACGGCCACCTGCGCCTGGACGCGCTTTATGTGCCCATCAAGACCGGAGCGGTGCACCTGTTCGAAAAGAACCCGCTGCAGCGGCAAGTCGAGCTGCATCGCTTCGAGCTCAGCCTGGATGATGAGCCGGATCGCGGCGCGCAGCGGCAGCGTGCGGGCCAGCGCGAACTGGCGGTCGAAGACCTCCTTCATCCGCTCGCTGTGACGGCGTGACAGCTCCAGCAGCAGAGCGTCCTTGCTAGGGAAGTACTGGTACAGCGTCCCGATACTGACGCCTGCCGCTTCGGCGATGCGATTGGTCGAGGCGCCTTCATACCCTTGCGCCACGAACAGCGCTGCGGTCGCCTGCAGAATCACCTCCACCGTATCTTTGGCTCGGCTCTGTCTGGGAAGCCGGCGCGGCTCTTGCGGCGGCAGGCGACGGGGCATCTTGCCAGTCTATCATGAAGCTCCGTACCGTCCTACGCATCCGCGCAGCGAAGGCGGCCTCCCCTGCCGGCGCGCACCCGCTTGGACCCGCTTGCGCCCTGGCCGCAAGCACGGCGCTACGCCACCGTGGTGCCGTCACTTTCACCGGAGGAGCATGACCATGTATACGACGCGACGGTTGTGGGGAGCAGTGAGTCTGCTTCTACCCTTTCTGACGGGCGGCTGCGGGGCTGGGGCGCCGGATTCCGCGGATGGGTTGACGCTTCTGCCCGAGGCGCTGAGCGGAGCGAGCGCGCCGCTGGCAGCAAAGACGATGCACCCGCAGCTCGATGCGGTCAGCCTGCACGCCGCTTCGAACCGCGGGGGTACGCCGCTGATTCTGACCGGCCGTAACTTCGCCACCGGTGCCACGGTCAAGATCGGCGGCGCCCTGGCCAGAAGCAGCGTCCTGTCGAGCACGACGATCGCGTTGACCGTGCCGGCGCTCCCCGGCCGCTGCGGCGCGGTACCCGTGCGCGTCGAAAATCCCGTCGGCGGCGCGGACACCCGCAGCGACTTGTTCAGCTACCAGGGCGAGTTCGGCTATAGCGACCCGCTGCAGTATGCCGTCGGTTCCTATGCCAACGAAATCGCGGTTGCCGATTTCAATGTGGACGGCCACCTCGATATCGCCGTCAGCGTCTCGGTCGGCAGCCAGGTGAGCTTGCTGACCGGCCTGGGAGACGGAACGTTCCGGCCGGTCCGGAACATCAACTCCGGCGCAGTTCCGCTGTCCATCGTCACCGCCGACTTCAATAACGATGGCAACCCGGACCTCGCCGTATCCGATGCCGAGAAAGACGGCACCGGATACATGCTGCTCGGCAACGGCCACAGCGTGCCGGGAGTGCCGTTCAAGGCGCCCGCCGCTTTCAGCTCGCTGGAGTACATCGATCGGCTCAAGAGCGACGACTTCAACTCCGATGGCAAGCCGGATCTGCTGGTCCTGGGCGACACCAGCTTCGGCGTGCTCCTGGGCAAGGGCGACGGCACCTTCGCGGCGCACTTGGACGTCCGCCGCACCGAGCGGCCCTGGGATGCCACGAGCGGTGATCTCAACGGCGACGGCCATCCCGATGTCGTGGTCTCCAACCGCGGGACCAACAACGTCAGCGTGTTCCTCGGCAAGGGCAACGGCACCTTCACGGGCGGCGAGGACTACCCGACCGACAAGAGCCCGATCTTCCTCGCCATCGCCGACGTGAACCGCGATGGCAAGCTCGATGTGATAAGCGGCAACGCCCTCACCATCAGCGTCCTTCTGGGCAAGGGCGATGGCACGGTCGCCGCGGCCAAGCACTACACCGCCACCGCGCACAGCTTGAACGACATGGCGGTGCGCGACCTGGACGGCGACGGCGTGCTCGATGCGGTGGTAGTGGACGAGCTGGGCAACCTGGTCAACGTCCTGCACGGCAACGGCGACGGCAGCTTCGCGGCGCCGCAGTCGTTCGCCAGCGGCGCGGTGGCCAACTGGCTGGGAATCGGCGACTTCGACGGCGATCACCGGCTGGATCTGGCGGCTACGAGCTTCACCGATCCGGGCTCGGTGGCGGTGCTGCTGCGCGAGTGTATGTAGCGCTCACGTCGCCCCTACGCACGTTTGCGGTAGAGCGTGCGGAAGTAGTCCGCATAAAGGCGGCAGCGCACGCGATAAAGTCCGGGCTCCTGTTCTAGGAGCAGGCCCTTGCTGTAAAGCGCGCAGTAATCGGCGAAGCGCAGCGGCCCCGCCGGATCGTCAAGGACGCTGCACAGCGCCGCCAGGAGCTCTTTCTGACTCTCCAGCACGATGCGCAGCTGATGCAGATGGGAGGCGAAGATTCCATCTCCCGGCCCCAGCTGCTCGAGCAGGGAATCGAGCAGCACGCCCTGCTCGTGCGCTTCGGAGAATATCAGCCGCAGCAGATACGGATGCCCGCCGACCAGCGCCTGGATTCGGCAGAGCGTTTTTTCCCCCGGCGTGTATCCGTAAAGCGCCGCCAGCTGCATCACCTGCGCCGGGGTGAACTCGTCGATGCGGATCGCCGGCGCCAGGGCGAAGAAAGCCGAGTGGTCGATGCTCTCAAGCAGGATCGGCTCGGTGGAGACCGTCACAAGGAGCCGCAGCTTCGCCCAGGACGGCTCGGCGCAGCCTTCGACCCAGCCGCGCAGCAAGCTGAAAAAGTCGTTGTGATACGCGCACCCAAGCAGCCTATCGACATGCTCCAAGGCCAGCAGCACGCGCTCGTGCGCCGGCAGCACATGCCGCTCCATCGCCCACGACAGCTTGCTCTTGGCACTGCCCGGCCGCTGCCAGATCTGCTGCATCACCGCGTCGGCTTCCGGCACATCGAGCAGCGCCAGCAAGCGCCGGCACAAGCTGCGCAGCAAGCTGTCGAGCGACTCGAAGCAGCTGTCATCGAGCCGCTGAAAATTGATCCGCAGCGGCGGTCCCGGCGGCTCCTCGGCGCGCGTCAGCTGGCTCAAGAGGTAGCTTAGGAGCGTCGAAGCGCCGTAGCGCTCAGGACCTTGGAGGACCACCGGCACGCCGGCGCCGTGCAGCCGGGTGAGCGCTTTTTTCTCCTCCTTGTCGCGATGTACGTAGAAAGAAAGCTGGAACGGCGCCCCCGGCGGCGGCAGGCGCGGCTGAAACGGCGGCGTCTCCGCGGCGGCCAGGTCCACGAGCTCGGCGGGGTTTCCCAGGCCAAACAGCGCCGCCAGCCCGCGCAGGGTCTCATACTGCGACGCCCGCACCGGATCGGCGGCGCCGCCGTTTACCTCGCCGCTCTCGTATTTGCGATAGGTGCGGATATCGACCTCAATCTCATCGGCAACTTCCTGCTGCGTCAGCCCGCGCCCAAGCCGCAGCGAGCGCAGGAGTTCGTGTTTGATACGCATCGTCTGGGACCGCCTGTTGATCTCGGTCGATAGTTCCGGGGCGCGAGTCGAGCCGTCAAGGCTTGCGTGCGCCGCGGCCCGTTCCGCCCGCTTTGGCCCGGTTTCGCCCTCACCGGGCGCCGGACCGGGCAACACACTGGCGGCGTCCCAGCTCGTCGCAGTTGACAAGGGAAGTCGTCCCTCGCTATGAGCGAGCGCCACTTGCCAAGGGAACTCCCACGCTAGCCTTGCCGCAACATACCCGCGCGCCCGCTGCCCGGAGCGGCCCGGTGCCGCAGTTTCAGGTCGGCGGAACGATCCGCGAGGGCTCCCTGTACGTGGTCCGCGCCGCCGATGCCGAGCTGTCGCAAGCGCTGCGCCACGGCGAGTTCTGTTATGTGCTGGCGCCGCGGCAGATAGGCAAGTCCAGTCTGCGGCTCCGTACCAAGCGCCACCTGGAAGCCCAAGGCATCCGCTGCGTATCCCTGGACCTGACCCAGTTCGGCGGCCGCCAGGCGACGAGCAGCGAGTGGTACTTCGATCTGACCTATGAGGTCGGCAAGCAGCTTGGCCTCCCCGATGCCACCACCTACTGGCAGCGGCAGAGCGGGCTGTCGCCGCTTTATCGCTGGTTGCGCTACCTGCGCGATCTGGTGCTGGAACACCTTGCCGGCCCGGTGGTCGTCTTCATCGATGAGCTGGACGCGCTGCTCGCGGTTCCGGGCGTGGCGCGCGATGATTTCTTCGCCGCGATCCGCGCCCTTTATAACGCCCGCGCTGACGACGCGGCTTACGCGCGCCTGACCTTCTGTCTGTTCGGAGTCGCCATGCCCGGCGATCTGGTGCAGGACGAGCTGCGCACGCCGTTCAACATCGGCCGCTGCATCACCCTGCCGGACTTCAGCCGCCGCGAGCTATGCGCCCTCCACCCGGGGCTGGTCGAGCTGCGCATCGATGCCGATCGATTGCTCGACCAGATCTTCTTCTGGACCGCCGGCCACCCTTATATGACGCAAAAGCTGTGCGCCGCCCTGTGCGCGCGCGGCGATGAGCTGCGCGATCCGGTCGCCGATGTACGCGGCGAAGTGGAGCGGCTATTCCTCCGCCGCGGCCGCGTGCTGGAGACCAACCTCGCCAATGCCGAGAAGTGCTTCGCCCGCGAGGTAGGCAGCCCGCGCATCGCCCAGATGCTGTGGCTCTACGGCCGGCTGTGCGGACGGGAGCGCGTCCCGGTGAGCGGTCAGGATCCGTGCCAGATGGCGCTGCGACTCACCGGCATGGCCGCCGAGCGCCACGACGAACACGGCGAGTATCTGACCGTGCGCAACCTGATTTTCGCCCAGGTCTTTGATGCCCGGTGGGTCAAGCAGCAGCAGACCGAGCGGCTCTTCCTCGATTCCCTATTGGCGTGGCGGGAATCGGCTTATCACGCCGACTTCCTGCTCCGCGGTGAGGCGCTCACCAAAGCAAAGGACTGGGCGCGCGGCCGGGACGATATCACTCCCGATGAGCGCCACTTCCTGATGGACAGCCTGCGGCGGGCGCAAGAGGAGGCGGAGCAGCGCCAGCGCGAACAAGCGGCCCGCCAAGCCGCGCAAGTCGAGGCCCTGCGCCGCGAGCAGCTCGAGGCGCTATCGCGGACGCGGCGGCAGATCATCATCGTCCTTTGGGCGGCGATCGGACTTTTGCTGATCGCGCTCCTCATCCTGCGCCATCAGTACGAGCTCACAAAGCAAGCCAAAGAGGATGCGGAGCGGATGCACCAAGCCGCCGCCCGCGCGCGCGATCAAGCCGAGTGGCTGCGCGCCCAGTCCGAGCGCGCCGCCGCGCAAGTCGCCAGCGCATACAGCCGCGAAGCGCAGGCCAAGCAGCTCGCCGAGCAGCGGGAGCAGCAGGCTCTTTCCTCGATGCGCAAAGGCGCGCAGCTGGCGCAGCTGGCCGACCGCCAGCGCCAACGGGCGGAGCAAGAGGCGGCGCAGGCCGAGAGCCAACGCCTCCGCGCGGAAAAGGAACGGCGCGCGGCCGAAGCGGCGCGCGAGCTCGCCCAGCTGGCGAGCCACCAGGCGGCGTTGCTGCAAAATGAAGCGGAGCAGCTGGCCAAGGAGCGCTTCCAGGCGCAGCAGGAGCTGCTGGGTAAAAACCTCGAGCTCGAAGGCGTGCAAGCGGCGCTGCTCGCGGCCGGGCGGCAGAGCAAGTCGCAGGCGCTGCTCGGCGGCATGCGGGCGGTGGCGGCGGCGCTCAAGAGCAGCCACCCGCTCACGCCCAACATCTTGCGCGGCCTCATCGCCGCGACCGCGACCCTGCAGCATCCGCTCATCGGCCACAACGCGCCCGTCCGCGCCGCCGGTTTTTCGGCTGCGGGGAAGCTTGTTCTAACCGCCGGCGATGATGGCGTCGGCCGCGTGTGGGACGCCGCGACCGGGGCGCTGCGGGCGCGGCTTGTGAGCGCGCTGTGGTTCATCGATCTGCTGGCGCTGTCCCCGGACGGAACGCTGCTGGCGACGGTAGGCGAGCCGAGCAAAGACAACGAAGGCGGCACCGTCAAGCTCTGGCAGTTCGACCCGCAGCGCTTCCACCTGCGCAGCCTGGCCACCCTGCGCGGCCACAAAGATCTGGTGCGCAGCCTGCAATTTTCTCCCGACGGCACCCGGCTGCTCACCGCGAGCGACGACGGCACCGCGCGCATCTTCGCAGTCCGACCGGCGCGACTTACCGCCACGCTCACCGGCCACCAAGGCGCCGTGCTGAGCGCCGCTTTTTCGCCGGATGGCAAAAAGGTCGCGACCATCGGCAGCGATCAAACCGCGCGCATCCATGATGCCGCAAGCGGCGCCTTATTGCGGCAGCTCGGTTCCTATGCTTTCGCCGCCCACTCGATCGCGTTTTCCCCCGGCGATGGCAGCGTCGCCATCGGTCTGTTCACGGGCGAAGTCTATGTCTATAACCCTACCACCGGTGCGCTCCTATTGCGTATCCCCAGCAGCGATTCCCCGATCGAGGCCATGGTCTATTCGCCCGACGGGCGCCGCCTCTTTACCGCGGGTGCCGACGGTGCGCTGAAAGCGTACGATGCGCAGAGCGGACAATTCCTCTTTCCCGTACTTGGGCACCGCGGGGCGGTGGTGTCGGTAGCGATGTCTCCCGATGGCACGCGCCTGGTCAGCGCCAGCGAAGACGGCACCGCGCGCATCTCATTTACTACCATCGAAGGATTTTTCGACGCGGGCTGCAGCTATCTGCAGCGTCTTGCGGCGGCGCAGCCGGAGCGCGCCAGCCCCGTTCCGGAGCGCGCCGCCCTGTTACATGACTGCGCCGAGCTCGCGCGGCTCCGGCCCGGAGATTTTCACTCCGGCCGCGTACATGAAAGCGCGGCCGATCCATGACGAAGCGGCGCAGCGGACAGCGAGTCCGGATAAGCAGATCTGCGACGCGCCCCCACATCGTCAAGGTCCCAAGCGGCCGCCCGCAAAAATCCCGCAGCGGATAGATTCTACCTGGCGCATCGGCAAAGCATGCCGTGCTAACATCCAAGCCGGTCAGGTCTGCGATGCAGCCTGGCGGGGCTTGGGAGGGAACTGTCATGTACCACGCTCGACGAGCTTTTTTGCAGCTGTCTTGGCTTGGAGTGCTGCTTGCCGCCGTGTCGCCGCTATTCCGCTGCAGCGCGCTGCCGCCGACCAGCAGCACCGGGATCGTCGCCATCTTCAACCCGGCGGCGGTGCCGGCGGTGGTACCCACGCCGACCGATCTTGTGCGCATGGGCGGCAAGCTGGTCATTCCCAAAGATCCGGCGGAGGATCAAAGCGCAGCGGTCAAGACCTTCAATGACTACCTGCGCACACTCGATGGATTTCCACCGGACTCCGGGGCGGGGGCGCCTTTTTCGGGGGCGCTCGATCCGGCATCGCTGACCCAGGGCGTCGTGGTGTATGACGCCACGACCAAGCAGCTCTTGGCGCCGCCGGCCGCCACGCCGATCCTCGATCCGGAGTCGGCGGGGACGCGGCTAGCGATCGTCCCGCAAGGCCGCTGGCAGGGCGGCCATACCTATGTAGTGGCGGTGTTCAGCTGGCAGGATGGCGGCGGTCTGCACGGGGTGCTCGGCGCCGGCAATCTGCCGGTGTTGGCCGATGCGGCGTTCGTGTTCCTGCGCAGCAAGACTCCGCTCATCGGGCTCTGCCAGTACACCGCCAATCCGGCCTGCCTATGCCCGGCCGGACAAGAGAGCAGCTGTCACGCCATCGTCGATGGGCTAAGCGACGATCAGGCGCGGCAGCTGGAGGGGCTGCGGGCGCAGTTCCAGCCGCTGCTAGAGACCGTGCTGGGGCTGACCGGCCGCACGCGCAGCCAGGCGGTCTCGGCGTGGAGTTTCACCATCAGCGCGCGCACCTTCGCCACGTTCGATCCGACGACCGGGGAGCTGCCGTTTCCCACCAACCTCGCGCTCGCTGATCCGCTGCGCGCCGGCGTGGGCGATGACACCAAGGTCAAGCTCCCGGTGTTTGCCAGCGATGACGCGCGCACCAAAGCGACCAAAGCCGGGCTGGATAATCTCGATGGCTTTTCGACCACCGCATCGGTGCGCTTTCCCGTCCTCACCGCGCCGGGCACCCCGGCGGTCGAGATCGATCCCGCCACGGTCGTGACCGGCCAGTCGGCGCTGCTTTTGAACCTGACCTCCGCCAGCCAGCCGCCGACCTATAGCGCCCAGCCGCTGCGCGCGCTCGTTGACGTTCCGAAAAAGCTCACGGGCTTTGCCGGACAAATCTGGATTACGCCCAAGCGTCCACTCCAGAGCGATCGTACGACCTATGCCGCGGTGCTCCTAAACACCATCAAGGATACTCGCGGCCAGCCGCTGACGCCGGCGCCGGCGACGGTGCTCCTGACTCAGACGGCACCGGTCTTCGTAAGTGGGAAGTCGGCGATCTCGGTCCTATCCAATGCGCAGGCACAGGACCTGGAGCAGGCGCGTCTGGCCATGGCGCCCGCCGTCATGCAGCTCAAGACGCTGGGGATCGATCCGGCGGCGATCGCCGGCTTCGCGGTGTTCCGGACGGTCAGCATCGTGAACCCGCTTCTGCAGTACGCCGGCTTGCCGGCCAAGCTGGCGGTGCCGACCGCCGTCACCATCGACAACGTAACCATCACGGCTGCGCTGAACATCGTTCACGGCCGGCTGACCATCCGCCGCGCGATCGATCTGCGCGGGCCGATAAACCCAGCCCGTCTTGTCGCCAACCCGGCCTTCAACGAGCAGATTCCGTTCATGATGATGCTGCCGCTCAAGATCGTATCGCCTACCGCGCGGGTGCTCATCACCCAGCACGCGCTGACGAGCTGGCGCGGCGATCTGTACCTGACCCTGGGCACCCTGCTGTCCACCAAGGGGCTGGCGATCCTGGCCATCGATGCGCCTTATCATGGCTCGCGCTACGTGTGTCTTACCAATTCCGACTGCACCGGCGGCGGCACCTGCGTTCAGCCGGGAGCGAACCAGCCCGGCAAGTGCAGCGGCCAGCCGATTCCCGAGACCATGCAGGGCGTGCAGAGCGTCCCCGGCAGCCCCGACACCAAGCCGAACGCCAACCTGCCCAAGCGCGATTTCTTCAACGCCGCCGACCCCTTCGCGCAGCGCGACAACTACCAGCAGCTGGTAATGGATCTGACGCAGGTGGTCCGCGTGGTGGAGGACACGAGCCCCACTGGTCTCAAGGCGCAGCTGGCGGCGGCCAATGCGCTACTGTCGACGATCGATACGCAGAACGTCGGCTACCTCGGCTGGTCGCTGGGCGCGCTGGTCGGGCCGAGCTTCCTGGCGGCGCAGTCGCAGCTCAAGCTGGCGGTGCTCAACGCCGGCGGTGGATCGATCGTGGACATGTTTTCCGATCAGACCTCCATGTTGTCGGTGGATCTGTACGCCAACCTGGGCGCGACGGCGGGAACGCTGGATGCGTTGATGCTGCTGGAAGGTCTGCGGTGGATTCTCGATCCGGTGGATCCGCTAAATATTGCGCGGTATGTGCGCAGTCCCGATCCGGTGAAGATGCCGGGCATCCCCGCCAAGAAGCTCATCCTGCAGCAGGCCGGCAAAGATCTGTACGTCACTTCGCCGTGGACGGCGACGCTGGCCACCGAGCTCGGGCTGCCGCTCGACACCCTGCAGCACACCCAGGGAATCAATCAGGAAGGCGCGGCCGCATCGCCCGTGAGTACCTTCTTTCCCAACGGCGATCACACTTCCTTAGCCAGTCCGACCCCGGATTTGGCATCGATGACCGCGATGCAGAATCAGGCCGCGACCTACTTCAACACGGGCCTTTCGGGACAGCCGCCCACCGTTCAGTAACGGCTATTTTCTTTGTCGAGGGAGTCCCCCATGCGAGCCCTTGCCGCGCCCCCCGTGTTCGCCTCCCTGTGCCTTGGGCTGGGTCTTTTTCTTTCTGTTCAACCGAGGCGCGCCCTTGCTGCGGGCTTTGCCATTCCGGAGCAGTCCGCCGCCGGCACCGGGCTGGCCGCGGCGCTGGTGGCCCGGCCCGACGATGCTTCGGCGATCTTCTATAACCCGGCGGGGCTTGGCTATCAGAACGGGATCTCAGCGCTGGCCAACCTGTCGCTGGTTGCGGTGACGCAGAGCATGTCGGTCTACGGTCAGGCCGATCCGCCGGGCGGCAGCGTCTACGATGCGCAGCCGGGGCTGTTTCCGCTGCCGGCGCTGTACTTGGCGCTGCGGCTGCACGACCGGGTCTCGCTGGGCTTCGGCGCTTTTGCCAGCCACGGGCTCACCATCGACTGGCAGAATCCCGATGATCCGCGCCCGTTTCCGGGGCGCTACAAAGTGCTGCGCATCGGCCTTACTTCGTTCACCCTCAATCCGACCTTGGCGATCCGGGCGCTGCCGTGGCTGTCGCTGGGCTTCGGGCTGGACTTGGTCCCGGCATCGGCAGAGCTTTCGCGGGCGCTGCTCTTCGCCCAGGATGAACCGGACGGACATATCGCCCTCCAGGGCAGCGCCTTTGGCGTCGGCGCCAACTTCGGCGTGCTCGCGCGGCTGCTGGACGGCCGGCTCAACTTCGGGTTCTCTTATCGGTCCGCGGTCAACCTGCACTTCGGACAGATGGAGGCGAGCCTGACCCCGCCGCCCGGCGTGGCGTTCAGCACGAGTCCCTTCACCCGCGCGCAGACCGACATCGGCATCCCGCACACGATCGCGGTGGGCGCGGCGGGCAAGCCGGCGAGCTGGCTGACCCTGAGCCTGGACCTCATCGCGACGCTGTGGGGCGACACGCAGAACCTGACGCTGCAGCTGTCTTCTGAAGATGGAACGCAAACGCAGACCTCGGTGATTCCGCGCGACTGGAAACATACGTACAGCGTCCGCCTGGGGGCCGAGGTCGACTTCCTGCGCGCCTTCCCTTCGCATCTCAAGCGGCTGTGGCCCAAGCTGCGGCTCGGGGTGGGCTGGGATCAGACGCCGGTTCCGACCGACACGATCGATCCGAGCCTGCCGGACTCCGACCGCGTCCTTTTATCGGCCGGTCTGTCGCTCGGGCTCCGGGGCCTGGGCAGCATCGATATCGGCTACCTCGAGGCGCTGCTGCCGCCGCGCGACTCGACAAACCCCGACCTGCCGCCGCTCACCTATCACAGCGGCGTGCACGTATTCAGCCTGTCCTTATCACTGCAGACCGAGCGGCGGCTCAGCAACCGCCGGCCTGAGTACGCCGGCCGTCTGCTGGAACGCACCGGCCCGTAAGCGCCCGCGTCAGGATGCGCACGCTCTGTCCGCGTCCCCGCTTGCGGGCGCGGACCGACCTCTTACCCTGCTATCGCCCAAGCAGTATCGCCACGGCCCGCCGCAGCGTCGCTTCGTCCCCCTGCCCTTCCACTAGAACTTCAGGAACGAACGCTTCCCTCGGGGTGCCGTCCAGGTGCGTCAACCGATCCCCCGGCAGGTTGTAGCGGATGCCGGAGCGCGGCAGCGTATAGGTGTACCCCGCGCCCAGCAGCCCGGCCATGCGGCTCCCGACGATCGTGGCCCGCTTCATCGCCGCAAGGCCGATGGCCATGCCCTCCCCCATGCTGCCGGTCCAGCGCCCAACCAGCACCGCCATCGGCGCGTCATAACTCCACGGACCCCGCGGCTGCACCATGCGCAGCCACGGCTTGCCAGACAGCGGCACGATCCGCTGGTAGGGCTGCCGCCGCCGCACGAGCCGCCCCAGGATCGGCTCCGCGACCTCCGTGTTCCCGCCCGCCGCGGTGTCGCGCAGATCGAGGATGAGCGCCCGACTGCCGCGCAGCGCCGCCAGCGCTTCATCAAACGCCTTCACGCTGGCCTTGTCGCCTAGCGCGCGCAGGGCAATGTACCCGATCCCGTCCGCCAGCTGCTGCTGGGTCACCGCCTTTGGATCCGGAACTTGATCCGGATCCCCAAGCTCGAGCTGCCGCTGCCCTTTGGCCGTCTCCAGCGTCAGCCGCCGCGACCCGTTGTGGGTTCCGGCCAGGAGCGCCAGCAGCGTCCATTGCCGGGTCGCCGGCGCGTCCGCATCGCAGCAGCAGGGCAGCCGCTTGGTGAGCGCGGTCTGCAGGTCCACGCCGTTTATCGCCACAATCGTCTCGCCCGGCTGCACCCCGGCTTGCGCGGCCGGCCAGCCGGTTCGCACCTGGGTCACGACCGCCCGTCCTTGCCGCAGCTCGGCCCAGACATCAAGGCCGCTCGGGATGAGCCGCGTGGACTCCGGCAGGTTGGTGTTGAGGATGGCGTGCCCGTCGGCTAACGGCTCCAGGGCCTGCTCCAGCACGCGCACGAGCTCCTCCCGGCTGTGCGCCGCCCCCGCCAGAGGTCGCAGCCGGGTGCGCATCTCCGAAAGGTTCGTCCGCCGCGGCTCCAGGTAAGCGTAGCGGTGCGCCAGATTTTCCAGCAAGGCGTCAAAATCGGCCAGGTTGTCTTCCGCCGTAAAGCGCGGCGCGGCGTCCGCAGCCGTCGGCCTGGCGGCGAGCAGCAGCGCCACGAACAGCGGCGCGGCCAAAAGATCGAGAACACGGGGGGCGAGGTTGGGAGTGTGCATATAGAGCTCAGTGCGCGGCACTCTACTATAATGCCCAAGCGCAAATGATAGAATCCGCAACGAAACCACGCGCTTGAGGCAAGCCTTATGACCCAGACTGTCATCGCCGCCATCGTGCAGGCGGCCCCGGTTTATTACGATCTGCCGGCGACGCTCGCCAAAGCTGTGGCGCTCATCGAGAGAGCGGCCGCGCAAGGTGCGCAGGTGATCACGTTCGGCGAGACCTGGTTTCCCGGCTATTCGGTATGGCTTGATACCTGCCGCGATGCGGCGCTATGGAATCACGCGCCGACCAAGCAGGTGTTCGAGCGGCTGTACCGCAACAGCGTCACCGTGCCGGGTCCGGAGGTCGACGTCTTGTGCCAATTGGCCAAGCAGCATCAGGCGGTGCTGGTGCTGGGCCTCAACGAGCGGGTCGCCCAAGGGGCGGGCACGGGCACCTTATATAACACGCTCATCGTCATCGACGCCGATGGCCGGCTCAGAAACCACCACCGCAAGCTGATGCCCACGTACACCGAGCGCCTGGTCTGGGGCCTGGGCGACGCCGCCGGGCTGCAAGCCGTGGATACGGCGGTGGGGCGCGTCGGCGGTTTGATCTGCTGGGAGCACTGGATGCCGCTGGCGCGTCACGCCATGCACAGCAGCGGCGAACAGATTCATATCTCTGTGTTTCCGACCGTGCATGAGATGCATCAAGTCGCAAGCCGCCAATACGCCTTCGAGGGCCGGACGTTCGTCCTGACCGCGGGCGGTCTGGCCACGGTCGCCGACCTGCCAAAAGAGCTTGCGCCGGCGGCGGACCTCTCCGAGAGCCCGCAGAAATTCCTCCAGCGCGGCGGCAGCGCGATCATCGCTCCCGACGGCCGCTATCTGGCCGGACCCGTGTATGAGCAAGAGACGATCCTGCTGGCGGAGCTGGACCTTTCCGAGATCATCCGCGAGAGCATGACGCTCGATGTCACCGGCCACTACGCGCGGCCGGATATTTTTGAGCTCACCGTAAAGCGCCAGCGCCGCTGAAAATCCTTCCGTATTTCCAGGGTTTGCGCCGGCCGCGGCACCCCGCGCGCCGGGATGCGGCGTTCAAAGAATTGAGACCCGATCTCGAAAAACCAAGGATCCGTTTGTTACGCTGTCGTCGGAGATGCGCGTTGGCATGGCGCTCGCTAAGTAGGTCCGGCATCACCACCTACTAGATTGCTGGGCGGCGCTTAGGAAAACCGCCGCCCCTGGAGGCTACCATGCGACGCTCTTCTCTACTCCCGCTGGGTCTTATCGGGATCCTGACCGCTTGCAGCGACACCCCGATCCAGCCGGCCGCGATTCAGGATCGCCTGACCCTGGAGACCTTCGCCAGCTGCGACGCGCTGGAAAGTTATATCGAAGACGAAGCGGTGCGCGATATGCAGCTGCAGCTCGACTGCATAAAGGACGGCGGCTGGTGCGGCGGCTTCCTCGCGCCGGAAGCCGCGGCCGCCGATGCGTCCGGCGGGACGCGCAGCAGCGGGCCCAGCGCCTATACCAAGACCAACACCCAAGTGGCCGGCGTGGACGAAGCCGACTTCATGAAGAACGACGGCACCCGCATCTTCGTCCTGTCCGGACAAAAGCTGCACGCCGTCAAGAGCTGGCCCGCCGATCAGCTGAGCCTACAGGGCGGGCTGAGCATCGAAGGGTATCCCTCGCAGATGTACCTGGACGAGAAGAACCGGGTGGTCGTCTTCTCTGCGGTCTACACCAAGTATGACGGCGTCACGGAGGGCGGGGCCGGCGGCGGCGCCACCGCTGATCTCGCCTGCCGCGGCATCGACGGCTGCGGCTACTACTACGGCAACACCACCAAGGTCACGGTCGTAGACGTAAGCGACATCGGCAACCTCAAGGTCCTCAGCGAGACCTATCTTCCCGGCACCTACGCCAACTCCCGCCGCATCGACAGCTCGGTGCGCATGGTCCTGTCGGACTTTTTCCGCTACCCGAGCAAGGTGCAGTTCTGGCCCAGCTCGACCACGGGTGATCTCTATCAGGACAAAGGACGCTGGAACGCCGCCATCGATGCGCTCAAAAAAGACAACGAGGCCCTTATCCGCGGCCAGACGCTGGCGCAGTGGCTGCCGCCGGTCAAGCGCAAGCTGCAAGACGGCAAGGTGGTCGAGGTGCCGTATGCCTGCGGCGACTTCTACAAGTCCAACGCGCCGGTGCACCTGGGGCTTGTCACGGTAGCGACCCTGAACGTCGATACGCCGGAGGCGCCGCCCACCCGGTCCACGGTGCTCGGCGAGGTGGGCGAGATCTACGCCTCCGCCTCCTCGCTTTATATCGCCAGCCCGCACTGGTGGTGGTGGCCGGTGCCGGGGCAGCAGGACTTCACCTATGTCCACAAGTTCGATCTCGCGGACAAAAACCGCGCGGCCTACGTCGGCTCGGGCGGAGTCGAGGGACACATCATCGATCAGTTCGCGATGGATGAGGACAAGGGCTACTTCCGGATCGCCACCACCCTCAACCGCCGGGTGCCCGATCTGGCCAATCCGGCCAACCGCTGGGGCACGCTGGAGACCTCCAACCGCATCAGCGTGATGGGCGAAAACAGCGGCCACCTTGTTACCGTAGGACAGAGCGAGGAGCTGGCCAAGGGCGAGCGCATCTTCAGCGCCCGGTTCATCGGCGACCGCGGGTTCCTGGTCACCTACCGGCAGGTCGATCCGCTGTTCACCTTCGACCTGTCGCAGCCCAGCGCCCCGCGCCGCGTCGGCGAGCTCAAGGTGCCCGGCTTCTCGACCTACATCCATCCGCTCGACGCCAATCATCTCCTCACCCTTGGCGTCTATCAGCCCGATCCGAGCGGCGGCACGGCCAACTGGAACGAGCGCCGGCTGCAGCTCAGTATGTTCGATGTGACCGATCTCAAGAGCCCGCGGCAGACCTTCACCCAGCTCGTCGGCACCGCTTACGGCTGGTCCGAAGCCACCTACGACCACCACGCCTTCAACTACTTCCCGGAGCGCAAGCTGCTGGCGATTCCGTTTAGCGATTATGACGGCGCGGCGGCGGATCCGTGGAACAGCTTCGTCAGCGAGGTCCGAGTCTTCGGCATCGACACGAGCACCGGCATCACGCCGCGCGGCGCGGTGTCGCAAAAGGATATCTATGTGCAGGGCGGCACGGCCCAGTGGACCTACTGGTACACGCCGTGGATCCGCCGCAGCGTGATGGCCAGCGATGCGGGCAGCGATTACGTCTACTCGGTCTCGGACGCCGGCATCCGCTCCGCCAACCTCGCCGCGCCCGGCACGCCGCTGTCCACGGTCGTGTTCCCGCGCGAGCCGATCAAGTAAGACGGCGCCGCGCGACGCAACGCCCCGGCCTAACTACATTAGGTGTCCCGCGCAGTCCGACCTAGAAACCCAGAGCGGGTGGCACCGAAGGCGGGGCCCCCAGCGCGCAGCGCTTCAGTGCCGCAGAAGGTGACAGGACCCGCGGCGCAGTCCGAAAAGTGTATAACCGCCTAATGCTCGCCCTCCTCTGCGACACGCCCCCCCGCCTCGATGCCAACCACCCCGAGCCCCAACGTCAGCCCGGTGAAGCCCTTCTTGGGCTGCGGGTCGCGGGGGTATGCGACACTGATCTGCAGCTGTGCCGCGGCTACATGGGCTACCGCGGCGTGCTCGGTCATGAGTTTGTCGCCGACGTGCTCGCCGCCGATGATCCGGCGCTGGTCGGTCGGCGGGTCGTTGCCGATATCAACGCCGGCTGCGGCCGCTGCGCCGACTGCCGCGACAAAAACAGCCATCACTGCGCCGCCCGCAGCGTGCTCGGCATCCTCGGCCGCGATGGCGCGATGAGCGAGCGGTTCCTCATGCCCGAGCGCACCCTGGTGCCGCTGCCCACCGCCATTCCCGATGAACAAGCCGTCTTTGCCGAGCCCTTGGCCGCCGCCCTGCATGTAACCCACGTGCTCCGACCCGACACTGGTCCCACCGTGGTCCTAGGAGACGGCAAGCTCGGGCAGCTCATCGCCCGCGCCCTCCTGTCCACCGGACGCCGCACGGTGGTCGTGGGCCATCACGAACAAAAGCTCGCGCTCTGCCGCAAGGCCGGTGCGGAGACGCGGCTTGAGCGCGAGCTCGGCACCGATTTCAACGGCGTGCCCGCGGTGATCGAAGCCACGGGCAGCGCCGGCGGCATCGCGCGGGCGCTCAGCATGGTGCGCCCCAAGGGCCAGGTGATTCTCAAGACCACCGTCGCCGGAAAGATCGAGATGGACTGGTCGCCGATCGTGATAAACGAACTCCAGGTGATCGGCTCACGCTGCGGCGATATGCAGGAAGCCGTGGCGCTGCTCGCGCGCGGCCTTGATCTAGGTGAGCTCATCGCCGCCCGCTATCCGCTGGCGCACGCGGACCAAGCGCTTTTGCACGCGGCGCGTCCGGGCACGCTCAAGGTGCTGGTCAGCGCTTGAGGTAGCTGCGGAAATACCCGCACTCGCGGACGATCTCTTGATAGTAGCGGGTGTTGGCGTAGGAGGTTTTGAGCAGCTTGAAGTAGACCGGCGAGTGAACCGCCTCCGCCGGATCCGGTTGGCTGTTGCCGTTTTTCGCCGCCGCATTGAAGTAGCGGTTCTGTTCCGTCTTGGCCGCCATGAAGCAAGCCTTGGCCTTGAGCTCCTTATCGCCCGACAGCTCCATGGCGCGCTTGTAATACTTCTCCGCCAGCTGCATATCCAAGGTCAGCGGGTGGGAGTCGGGGAAGTTGCGATGGTCGGTACCGTAGAAGTCGCGCGCGTTGCCGTAGTAGCTCATGTTGTAAAGACCGTTAGCCAGCTGGAAGCTGGCCTGGGCCGCCTCGGCGCCGGTGCCCGCCGCCTTGGTCGATAGCTCGAGGAGCTTTTTGACAAACGATGCCTTGGTGTAGGTGCCGGCGCCCTTGGCCGCGAAGTCGCAGTCATGACAGTCGACGATGTGGATCAAGAACGGATCGGCGCGCAGCTTCTGTTTGCCGATCTCCGGTCCCGCCAGCGCCAACAAGTCCGCCCCGCTCTGGAACCGTCCGGCATAAAGCTCGTTAAGCGCCTTGAGCTCGACCAGCTGTTCCTTCTTGTAGCCGCTGTGCCGCGCCAGGTACTCATCGAACGCCGACTTGCCCGGTCGCTCCAAGAACTCGATGAGCCCATCGATGCGGCGGTTATCGTGATAGATCGCCGCTTCGGGATCATCGACCAAAAGACGGGCGCGGGTGGGATCGCCGGCTTTCTTATACAGCTTGCTGAGCAGCGGCACCGCCCAGTGATCCAGGGTGTACGCGCGCGGGTTCTTGGACATCCCCAGCCACCCGAGCTCCCCGGCAAAATAAGGCTCCTGCGTCTTATCCACGGCCTTCAAGCCGCGCAGCCGCGCCAGCAGCCGGGAGAGACGCACCTGCTCCGCCGCCTCCGGGTCCTTCACCGCCCCCTTCTCCGCTAGCTCGAGATAGGCCAAGGCCGACTTGGTATCGCCGAGCAGCGCGTACAGGTGTCCCACCGCAAGCTGCCACAGATAGCGCTTGAAGGCTTTGTTTTCGTCGGCTACCCGCTTCATCAGGGCCAGCCGCTTCTTGCCCACCGCATCGGCAAGGGAGCGGGCCTGGGAAGAGTTGCGCGACTCGTTTTCCCACCAGTCGCGTTCCGCCTTATTGACCTCGCGCACCAGCAAAAGCGGCAGCAGGTTCGATGCCGGGGCCATGGCGTAGATCTTCTCCATCGCCGCCAGCCCATCGGCGCGGATGCCGAGCAGCTGCCACGCGACGGCTCTTTCGCCGTCATTTTTGCCGAGCGCCAAACAGGCCTTCCAGTCCGCGTCCTCGACCGGATGAAACGACAGATAGGCGGCGCGCTTGAGCGGCGCGAAGCGGCCGAAGACCAGCGAGTAGAGGTAGTTGGCCTGGCCGTACTGCTTGTCGCGATAGTAGGAGCCGGCGGCCACATCGATGAAGCGGTACTTCACGCTCGACTCGGTGGTGAAGGAGGCGATGTTGGCAGCGTAGTACTGCTCCGCGTCGGCGTTGCGGCCGGTGTAGAACATGAGGCGGAGGCGCTGGAACCGGTAGCGTTCCTGCAGAAACTTGTCATCGACGCCGGCCAGCTGCGCCTGGCTTGCCGCCAGCAGCTTGGCGGCCGTCTCCCCGTCCTGCGCACTGGCCGCCGCCAGCTTCTCCGCATCCCAGGCGTCATCGGCCAGCCGCCGCGTGGCGATGGGCTCACAGCGCTTGGCAAACCCCAGGTAATAAAGCGCCTTGAGCACCTGCGCCTTATTGCCCACCGCATCGAGCTCCAGCTTCAACGCCGCGGCTTCTTTGCTCAGGTTCGGGCGTTTTCCTTCGAAGCTCCAGATCAGCTTGTCCAGCTCCGCGAGCTTTATCCGGTAGATGAGGAGCGCCAGGTTTTCCTGACTGACCTTGCCGAGATCGGAAGAGCGTCGTGTAGGGAAAGAGTGTCTTCGCCTGTGTAGA
>CALFML010000675.1 GCA_937879845.1 uncultured Myxococcales bacterium
CCCTACACGACGCTCTTCCGATCTCTCCTGCTCGGAAGGGCAACGCTGTCACCCCACCGACTGATCCCTATTTGGGGCCGCACGGCTGGCGCGGCAACCTCAAATCCCCGAACGCCCGGTCAGGGCCTCTACATTATTGCCCTTCGCCGAAACATTCGTGCCCTGCATCGGCTATTTTGCGTCTTAGTCGCCGCTGCGCAACCACAACAGTCTGACATGAAGGCAAATTGCCCTCGTCTTCCGGCCGACGTGACGAAAAGGCGCTGGTCGACTGAAGCGCGCGAGCGCACGATTGAAACGCGCCGCAAACACTAGCCCGCTATTGGCGCGCGCGACCATGCACGACCGACGTGACTGATACCGATTCCTCCTTGTTGCGCCGTATTCGTGCCTGCACGACGTGCGCATCGGTGCTGGAGAAAGGGCCGAACCCCATCGTCCAGTTCGCCGGAAGCTCGCGCCTGCTCATCATTGGTCAGGCGCCCGGCGCGAAGGTCCACGAAAGTGGCGTACCCTGGCGGGACGCGAGCGGCGATCGGCTGCGGGACTGGACGGGGCTCGGCGTCGGGGATTTCTACAATCCGGGAAAGGTTGCGCTGGTCCCCATGGGCTTTTGCTATCCCGGCAAGGGCAGTCACGGCGATCTCCCGCCACGGCCCGAATGTGCACCGCAATGGCACGATCGCGTCTTCGATCTCCTGCACAACAAGCGGTTGGTTCTGCTGGTCGGCAGTTATGCGCAGGCCCGCTACCTTACCAGGCCGGGTGGCAAGCAAAGCCTCACCGACGCAGTGAGAAACTTCAGGGCGTACGGTCCGTCAATCTTTCCGCTGCCACATCCATCGTGGCGCAGCGGCATCTGGATGAAGCGCAATCCCTGGTTCGAAGCGGAGGTGCTGCCGCCGCTGCGCTCGGTGATCGATCAGTGGACGCGGCGCCATCCGGATCGCAGCGTCGCCATCGTCTTGGATGAAATCGACACGATCCTGCGCACCGAGCGGCGGGCCTACCTGCTTGGCGAGTGGCGCGAGGCGTCGGCGCTCGGGCAGGCGCTGGCGACGCTTTTGCCGACGGGAAGTCCGGTGGTCACCAAGGCGCAGGTGGCGGCGCTGCGCAGCGCCCTGCACCAGACCGGGTTCCCGCGCGATGTCATCGAAGGCGTGCTGGAAGGCCTGCAGATGCCGCCGGATCAGCGCCGGCAGTCGCCGCTTCTGGAGGAGCTGCGCTCGGCGTCGGCGCTGGTGCTGGCGGGCGGGGCGGTGTGCCGGGTCATCCTCGCCGGCCATGCGGAGCTTGTGGAGGCGCGCTGGGATCTGTTTGGTCCGCTTCTAAACTTCGCCAAGCTGCGGATGCTGGGACCCCTGGATGAGACCAGCGCCGAGCGCATGGTGCGTGAGCCGTTCACCCGCCTGGGTCTGCGTTTCGAGTCGGCGGCGGTCGAGCAGGTGCTGCTCGAAAAGACTTTCCGCGTCCCCGCTTGGCTGCAGCACTGCGGCGCGCTCATCATCCAGAGCATCGATGAGCGCTTGCGCAGCTCACGCCGCGAGGAGCAGAAGATCACCGAACGCGACGTGGTCCTGGCGCTGGAGAAGGTCCACGCCGAAGAGCGCACCGCCCTTCAGAGCGAAAACGGTCTTTATATGCTCGGCCCGGAGTGCAGCTTCGTCCTTTTGTGCCTGGTCGATGAGCCGTGGTTTACGATCGACAGCGCGGTGGACTATCTGCACGTCCTTTTCTACCAGACGCTGGACGTCAAAGACCGGCAGAAGATCGCGCGCCGCGATGAGGATTTCTACGCCGCGTTCTCATCCGAGGTAGTGCGCCGCATCGTCCGCGATCTCACCAACACCTTCTATCTCACAAGCGACGAGGCGCAGTACCTGACCACCGAAGGGCGTCCGAGCTACAGCTCGCCGGGGTTCAATGTTCCCGCGCTCGCCCCATCGGCGACCTCGCCGGGCGCAGTGAACATCAGCCATGGCGGCGGCAGCCCGAGCTCTCCGGGCATCCTGCGGCCGCAAGATCGGGACCGCCTGCGCCGCAGCTACAAGGTCAGCCGCTCGATCGTCAGCACGGTCTTCCATGACGAGCTAAGCGGACAAAAGCGCATCGAGCTGGCCCGCCGGGCGATGCGGCTATGGCAAGAGGGCCGCGGCGTCTGGGCGCGTACCGCGAACAAGGCGTACACCTGATTTCAAACTAAGCTTCCGCGCCGCTGCAGCCCGGCGGCGGATCTCACTCGCCCACATCGAGGACTTCGACGATGCCGCGGCTGCCGTCGATGCGCAGGCGCTGGCCGGTGCGGATGCGCGTGGTGCCGTTGCCGACCCCGACGACCGCGGGGATGCCGTACTCGCGCGCGACGACGGAGCCGTGAGTCATCATGCCGCCGACATCGCACACGAGGCCGGCGGCATGAACGAATAGGGGAGTCCAGCCGGGATCGGTGAACGGGGCGACCAGGATCTCGCCGGCATGTAGGACCTCGCGGGCGGGATCGAGCACGACCCGCGCTATGCCTTCGATGACTCCGGCCGAGGCGCCAAGTCCGGCCAGGGCGTTTGGCGGGAGGTCCTTGGGCAGGGCCAGCCGCGGCACCTCGCCTTCGCTGGTCATGACCAGCGGCGGGGTGAGGTTGCGGAAGCGCTGGTGCTCGGCTTGCCGCGCGGCGATAAGCGCGTTTATGCCGCTCGGTGCGGCCGCGACACTTCGACCCTCTAGGACCGCCAGCAGTTCTTCATAGTGCAGGAACCATACATCCGATGCGGCATGCAGCGAGCCCTGCGCCACAAGCTCGGCGGCTGCGTCCAAGACCACCGCGCGCAGCTCGGCGATGCAGCGGACCAGCAGATACTTGGGATGCTCACGAACCCCCAGCCCGTAGCGCACGCACAGCACAAGGCGTTTGACCAAGCGGCCGGAAAGTCCCTCGCCCGCAGCTGCGACCAGGCGTTGCCCGGCGGCGGCGCCCTGGGCCTGGAGGTTCTGGAAGTGGGCGCGGTGCGCACCGCTGTCCGGCCGGGTGAGACTTCCTACCACGCTGCTGAGAAGCAGCCCCGGCTCCTCCGCCCAGCGCGGCCGCGCGATGTCGATCTCCCCGCTGCCGCGCATGCCGTAACGCCGGAGAAACTGCTCCACCGCAGCGACGAAGCCGGCGCCGCCGGGGAGCTCGCGCAGCGCTTGCACCCCCGCGTTGTCGGTGACGCCGCGGCGCAAGGCCGCCACAAGCTGCGGATGGGGACGCGCCAGATCCGCCAGATCGCCGACCTGCAAGTCCATCTCCATGGTCACGTTGCCGAACAGTCCCCGCTGGAGTGCCTCGACGTCCGCGGCATGGACGGTGCCGGCGAAGCGCCGCCGCAGCCGACCCAGCGCGATCATTCCCACCCCCATGCGCGGACCAATCTCCGCCATGATCTTGAAGATTCCCCCGAGCGCCGCCCGCGCCTCGCGCAGCCGCGGCGCCCCCGCAGCCGCGGCCTGGACCCGCGCCCGGTAGGCCGCGACCTGCCGCTCGACGAAAGCGTCGGCCCAGCTTGGCAGTTCCTCCAGCCGCTGCCACAAAAGAAGCCGCAGCATACGCGCCGGGACCGGAGCGAGCACGCGGGCAAACATGTTCAGAGAGGAGAGCCGCGGCCGACTGGCGGCCTGCACCTCCGGACGATCCGCAAGCGGCTCCACCAGCGTCGCCAGATCCGGATACACGGCGCGCATGAGCTTCACGACCAGGCGGCGCAGCGGCGGCAGGCGCAGCGTGCTGGTCACGTCCAGATAGAGCCGGCCGCCGGCGTGGACGATCGCCGACGGCTCATCATCCGCCGGTACATCTTCGAGGCGCGCCTTGCCGAACGGCAAAAATCCGCGCCACAGATCCTGACCGAGCGGCGAGATCGGATCCGTCATGTTCTGCGCATGGCTGAAGCCGAAGTAGACATGCAGCGCCCGATCTTGGGGCGGCGGCTCCGGCAGCGGATAAAGCGAGGTGATCGGCCGCGCTTGGACCAGATACAGCTTCCCGCCTTCCAGACACCACTCCAGGTCCTGCGGCTGACCGCCGTAGTGCTGCTCGACCGCCACGCCCAGCTCGACCAGCGCCTGCACCGCCTTTTCATCGAGCACCCGCGCCCGGCGCTCTTCCGCCGGCAGCTCTTGGGTCACCGTGCCGCCGTCCGGCTGCGGCCGGATCGCGACGCGCTTGTCGCCGACCCGCAGCTCCTTGACGGCGCGCGACTTGCGATCGATGCGGTACAAGTCGGCGGTAATGAGTCCGCCGACCAGCGCCTCCCCGAGTCCGAAGCCGGCCTCGATGACCAAAGTGCCGCGGTGGCCGCTTACCGGATCGGCGGTAAATAGGATTCCCGCGGCATCCGCGAGCACCATCCGCTGCACCACCACGCACAGGGCCACGTCGCGATGGCCGAAGCCGTTCTGCGCGCGATACAGAATCGCCCGGTCGGTAAACAGGCTGGCGAAGCAGCGGCGAATGGCGGAGAGGAGCTCGGTCTCACCGCGGATGTTTAAGTAAGTGTCCTGCTGCCCGGCGAACGAGGCACCGGGCAGATCTTCGGCGGTGGCGCTGGAGCGCACGGCGTACGATTCTTTTTCTCCGATGCTGCGCCACGCCGAGACGGCGGCGGCCGCGACCTCCGCGGGAAGCTCCACTCGCATGAGCGCATCGCGCACCGCCGCTCCCAGGCGCCGCGCCGCGTCGACATCCTGCGGCGCCATGGCGTCGAGTTCATCGTAAAGGGCGGGCAGCGCGGGACACGCGGCGATGAAGCGGCGGAACGCCTCCGTGGTGACGCAGAAGCCCGGCGGCACTGGGAATCCGGCGCGCGAAAGAACGCCGAGGTTTGCTCCTTTTCCGCCAACTTTGGATAGGTCCTGCGCTCCAATCTGACTGAAAAGAAGGATCATGATTTTCTCCGTGCAGAGGGTTTGCGCACCGTCTTGCGTGCGGCGGCGCCGCGCAGGAAAAGCGCCACGGCCCGCTGCGCATCGCGCACCGGATCGCAGTCGCCGGACATTCCCCACATCGGCCCCATAAGACCCAGTGAAAACAGGATTCCCAAGAACATGCGCGCGAGCGTCCGCGGCTCCGCTACCCGCAGCTCCCCGCGCGCGGCGTAGTGGCGGAGCAGCGATTCCAGCGCATGCACCGTACGATCCGGCGAGCGCGATAACTTGCTAATAAGCTCGCCGCCGCGCGCATGTTCAAGGAGCGCCAAGCGGATAAGCGGACCGCTGTCCTTGAGGTGCTGCAGCGCCGCCAGCGCCAGCTGCGATAGATCTGCGGCCAGATCCCCGGACGGCTTGCGGGCCAGCGCCCACCCGGCCTTGCGCGGCGCTTGCGCCGCCAGGAAGGCGAGGATAAGACCCTTCTTATCGCCGAAGTGGCGATACACGCTGGCCGATCCCACGCCGGCTGCTTCGGCGATGGCTTCGACGGTGGTGGCTTCCAGGCCGAGGCGCGGGAACAGCTGCGCGGCGGCGGCCAGCACGCGCTCTCTGAGCCGCACTCGCTCGCCGATCACAAGCCCGCGTTCCGTCAGCTGACGGAGCAGCGCTTCACGATTTCCGACTTGCCGGTACACGGTCGCCCGCGAGACCTGCGCGGCCGCGGCCAAGCTGTCCATGGTCAGGGCGTCAAGTCCCTTTTCCCGCACGATCCGCTCTGCAGCGTCCAGCAAATCCAAAGGTGCCTGCAGCATCATGAGATGTCCTGATAGACATATATATCATGCGTCTCATTTTGCAAGAAGCCCGGACGCAGAAAGCTCCGCCGACCGGCCCGGAACTGCGCGATTGTCACAGGCGGCGCCGCGTGATAAAGCGGCGGTGGAAGGACCGCCATGAAACTGCCCATCTTTCAGATCGACGCCTTCACCAGCCGAGTCTTTTGCGGCAATCCCGCTGCCGTCGTCCCGCTTGAGACCTGGCTTCCCGATTCCGTGCTGCAGTCGATCGCCGCGGAGAACAACCTGGCAGAGACGGCGTTCTTCGTACCCCGAAGCGCCCAGGGCACGGACTATGAGCTGCGCTGGTTTACCCCCAAGGTCGAAGTGGACCTGTGCGGCCACGCAACCCTGGCCACCGCGCATCTTCTGTTTACGCGGATCGTTCCGGAGGCGAACAAGGTTCGCTTCACGACGCAGAGCGGATGGCTGGCGGTAACGCGTGAGGGCGGACGCCTGGCGCTCGACTTCCCTTCGCGGCCGCCGGCGCCGTGTGGGGTGGCGGAGGCGCTCCGCGTGGAAAAGGCGCTGGGCGTGCAGCCGGCGGCGGTGCTGGCGGCGCGGGATTATTTCGTCGTGCTGCGGAGCGCCGAAGCGGTGCGGAGTCTGAGTCCGGATCTGGCGCAGATCGCGGCGCTCGATCGCTTTGCCGTCATCGTGACGGCGCCGGGGGATGACTGCGATTTCGTGTCGCGCTTTTTTGCTCCGGCGCAGGGGATCGCGGAGGACCCGGTCACGGGCTCGGCGCACTGTACGCTCATTCCTTACTGGTCGCGGCGCCTGGGCAAAATCAGCCTCCTTGCACGGCAGCTGTCGTCGCGCGGGGGTGAGCTTTATTGCGAAGACCTAGGCGAACGGGTCTCGATCGCCGGCCATGCGGTACTCTATTTGGAGGGCAGCATTTATATCTAGCGCAAGGTCGGGTGATGATGCGGCGAAGCACTCGGGTGACGTTGATAGCGGGGGCAGTGTTTCTCACCAAGATGGCGGGTTCGTTCGTGCTTGCGACTCCGGCCAAGCCGCTCAAATTGGCAAACCCGCTGGCCATCGAGCTGGTCTCGCTGGGCAAGCTGACGGTCAAAACCGGCAAGACCGTCTTTATGCCCGGTACGGCGGCCGGAACGCGCCTGGTCATCGACTTCGCCGAGGTCGCGATCGACGGACCGCGGCTCCAGGCGAAAAAGGCCGCGGTGGCCGGCGGCGACTGGCTCACCATCGGTCCCGACAACGTCGCGACCCTGGACATCCGCATCTTGGTCGAGACCCAAGACGGCGCCAGCATTCTCATTCACGGACTTGGACGCACCGATAGCGCCAAGTTCACAAGCGGCGCCCCGTGCTATTTCACGCCGCTGTTTGAGACCAGCGATTCGCGCTATGCCTGGCTCAATAAGATTCAGGCCGTCGCCAAGGGGCAGTCGCAAGGCGATACCGTGGTGTTTGAGCTGTACGAGGTCCGCTAGTGCGACTCAGCGTGCCGCCAACGATCTGACCTCGCGCCATTCCAAGGGCCTACAGCCTGCTCAGCAGCTTGTCCGGGGTGAGCGGCAGCTCGCGCACGCGAACCCCGGTGGCGTGGTAGACCGCGTTGACGATGGCCGGAGCGACGCCGGCTAAAACCAGCTCGCCGATGCCGCGGGCGCCGGGTTCGCCGATGGCCGGGTCGGCTGGGCCGACGAAGTGGATCTGGATCGCACCGACATCGGCGCAAGTGGGGACCAGGTAGTCGGCGAAGTTGCTATTGAGCGGCGCTCCGCTGCGCGGGTCGTAGAGGGTTTGCTCCAGAAGCGCCATGCCGATTCCCATGACGACTCCGCCATAGCCTTGGCTCTGCGCCGTCTGCGGATTGAGGACCTGTCCGGCATCGAGGACGCTGATGTGGCGGGCCACGCGCACCTCGCCGGTGTCAGGGTCGACGTGCACTTCGCTAAACTGGGCACCGAAGGACTGCACGGCATAGTCGTCCGCCGTCGGCTCGGGGCGAACCTCGGACTCGCCGACCAGCGACGGCTGCCCTTTGCGCTGGAGCAGGGCCGCAAGGGTCTCACGCCGCGCCGACCCCGCCGCTTGCAGGACGCCAGCGCCGGCGGTCAGCTCCTCGGCTTTGAGCCGATACAGCGGCGACTGCGGATCGGCGACCGCCAGCGCCTTCCACTGCCGCACCACATCGCGCGCCGCCGCCAGCACCGCTGGGGTGACGCTCGCCGCGGTCATCGAACCGTAAGACACCGGCGCCGGCGGCAGCGCCGAGTCGCCAAGCTGCACCGTCACTGCGCTCAGAGAAACCCCCAGCTCCTGCGCCGCGGCCTGCGCCAGAATCGTATAGGTCCCTGTCCCCATGTCCAGGGTCGCGCTCTGCACCAGCACCCGTCCATCGGCAAAAAGCCGCACCCGCGCCGCACCCGCCACCCGCGCCCCCGGATACGTCGCCGTCGCCATCCCCAGTCCGACGAGCCACCTCCCCGCGCGCAGACTCCGCGGCTTTTTCGTCCACCGCTCCCAGCCGATCTTCTCCGCTCCCAGGCGATAACAATCGCGCAGGTTCTTGCTCGACCAGGGTTTGCCCGACAGTGGGTCGTGCTCGGCGTAATTGATCTGGCGCAGCCGCACCGGATCCATTCCCAGGTGCCCCGCCAGCTCATCGAGCCCGCACTCCAGCGCGAACAGACCCGGCGCCTCGCCCGGTGCGCGCATGATCGTCGGCGTCGCTCGATTGACGCGCACGAGCTTATGGCTCACGCGGACGTTGTGGCAGGCGTACAGGCCGCGCCCGACGTTGCCTGCCGTCTCCACGTACTCATCGATCGGCGAGGTGGGGGTGAGGGTCGAGTGGATGAGTGCCTGCAGCGTCCCATCGCGCGACGCCCCAAGCTGCAGCGTCTGGACGGTCTCGGGCCGGTGGCCGCAGGCGGTGGCCATCTGATCGCGCCCGACCGTCACCTTCACCGGCCGCTTGAGCCGCTGCGCCGCCAGCGCCGCCAGAATCGTGTGCGGCCACAAATAGCTCTTGCAGCCGAAACCGCCGCCGACAAAAGGCGATACGACGCGGACGCTGCGGCGCGGCAGACCCAGGACCGCCGCGACCACGTTGCGCGTGCTGGCGACCCACTGCGTGCTCTCATAGAGCGTAAGCTCCTCACCGCTCCATACGGCCAGGGCGGCAAGCGGCTCCATCGGGTGATGGTGCTCGGTCGGGGTGCGGTACGTCTGCTTGATTTTGACCGCCGCCGCGTCGAATTCTTGCTCCGGGTTGCCGCGCAGGTAGCGGCAGTCGCCGCTCGCAGGTTCTTTGGGCGTGTACACGCTGGCCATCGCCGCTTCGATGGGGATGGCGGGCGGCGTTTCGGCGTAGCGGAGCTTGACCCGCGCCGCCGCCGCGACCGCGCGCTCGTAGGTATCGGCGACAAGGAGTCCCAGATACTGGCCGACGTAATGGATCGAGTCGTCGGCTAGCGGCAGACGCTGCTCGCCGAGCTGCCCGTCATCGCTCGGCGGCGGCGCCGGCTGATGCAGCCGCGGCGCGTTTTCCCGCGTGAGGACGAGCAGCACGCCCGGCTGCTGCTGCGCCTCCTGCGCATCGATGGCCAGCAGCCGGCCCTTGGCGATCGTGCTGCACAGCGGGACGCCGTACACCTGGCCGGCCATGGCGTGATCGGCCGCGTAGCGCGCCGCTCCCGTGACCTTCTGCGCCGCTTCTGCCCGCGGCAGCGGCTGTCCCAGACGACTCGGCGGCGCCGTCATGAGGCACACGCTTGCGCCAGAGCGCGGACGATGCAGCGCTGCGCCAGCTCGACCTTGAAGGCGTTGTCGCGGCGCGGTACCGCATCGCGTAACGCCGCCGCCGCCGCCGTCCGAAACACTTCGATGCCTGGCGCCTTGCCGCTGAGCGCTGTCTCCGCCGCCGCGGCCCGCCAGGGCCTTGTTGCGACGCCGCCCAGAGCGATGCGGACGCTCTGGATGCGGCCGCCGGCCAGCTCCAAGGCAACTGCGGCGGATGCCAGAGCGAACTCGAACTCGGCACGGTCGCGAACTTTGACGTAACACGACCGCCCGGTTCGCGGGGACGCAGGCAGGGACACCGCGGCGACCAGCTCGCGCGGGGCCAGCGCGGTCTCGCGCTCCGGCGAATTTCCCGGCAGCCGATGAAAGTCCTGCAGCGGCACCGCACGCTCGCCGCCCGACTCCGTCATTATGTGAACCACGGCATCCAGAGCCAGCAGCGCCACGCACATATCCGATGGATGAGTGGCGATGCAGCTGTCGCTTGTCCCCAGCACGGCATGTCCGCGATGCGGACCGCCGAGCGCCGCGCAGCCGCTCCCCGGTTTGCGCTTATTGCACGGCGAGCTGCCGTCGCGAAAGTACGGACAGCGAGTGCGCTGAAGCAAGTTCCCGCCGACCGTCGCCATGTTGCGCAGCTGCGGCGAAGCCCCGGCGAGTATGGCTTGCGCCAGCGCGGGATAGCTCCGAGCCACCTCGGCGTGACAGGCCAAATCGCTGTTGCGCACCAGCGCTCCGATCCGCGCTCCTTCCGCGCCGACCTCGATCCGCGCGAGCGGTAAGGCGTTTATATCGACGAGCCGCGCCGGTCGCTCGACCCCGAGCTTCATCAGGTCCACAAGCCCCGTGCCGCCGGCGATGAGGCGCGCGCCGGGTGCGGCCAGCTGCTGGAGGGCTTCGGCGGGGTTGCGGGCGCGCGTGAACTCAAAGGGCTCCATGCTCGCTCCTTGTGGCGATGCCGCGGGGGACGCCACGATCGATCCGGCTCATGGCGCGGTCCCCGCGGAGCTACGCACCGACTGCACCGCCGCGACGATGTTGGGGTAGGCGCCGCAGCGGCACAGGTTGCCGCTGAGCTGCCGCCGCACTGCTTCATCATCCGCCCCGCACGGCTCGCGCAGCAGCCCGGCCGCCGACATAATCTGTCCCGGTGTGCAGTAGCCGCACTGCAGCGCGTCGTGCTCGATAAAAGCCGTCTGCAGCGGATGCAGGGCGTCGCCGCGGCCAAGACCTTCGATGGTGGTGACCTCCAGACCTTCGTGCATGACGGCCAGGGTCAGACACGAATAGATGCGCCGTCCGTCCACCAAAACGGTGCAGGCGCCGCACTGCCCGTGGTCGCAGCCCTTCTTGGTGCCGGGCAAACCCAGGTTCTCGCGCAGCGCATCGAGCAGCGTCACCCGCGGATCCAGGTTGAGCGTGTGCTCTACTTTATTTACCCGCAGGCGGATCGCTAGCTCCCCGGGCGACGGCGATCCGGGCGGCGGGGTCGTGGGCAGCGGGGTCGGCTGGGAAATCGTCGCGGCGATTGCGGCCCGGGCATCACCGGCCAGGACCGCGCATGCGGTGACGGCGCTGGCCGTGCTCAAAAAGCCGCGGCGGCCGATCCCGTCAGACCCGGGACGATCTTCGACCCCGCGGCCCGCCGATGCGGAACCTGGGCCAGGGTCCATCGAGGCAGCTTTCGCAGGAGGCGGATTCGACATGGAAACTCCACAGCGGGTGGCCAAGGCGCCCTAGTCAGCGGGCCGGGCGGGATCGGGACAGTTGCCGAGCTCACGCTCGGCGCGGGCCGCTGCGGAGGGCCGCGGCGGGGCTGCTTGATGTTCGGGGAGCTTGCCGGAGGGCGGCCGGCGTCGCTCCGCGCTTCGCTCCGGCAAGGCCGCGCGCGCGACCTTTGCTGCGCCGCCACCGGGGCTGGCTCCCGCCGCCGGCGGGGAGGAGGCCGGTGGCAGCGCGGGCGGCACCGAGCGGTCTTTTTGCAGCGCGTGCAGGGTCTGCTCCGCCCGTTGCGCCCGCGCCGCCGCTTGCTGAAAGTCCTGCTCCAAGCGCGACATTCGGCGATGTGCGCTCAGCAGCGCCACCAGGCTGAGTCCCAGGAAAACGCCGATCGCCACGCGCATCAGGCGGCTCCACGGCCGCGGTGGCAGCGCGGGCGGCGGCGCGGCAACGCTCGCAGGGCGGCCGAGGCCCAGCGCCAGCCGGCCTTCGGTTCGCTCGCGCAGCTCGCGCTGCAGCGCCGCGGCGCTGGCCTGATGTTTGGCTTCCACCTCGCTGCGCGCCGCCTCCAGGCTCGCCAGGAGCACGCGCACCTCGGCCGGCCGCAGCGCGGCAGGATTTTTGCGCGCCCACGCCTGCGCCGTCTTGAGCGGGCTGCCGCGCAAAAGCGCTCCTCCCGACGACGGCGTCGGCGGCTCGCGATCGATGGCCTCTTGCAGGACCAGCCGGACCTCTTGCTCGCGCGCCCAGTCTTCGGTAAGGAGGCTGGCTACTAGGCGGCAGCGCGGGCGCAGGCGCGGCGTGCCGGCCGGATCTTCGGCTTCGGTGCACAGCCCGCACAGGCGCAGCTCGCGCTGGAGCTCATCCAGCGGATCGGGCGTCACCGGCATCCCGCTCAACAGCCGGCGGTATAAGGACAGCAGCGCCTGCGCATTGGGACTGCTGGCCAAGGCCTGCGCCATCTCGCGCACACCGGGCTCTTGCTCCAGTGCGTCTTCCTGATCCAGAAACAGAGCGTGGATGAGCCGATCCACCCGCTCTTCGGGAACAGGTGCAGCGGGGCTATTGCCGCCGCTTGGTCCCGCGGTCAGAGAGGCAATCGGCGCGCGGGCGACCAGCTGCTGGCAGACGTGCTGGGTGAGCTGCGGGTGGCCGCCCGTCCAGGCGTAGACCGCATCGAGCCAGTCTGCCGCGCAGGTCTGCCCATCCAGCGATAACGCCGCCAAGGCCGGTGTGAACGCGGCCAGTTCGGAGCGCGTAAAGTCCGGCAGCATGAACACGCTTTCATCCCAATCGACGTCGCTTGGTCCGGCGAGCCGCTTGAGCGGGACGGAAGTGAAGGCGGCGATCGTGAGCGCCCCCGCGCGTCCGGCGTCGGCCAGCGTCTCCTGTACTTTCTGCAGGACGCTCAGCACTTCTGCCGCATCGAGCGCCAGCGTCGGCAGGACGTCCAGGTCGTCGAGCAAAACCACCGTCTGGAAATCGGCGCTGGCTATCTCCTCAAGGACAAAGCGTTGCAAGCGCTCTGCCGGCGGGGCGTCGCTATAGCGCTGCCAGAACTCATTTGCCGACGGGAGCTGCAGCTGCGCCGCCAGCGTGGAACACAGCAGCTGATAGGCGGCTCCGCTCGATGCCGCTTGGAGGGTCCGCAGCTCGATCGCGGCGCAGCGCGGCGGGGTCCAGGCCTCCTCGGGCGCGGGTTCGGCATCGGGTGAAACGGTCTGCAGGGCGCGGGCCGTCCGCACGCGCAGGCTCGACTTGCCGCTATGGCGCGGGCCCTGGATCACGGCCCAGCGCCCGGCTCGCAGCGCCGCCAGCACCGCCGCATCCACGGGGCGGGCGATGTACAGGGCCCCAAGCTGCACCGGACCGCGGCTCTGCAGCGGCACGGCGGGGCGGGGCGTCGGCGGGGCCGCGCCGGCAGCGGTCGCGGGCTC
>CALFML010000676.1 GCA_937879845.1 uncultured Myxococcales bacterium
TTTCGGCGAGAAAAACTTGGCCGTCGAACTGCAGGTCCACTTCGACGAGTCGGAGGACCGCCGCAACGCGACGCTCTGCGAGCTTGCGCACCGCTATGAAGTCCCGCTCGTGCTGACCAACGATGTGCGCATGACCGGTCCGGACAAGCTCCTATGCTGCGACGTGCTGACCTGCGTGCGCGAAGGGGTCACCCTCGCCGCGGCGGGGACGCGGCTTTTGCGCAACGGCGAGCGCCACTTGAAAAGTCCGGCCGAGATGGCGGCGCTGCTCCCGGAGCTTCCTGCCGCCGTCGCCTACTCCGCCGAGCTAGCGGCGCGCTGCCGCTTCACCTTGGCCGATCTCGGCTACAAGTTTCCCGACTTCCCGCTGCCGCCCGGCGACAGCCAGCACGATTTCCTGCGCGCCATCACCTTCGATGCCGCCCCTACCCGCTTCCGCCCCTACACCGAAAAAGCCCGCGCCCAGCTGGAGCGGGAGCTGGTCCTAATCGCCAAGCTGGGCCTGTCCGGATACTTCCTGATCGTCTGGGACATCATCCAGTTCTGCAAGAGCCGCGGCATCCTGGTGCAAGGACGCGGCAGCGCCGCCAACTCCGCGGTCTGCTTCGCCCTTGGCATCACCGCCTGCGATCCGCTGAAGATGGATCTCTTGTTCGAGCGGTTCCTCTCCGAAGAACGCGGCGAGTGGCCGGACATCGACCTGGATCTGCCGTCGGGCAGCCGGCGTGAGGAGGTCATCCAATACCTCTACCGCAAGTACGGCGCGCACGGCTGCGCCCTGACCGCCAACGTCATCACCTACCGCGGCCGCAGCGCGGTCCGGGATATCGGCAAGGTGCTGGGATTCGCCCCCGACATCCTCGATAAACTGTCGGCGCAGCTGAGCCGCTATGAAGATCCGGATAGCGATGAAAAAAGCAGCGCCGCAGCAGCCGAGCCGCAAGCGGAGGCCGACGATGAACCCGCCGCATCGGAGGACTCGCCGCTGTTGCGCCACCTGGATCGCATCGGCCTTGATCCCGATGACGAGCGCGTCGCCCAGCTGGTCCAGGTGTTCGCCGAACTTCAGGATCTGCCGCGCCACATCGGCCAGCATCCCGGCGGGATGATCATCGCCGCGGGCCGCCTGGACGAAGTGGTTCCGCTGCAGCCGGCGACCATGGCGGGGCGCGTCGTCATCCAGTGGGACAAGGAAGACTGCGCCGAGCTTGGCATCGTCAAGATCGACCTGCTGGGACTTGGCATGATGGCGGCGCTGGAAGAGGCGGTGCGCCTGGTCCCGGCGCACGACGGCGTCCCGTTTGATATCGCCGCCCTGCCGGAAAACGATCCCCTGGTGTACCTCCAGCTCCAGCAGGCGGATACGGTCGGCGTCTTCCAGGTCGAGAGCCGGGCGCAGATGGCGATCCTGCCGCGGGTGCAGCCAAACCGATTCTATGATCTGGTCGTCCAGGTGGGCCTCATCCGTCCCGGACCGATCATCGGCAAGATGGTGCATCCGTATCTGCGCCGGCGCTGCGGTCAGGAGGAGGTAACGTACCCGCATCCCTCGCTGCGGCCGATTCTGGAGCGGACGCTCGGAATCCCGCTGTTTCAGGAGCAGATCATGCGGGTGGCGATGGTCGCGGCCGGCTTCTCCGGCGGCCAGGCGGAGCAGCTGCGGCGGGCGATGGACAGCAAGCGCAGTCAGACGAAAATGCTGGCCCTGGTGGGTGAGCTGCGGGCCGGCATGACCCGCAACGGCATCGACGCCCAAGGCCAAGAGCAGATTGTCGCGGCCATCACTTCCTTTGCGCAGTACGGTTTTCCCGAATCGCACGCGATAAGCTTCGCCATCATCGCCTATGCCAGCGCGTATCTTAAGGGACACCATCCGGCGGTGTTCTACACCACGCTGCTCAACGCCTGGCCGATGGGATTTTATCATCCGGCGACGCTTGTAAAAGATGCGCAGCGGCATGGGGTTCGGGTGCGCCCGGTGGAAGTGAACGCCTCAGACTGGCGGTGCACGATAGAGTCGGATGCCGCCGCGCCAAGGCCGGGTGATTCGCCGACCGCCGCTGCGCATCGGCCGCCGCGGGGCCGTCCAGCGCAGACGCTGCGCATCGGCCTGCGCTTTGTACGCGGGCTGGCGCAGACTTCGGCCCAGGCCCTCTTGCAAGCACGGGCGGCGGGACCCTTTCGCTCGATCGGCGACCTGCAGCGCCGCTGCCCGCAGCTTAGCGCCGCCGAGCTGACTACGCTCGCGGAGATCGGCGCGTTTGCCGGCCTGGAAGAAAACCCGACTCGCCGCGATGCGCTGTGGCAGGTCAGTGAGCTCGTGGCCAGCCGCGGTGGTCTGCTGACGCAGCCGGCGGACTCGCGCTCGCCGCTGCCCGCCATGTCGCTGGCGGAGCGCATCCAGGCGGACTATCACGGAACTTCGATCACGGTCGGCCCGCACCCGATGGCGTTATGCCGAAAGACCTTGCAGGAGCACGGCGTCCTGCGCTCGGTCGATCTTGCAGCGCTCGACGGCGGTCGCCTGGTCCGCGCCGCGGGGCTGGTCATCGTCCGCCAGCGACCGGCGACCGCTCGCGGCTTCTTCTTTCTGACGCTCGAAGACGACAGCGGGCTGCTCAACCTGATCGTCGCGCCCGCGGTCTTTGAACAGTACCGGTCGGTGCTGCTCGGCGCCGCCGGCCTGGTCGTCGACGGACAGCTGCAGCGTCAGCACAACTCCGTGAGCATCAAAGGTCTAGGCTTTCGTGATCTCGCAGAAGTTTTAAAGCCCACCGCTCACGAGCGAGAGCCCATCGCCGCCCCATCGCGCAACTTTCACTGAGCTTAGAAGCGGGCCAGCGCGCTCAGACCGGCGCTCGTGGGAGAAAAGTAGGGAGCGACGCTCAGGCGCGGCTCTTCGGCATAGACGGGTACCCGGTGCCGCACCACGGCACCGGCGATCAGCATCGCCAGCCCCGCGCACTGGGCGAGTCCCGACAGCACGAGCAGCGGGCTGAAGATCGTCGTGTCTTGGCTATTGGCCGCGCCAAAGTAGATAAACGGTCCCACCGCCGGGATGTAAAGCGGCCAGTACGTTCCGCTGCAAGTCGTCTTGCCTTGGCACGACAGCGCGTTGATGTAGCCGGTGACCCCCGCGGTCGTAAGATACACTCCGCCGAACATCACGGAACCCGCGATGATGAGGCTGTACATCGGCCGCATCTCATAACGAATCGGAACCCGCGGCCGCTGGCCCAGGTAAGGCGGCGGCGCACCTGGATATCCCGGCGGATAGGCCGGTGCATAACCCGGCGGATAGCTACCCGGCGGCGGCACGTAACCTTGCGGGTATCCCTGCGGATACCCTTGCGGATAGTTCTGCGGATACGCCTGCGGATAGGTCGGCGCCGGAGCCGCGGCGGGCGGGTTCACCAAGATCTGGCCCTGGACCTGGCCGGCGTCGGCTCCGCCGCTCACCGCGATCGCCGGCGGCGTCGGGGCCGAGCCTTGGGCGTAGACCGGAGCCGTGGATACAGCAAGAAATGCCGTAAGCGTCGCGCCTGCCGTCAGAGTCGTTGCAACCTTTGATAACATTTACAAACTCCTTTGCCTTAAGTGTAAGCGTGGCGAACTTACCGCACCTACGCGGGCCCGTATACTTTCTAATATACACTGCGCAAGCGACGGGGCCGGTCATTGCTCCTTGACTCGACGCCAGGGGACAAATATGACACGCCTTATGGACCGGCCAACTTCCAGCGCGGCCTTACTGGCGCAGCTCCGCGGCGAACTTCAGCGTGCCGGCGATCCGGAAAGGGCCGCCAGCATGCAGGCGTATATGAAGGCGACCATGCCCTGCCACGGAGTGCCGGTGACGACGATGCGGCGCTTGTGCAAGGAGCTGTTCGCACCGCTGCACTTTGACGGCGCGGCGCAGTGGCGGGCCTGGGTGCTCGATCTATGGCGGCAGGCGCAGTTCCGCGAGGAGCGCTACGCCGCCATCGAGCTTGTCGAGCATCGGCTGGCGCGACGATTCCAAGATCTGGACGCGCTGCCGATGTACGAAGAGATGATCGTTACCGGAGCCTGGTGGGACTATGTCGATACGCTGGCGACCCACCGGTTGAGCGCCTTGCTCAAGCAGCAGCCCGCCGCGGTCGGCCGGGTCATGCGGCAGTGGAGCCGCTGCGACGATCTGTGGAAGCGGCGGAGCGCGATCTTGTGTCAGATTCCGCTAAAAAAACAGACCGATCCGGTGCTCCTTGCGGACTGCATCGCCCCTGCCCTGCCCTCACGCGAGTTCTTTCTGCGCAAGGCCATCGGCTGGGCGCTGCGGCAGTATGCGGCAACGGAGCCGCAGTGGGTGGTTGACTACGTGCGCACACACGATGCCGAGCTAAGCCCGCTCAGCAAACGCGAAGCCCTGCGCAAGCTCACTCGCGATAAGGAGCCGGCGCAAGCCATGGAGGGCTGACCGGGCGCGCGGCCCATGTAGACCGACGGCCTACAGAAGCCGCCGCGATCGGAGTGCGATCGGATTGTGCGGCTACCCGCGGGCGCGGTCGTTATCGCGCTCCTCACGCAGGATCGCCCGCACTTGCTGAAGCAGCTTTCCCCCGAGCACCGGCTGCACCATCTTCACGTACGAGGCAAAGCCGAGAAGGTAAGCGCGAAAGTCCTTGCGTCCGCGCGCCTGGGCGGCAACCCCATGCAGGCGGCAGTTATGCAGGACGGCGCGAAACTCCCGCCGGGCCGCCCGCGGAATCGCCATCCCGGCATTGACCACGACGCCGGTGATGCGCTGCTGGTTGCTGCGCCGCAAGACCCGTCGCTTGGCGGCATTTTCCGTAAAGCCTTCTTGCTGGCACACCTGATGCCAGCGGGGCGGCGCGCAAACGCAAGGATTTCCCCTACTTGCCCGGACGGAGGATGAGAGCGTTCCTGATTTTTGCAACGCACCGTCGGAGATTCTCTTACATTTTGCGGATACGGGGTGGATACGAGGCAGATACGAAATCGATACGCTGGCCGTGATAAGATGGCCAGCGGGGGCCCGTCTGCATGGGAGATATTGTACGTCGCGGTACTTCCTTCTACGTACGCTACAAGGACGTGGACGGCACGCGCCGGATGCGCGCCAGCCACCAGCCCACGCGGGAGCTGGCGCGGCGCTACCTCCTTGAGGTCGAAGGACGGGTCGCCCGCGGCGTCATCGGCATCCCCGAGCCAGCCGCTCCCGCGCCTACGCTGGCCAGCCTGGTGGAGCGGTTTCTGCGCGAATACAGCCGCCCCCGCATCAAGGACTTGACCCAGTATCGTGTTCACGCCGGAAAGTGCCTGCGGCGGGTGCTGCCCGGACTCGGCCAGCGGAAGGTCGATGCCATCACCGCGGAGGACCTCGTGCGCGTGCGCGATGGTCTGGCGGGTACTCACGCCGCGGCCAGCGTTCGTTCTACGCTGGCGTACCTCAGTACGGTTTTCGCGTGGGCCGGCCGGCTCAAGATCATATCGACCAACCCGGTGCGCGCGGTCGAGCGGCCCGGCGTGCAGGGCAGCGCCGACTACTTCAGTCATGAGGAAGTCGCGGCCATCCTGCGCCGCGCGGCGCAGCTTGCCGACGGGCGGACTGCCGATAGAGGCCTGGCGGCTTGCGTGCATCTGGCCCTGCACACCGGCTTGCGCAAAGGCGAGCTGCTCGGGCTCCGCTGGCAGGACCTCGACCTGGACACGCAGCTTCTGACCGTGGCGCGCAGCTATCAGTCCGCGCCCAAATCGGGCCGGCTCCGTCAGCTGCGGCTGCCGGCGACCTGCGTTCCGATCCTACGTACGTGGCGCCTGTCCTGTCCCGCAACTCCCGCCGGTCTGGTCTTTCCGGTGCCGCGCGGCGCAGGGCGCTCCACGCACGCGCTGCTCGGGCTGCCGCGGCTGCTGCGCGCCGCCGGCGTGCGCGTCCCGGCGCATCCCTTCCATGCCTGCCGTCATTCCTTCGCCAGCCACTATGTCATGCAGGGAGGAAGCATCCTCGCCCTGCAGAAGATCCTAGGCCACAGCGATATCAAAATGACAATGATCTATGCGCACCTGGCGGCGGATTTCCTGGGCCGGGAAATGGATCGGTTGAAGTTCTGAAACGGGAGCGCGCGGCGTCCGCAACTTGCTAAGAGTTTAGTTCGATAAATTAGGAAATCGGCGCAGGCGTGTTGCTATCGCGCTGCGTACGGCGTTGCGACCCACGCGAGAGAAGGACGATGAAACACCAGAAACTTCACGATGCCGAGACCGCCCTATCGGCATTCACCAGTGCGCCGCATCGACAGGAAAGTGCCGCCCCTCATCCGGCAGTCAGCGCTCCCGCGCCGGTGGTGGCGGACCCGGCGCTTCACCCTACGGCGGCGCAGGCGGCGCCGCTATTTTCGCACTTTGCCGAGCCCGCGGCGGCCAAGGTAAACGTCGCCGATCCGACTGGGATCCTCAGCCACGTCCATGCGACGGGCGCCAGCTCGCTGACGGCGCGGCAGGAGGGGCTGCGCAAAGGCGGCGTACAGTCCTCTGAGGTCATCGCCTCCCGCGACTACGGCCGCGTCCTTGAGAGCCACGATCTGCGCCACAAGTTCGAAGTGGCGGGGCAGAAGTATGACATTCCGCCGGCGGTGCTGGCGGCGATTGCCAGCCGGGAAACGCACGGCGGCTCGCTGCTCGATCGCAACGGCGAGGGAGATCACGGGCACGGCTACGGCATCCTGCAAGTCGACGATCGCTCGCACCGGCCCGATCGCAGCGGTGGAGCGTACGGCCAGGCGCATATCAACCAGGCCGCGGCGATCTTCGATGCCAAGCTTGATGCGGTGAAAAAGCAGTTCCCGAACCTCTCGCCGGAGGACCAGCTTCAGACCGCGGTGTCGCGCTATAATGGCGGCAGCGGCAGACCGCATCCGAACTCGGATCGGGGTACGACGCACGCCGACTACGCCAACGACACCCTGGCCCGCGCGCAATACTTCGCCGGCCACTGGGACCATAAGTAAGAACTGTCTCTCTGTCCCGGTCCTTCCGCCTTGTCCGATTGATCACTCCCCCTTGATCACTCCCAGGAATCGCTCCCAGGATCACTCCTAGGGAATCTGCCTGAGCTTCATGCGCTGCAAACGAACCCGACCGTTCGCTTTGCCGCTCTCCTTCGTGCGATAGATTCATCACGCGGAAAGAGCTGCGAAACCACGGAATTTACGGGCAACTGATGCTATAGAGGCGCTCGGAGGTCCCGTAATGAAGCTCATCTCGGTTCGTGCTCTGCTCGCTTTGCTGCTCGGTCTGTCTGTCACTGATTGCCGCGACAATCCGCCTGCGTATGACATGGGCGGGCTGCGCGATACGGCTGCATCCGGCGATCTGTCGATGTCGTCGAAAGATCTGGCCGGCTCATCGGGAGACATGGCGGGGCCGCGGGATATGGCGGGGCCGCGAGATATGGCGGGGCTGCGGGATATGGCGATGCCGCCGGCGGATATGACGACCCCGCCGGGCGACATGATGATTCCGACCGATGACATGGCAGTGCCCACCGGAGACATGGCGGTCCCGATCGGCGACATGCTGCCGCCCGTTGATGACATGCCGGTGCCGGGCGACATGATGACGCCGGGCGACATGACCAGTCCGGCCGCGGATATGAGCGGCGCCGACATGACCCCGCCGGCCGATCCCAGCGAGTTCCTGGTGCTGCGGGTCGGCGATGGGAGCGGCACCCTTTCCAGCGCGGCGGCAGCAGCGTTCCTCGAGCGCCGCCGGATTAGCGACGGCGCCATGGTCGGACTTCCGGTCGCCTTGCCGACCATGGTCAGCGGCACCAACCGCCGCCTGACGCTCGGCGGCACCGCCACTTCCGAAGGAGCGCTCAACCGCTCGGTGGACGGCAAGTATGTGCTGCTCGGCGGATACGACGCGGCCGTAGGGACGGCGAGCGTGAGCAACAGCATGTCCGCCACGGTAAACCGCGTCATCGCCCGGCTCGACTCTGCCGGCACGCTGAACACGAGTACCGCCGGCGACTTCTTCTCCGCCAACAACCTGCGCAGCGTAACGAGCACCGATGGCAACGCGCTGTGGGCATCCGGCTCATCGGGAATCGTCTACACGACGCTGGGCAGCACCGCGGCACCGACCGCCCTTTTGGCAATCAACATGCGCTGGATCCACATCCAGCTGGGCCAGCTGTACGGCAGCAGCGGCGCCGCCACCAACCACGGCATGAACCAGATCGGCACCGGCACGCCGACGAGCACCACCACCGCCACGCTACTGAACGGCTTCGCCGCGCAGCCCATGACCTCTCACTACGGGTTTATCGCGCTCGATCGCGATGGGACCGCCGGCGCCGACGTGCTCTACGTCGCCGATGATCGCGTCATCGCCAGCGGCGGCGGCATCCAGCGCTGGACGCTCACCGGAACCACCTGGAACTTGGATGGCACGATCAAAAAAGGCCTTACCGCAGGCGCGCGCGGGCTGACCGGATTCATCAGCGGCACCAAGGTCGTCCTGCTCACCACCACCGCGGAGACCGCGGCTCGGGTGGTCAGCTTCGTGGATGACGGTACCGCTTTAGACATGCTCACCGGCAAGCCGCTCGCCACCGCCGGCACCAACACCACCTACCGCGGCATCACCCTGCCCCCACAGTAGCCGCCTGGATACCCCAAGGATACGCGCTTACCGCACGCCCACCGCTGCGCGACGGGAGCCGGCACGGTCCTGCTGGCACACCTGATCCACCCACCACAGGAAATGCCCCAGCGTCTGCGGTCGAGCCGGCTCTTTTTGGAAAGAGAACGTCAGGTCGTCGGCGTACCGAGTATAAACTGCCCCGGCGCGCTTGGCCAAGCCGAGCAGCCGCGAGTCGAGCCGCCGACACAGCACGTTGGCCAGGGCGGGCGAGGTCGGCGCGCCCTGCGGCAGAACTCCCGGCCACTGCACGCGGCCATCGGCGAGCTGCGAGCGGTGCGTGCACAGGGAGGCCAGTGCCGCCGCTACCTCATCGCCATAGCCGTAGTGCTTGAACAGCCCTACGACCCGGCGATAGTGGATGGTCGGAAAAAAGTCGCGCAGATCCATCTTGATCACAAGCTGCGCTCCGGCGTGCGGCTGCGCGTTGGTGACCACCGAGCGGCCGCGGACAAAGCCGTGGGCGGCATCGTGCGGGGCGCACTTGACGAGCAGCTCATCGAGGATCTTGCGCTGCAGCTTCTTCAGCTTCGGGCGCGGCGCCGTGATCTTGCGCGGCTCGCCGCTCGCTTTGGGGATCGTGAACTCGACGTAGGGCGCACCGGGTCCAGCCCCTGGGCGCTGGTAGCGGCGCAGCTCTTTGACCGACTTGAGCCCGAGCCAGTGGGCGAGCTCCGCCACGCTCTGCAAGGCAGGCAAGGCCAGCTTGGCCAGCCGCGTCGCCTGCCGCGGCACCTTGGGTTTGCGTCCCCCGGGATGAAGTAGACCGAAGCTCCAGCCGGTCGGATTCCAGCGGCCAAGCGCCGCCGCGGCGGCACTTCTGCGGACCGGAAGGCGTGGATCCGGCAGCGCCACGTCCGTCAGCCCCAGCTGCTTCACGGCGGCCCGGGCCGCGCCGCGGACGCTCATGTCGGCATCTTTGACGATCGGCCGCAGCAGCCGCGCCGCCTCGGTCCGCGTGCACGTCAGGTGGATGCCGCGCGCCGCCAGCCGCCGCTTGTGCGGATCGGCGCTTCGCAGCATCTCCGCCAGCTTGGACGCCATGGACTTGGCCACGTAGAAGCGCGCTACTTCATATTCGGCCAAGCGGTCGTGGTGTTCTAAGAGCTCGATGACCCGCATCCAGTTGTCATCTAGGCGGGACAGAAGGGGCCGGAGCTCCAACAGAAGCGCAGCGAGGCTCACGATCTCGACTCCTGCGGATGAAAAAGGGACTCCCCTTTGGGACCGGAGCTACTTGCTCTGCAGCAGAGAGCCACGCTGCGAAGAGCTGCCAGCGTCAGCGCGGAACGCTGCGTATTCCAGTGCAGGTCATAGTCAGCCGCGGCGTATCGCCACGGACGGAAAGCTAGCTCGCGACCGATCCCAAAGGGGAAATCCCCAGCTGAACGAAAACTCGAACGCCGATTGGCCAAACTCCTGTGACACCCTGCTGTTCCCACCACAGCTACTTGCTCCGCAGCTGTGGGCGAGCCGAGAAGAGCAGCAAGCGGCGGCTCGCACCACGGCGTATTCCAGTGCAGGTCATAGTCAGCCGCGGCGTATCGCCGCGGACGGAAAGCTAGCTCCGGTGCGGTGGGAGCAGCAGAGTGTATCTTTCCATGTTCGCCAAACTCCCGCGGCGCGGCAAGCACGAACGGCCGCGCGGAGCAAACGCAGCGATCTCGCCGGTTTAGTGCAAGGAAATGCCGCATCGCGCTCACCCTACGCCGCCAGAGCCGGGACGCAGCGGCCGCGGCAGTCGACCGCGCCGCCGCGGCGTCGGGCCGTGGGACTGCGGCATCAGACGCGACGGAGCCGCCAGTCCGTCGTCGGCATCCTCGGCCGATGACGAAGGCGGCGGCGACTCGTCCATCAGCACGGCCAGAAGCTCGCGGAGCTGCTGCGGTGCCGGGGTCTCCTGGTAGCCGGCGTGCCCTTTGCGGATGAGTGCATCGAAGCGCCGATTCTGCTCCCGCACGAGCCGCCCATGCGCCCGCAGGCGCTCCTCGCACTCCAGCGAGAGCTCCAGCGGCGCGGCGCGAAGGACGGTCAGGTTCTCACGTAGCTCGCGATGGTTGCGCGGCGCGCTGATGCAAGCTGCGACTCCCGGCTGGCTCAGTGAGTAGCGATAGCACTCTGGCGCGGTGGGCAGCGCGCCGGCTGCACTTCGACCCGGCAACGGGCGCAGAAGGCGCGTGTAGCACACCGCGCTGAAAGTAAGTACGCCGACCCCGCGCGCCACCGCCAGCGGCAAGAGCTCTGTTTCGGCGCCGGGATGCGCAGCGCTGTGCCGAGTCATGATGACATCGATGCCGCACTCTTGGATCGCCGTGCGCGCCAGCTCGCGGTCGTGGGTAGAAATCCCAAAGGCGCGGATGCGCCCTGCCTGTTTGAGCTGCTGTAACGTCGTCAGGGCTTGGTCCGACAGCCGCTCCACGGAGCGCGTCCAGAACAGCAAAAAGACATCGATGTAATCGGTCCGCAGGCGATGCAGGGCACGGCTGACATCCCGCTCGATGCCGAAGCGGTCCCCCTCATAAGTACCGGCGACGATGACAAGCTCTCGCCGATCCGGCTGGCGGCGCAAAAATCGCGTCAGCTGCAGATAGCCCGGCTCCCAGAAGAACAGGTTCGGGTACGGTCTATCAAGGCACTATCGCTGCCCCGCAGCGCATGCGGTCTAGGCCGTCCAAATGTCGTCCACGCTTCTTTGTCGGAGCCGAGCATACTAGTCCTACATCCTCCTATAAACCGCCTGCCCTGCCCGACTTGCTCTTGTCGGCTTGGACGTACCGTTCTAAGATCGAAGGCCGGCAAGCCTGCTCCTTTCTGTCGGCCTGCTGGAACCTGGATGCACCCGACTTGCTCCCAGGGAGGATGCGTCTTGTCGCAACCACATACAGGAGATACGTCGATGAACAAGATCGCGGCGGCCTTGATACTAAGCGGCGGCCTCTTGCTGATCGGTCAGCCAGCGCAAGGCGTCATCCCGCAGCGGGAAGCGGCGCCGCGCGCAGCCGCGCCCTCGCTGATGGGTGCTGGAGGTGTTGTTATCGCCAAGAAGCCCAAGGCTCCCAAGCCGGCCGGGGATAAGAAAGCGGCCAAGGGTGCCGACGCAGACAGCGGAAACAAGAAGCCCTTCCCGACCAAAGCGGAAGCGCTGAAAGACATAGACGACATCAGCAAGAAGTAGCCGCTCCCGTTCCGGTGTCAGAACTTGAGTCGGTCCATCTCCGTGCCAAGAAAGTCCGGCGCAAGGTGGGCATAGATCATCGTCATTTTCACATCGCTATGACCCAAGATCTTCTGCAGCGCCAAGAGGTTCCCGCCGCTCATTATGTAGTGGGAAGCGAAGGTATGGCGCAGCGCATGCCACGGATGCGCGGGCACGCGGCACCCCGCCGCGGTCAGGAGCCGCGGCAGCCCGAGCATCGCCTTGTGGGAGTGTCCGCTGCCCCGCTGCACCGGGAACACCGTTCCTTCCGGGGTGCGCGGGCACACGGGCAGCCAGGAGCGCAGCACCGGCAAACAGACCGCCGGCAGCCGCAAGTGCCGGATCTTTCCGCTCTTGGGAGACCCCTCATAGCTGCGCGCCACCGTCAGTCGCTGCGTGTCGAAATCCAGATCTTGCCAGCGCAGTCCAAGAAGCTCTCCTTTGCGCAAGCCCGTGTAGACAGCAAGGTGGGCGCAGGCATAGACAAGACGGTCGGCACACGTCCCCGCCTCTGCCCGCTGTGCCGCCAGCGCCAGGAGTGCCTTCACCTCATCGCGACTTAGGTACTCGATGCCGGACTCCGAGGTCGGACGCTCCACCCCCTTGAGCGGGTTGTTGCGCAGGATCGATGCCTTGACGGCCCACGAAAACGCCGTACAGAGGAAAGCCATGCTGACCCGCACGCTGGCGGCTGAATAAGTGCGGCTCATTGCGTCGCGGGCGCGGATGAGGATCTCGGTGCAGAGGAAGACGCCGTTGCTGTGCAGGGGCAGCATGGGCTTGACCAGGTCGGTCTTCCACAGATAGACGAAGTTGAAGTCGCGGAAGTCGGGCAGCTTGAAGAGCGCGCGGTTCAGAAAAATAGATACGTAGGACGAGAGCAGCCGCAGGCCGGAGTAGTCGCGGCGGTCCGAGCGCTGGCCGACGAGGAGGTCGTAGTCCTTGTCGAGCAGGTCGAGGGCGCTACAGATGTCCCCGAAGACGACCTGGTTGTCGGCGGGGTGGAAGCAGTAGAGGGGCTGCCGCGCCTCGGCCACGCCGGTGACGATGGCGGAGCCGGGGCCGCGGTTGTGGCCGTGGCGGATGACGCGGACCTCGGCGAAGCGCGCAGCCAGGGCGTCGCCGATCTCGGCGGTCTTGTCGCGGGAGCCGTCATCGACGATCAAGATCTCGAAGGGGCGGCCGCTGCGCTGGAGCTGGTCGCGGACCTCGGTGGTGGCCTGCTCCAGGTTGGCCTCCTCGTTGTAGGCCATGATGGCGCAGG
>CALFML010000677.1 GCA_937879845.1 uncultured Myxococcales bacterium
ACCGAGCCGATGGCGTGCGAGGCCTCGCGGATGTGCTCGATGCCGCCGACGCTCTCGGTGAGGACCTGGGTGCCGCGCTCGGCGTCGACGCCGGCTTGCTCCGCCAGGCTCGCCGCGGTGATGGCGGTCTCCCGCACGCGGGCGATCGAGTGCTTCATCTGCAGCATCGCGCTCGCCGTCGACGCGGTGGTGTCGGAGAGGGTGTCGGCGTGCTTGGCGATGTCGGCGGTGGAGCTGCCGACCTGCTGGATGCTGTCGCTCGCCAGCGTCACCACCCGCTCGGCCTCTTCGACCGTGGCGGTGGACTCTTGGACATTGTTGGACAGGCGCACGGTGACGTTGGAGGCGGTGCGGATCTCCTCCCGCGTGACCTCCGCCTGCTTCACCACCGCGGAGAGGGCGTTCATGATCTCGCGCACCGACTGCAGCGCGTCGTCGACATCGCGGACCTGGGTGTTGATGCCGCGCTGCAGGAGCGCCTTGGCTTCGCCGACATCGGTCGCGGTCCGCTCGACGGTACGCGATGCCGAAGTGATCTGCCCGACGGCATGGGCGAGCCGCTCGGAGGCGACGTCGAAAGCGCGGCCGACCGCGGCCAGCTCCTCCGGCATGAGCACCCCGAGGCGGACCTTGAGATCGCCGGCTTCGATGCGGTGCGCCGCGTCGTTGAGCTGATCCATCTGCCGCCCCGACAGCGACATCAGGTAGACCCCGGCCAGCCCGTACACGATCAGCGCCACCCCGAGCAGCACCAGGACCAGCCACAGGGCGGTGCGGTACTCGCCGCCCTGCCGGTTGAGCGCCGCGGCGATGAGCAGCTCGCCGGGCTCGCCGCCGGTGATGAGGGCGGGAATCTGCCGCCCGGCGACCACGAACTCATGGCCGGGCAGCGACTGCGGGACATCGTAGTTCAGGTGGGCGAAGCGCTGCGGGTCGGCGAGCAAAAGCTCAGCCAGCTGCTCCCCCTCGCGGCCGTTGCGGGCGCCGATCGTCGTCTGGTCGTGGAAGCGCACCAGGGCGAACAGCAGGTCGCTGTCGGCATCCACGGTCTGCTTGAGCAGCGAGTGCAGGCTCTTGCCGCTCTGATCGGTCAGCGTCTCATGCAGCGCCTGCGAGCTGGCGAGCACCGCCGCCCCGGCGTCGGCGTGCGCGTGCGCAAGGCGCCTTGTGACATCGCGCACCCAGAGATTGCCGACGACGGAGATGAGGCCGATGAGGAACAGCAACACCAAGATCGGCGGCAGCAAGACTTTGACGCGAAAGCTGGTGTTAGAGCCGAAAAAAGAGTTCACGGATCTTCATCTCCCGCCGCAGGGCGGTGTCTTAAGGTTTCACGATTCGGGGGCCGGGCCTCGGGCCGGAGGCTCGCCCGCGCTGCCTGGGGGCGGCGTCAAGTGCGGCACCCGCGGCCCGTGCGCGCTGGCGAACTCGCGCGCCTCGGCGTAGCCGGCATCGGCGTGGCGCAGCACGCCCATCGCCGGATCGGTGGTGAGCACGGCCGAAAGGCGCTCCGCCGCCTCGTCCGTGCCGTCGGCGACGACCACCATCCCGGCGTGCTGCGAGTAACCGATGCCGACGCCGCCGCCGTGGTGCACCGACACCCAGGTCGCACCGGCGGCGCAGTTGACAAGCGCGTTGAGAAACACCCAGTCGCTCACCGCGTCGCTGCCGTCGCGCATCGCTTCGGTCTCGCGGTTGGGGGAGGCGACCGAGCCGGAGTCGAGGTGGTCGCGGCCGATGACCAGCGGCGCCTTCAGCTCGCCGCGCCGCACGAGCTCATTGAAGTAGGTGCCCACGCGCGCCCGCTCGCCGTAGCCGAGCCAGCAGATGCGCGCCGGCAGCCCCTGGAACTGCACCCGCCGGCGCGCCATCTCCAGCCACCGCCGCAGGTGCGGCTCGCTCGCCGTGCCGCGCATGACTTCCAGTACGGCCGCGTCGGTGCGATAGATATCCTCGGGATCGCCGGAGAGCGCCGCCCAGCGGAACGGCCCCTTGCCTTCGCAGAACAGCGGCCGGATGTACGCCGGGACAAAGCCCGGGATGCGGCTGAAGAGCAGCTCGCGGGTGACGCCGCACGCCGCCGCTTCGCTGCTGAGAAGGGCCTGGCCGCGGAGGTTGTTGCCGTAGTCGAAAAGGTGCGCCCCGCGCTCGCCGAGCGTCAGCATCGCCTGCAGCTGGGTCAGCATCGTGCTGCGCGCCCGGCGGATGTAAGCCTCGGGATCGGCGGTGCGCAGCGTCGCCGCCGCGGCCAGATCGAGCCCGCTTGGCACATAGCCGCTCAGCGGATCATGGGCCGAGGTCTGGTCGGTCACCAGATCCGGCGTCACCCCAAGGCGCACGAGCTCCACGAGGACATCGGCGATGTTGGCGCACAGCCCGACCGACAGGCCGCGGCGCTCGCCCTGCGCCCGGCGGCAGCGCGCGATGGCGTCGCCGAGGTCCGTCGCCTGCTCATCCAGATAGCCGTTTTGCAGCCGGCGCTTTATGCGCTCCGCGTCCACGTCCACGCCCAGGAAGACCCCGTCGTTGAGCGTGACCGCCAGCGGCTGCGCCCCGCCCATGCCGCCCAGACCGCCGCTTACGCACAGCCGGCCGGCCAGCGTCCCGCCGAAGTGGGCCCGCGCCGCCGCCGCGAACGTCTCGAAAGTCCCTTGCAAGATGCCCTGGGTGCCGATGTAGATCCACGAGCCGGCGGTCATCTGCCCGTACATCAAAAGGCCCGCCGCCTCCAGGTCCCAGAAGTGCTGCCAGGTCGCCCAGGCCGGCACCAGGTTGCTGTTGGCGATAAGCACGCGCGGCGCCCGCGCGTGGGTGCGCAGCACGCCGACCGCTTTTCCCGACTGCACGAGCAGCGTCTCATCGTTGCCGAGCGCCTGCAGCTCGCGCACGATGACCGATAGCGCCTCGTGGCTGCGCGCCGCCCGGCCGGTGCCGCCGTAGACCACCAGGTCCGCCGGCCGCTCCGCGACTTCCGCGTCGAGGTTATTGAGCAGCATGCGCAGCGCCGCCTCCTGCCCCCAGCCGCGGCAGGACAGCGCCGTGCCGCGCGGGGCGCGAAACGGCCCTTGCTCGCTATAAACCTGCGCCGGCAAAGCCGGATCCCGATGCGCGACCCCGGCCTCGGTGCCGCCCTCCACAGCCGATGCAGCGGCCGCAGCCGCCCCCGGTCCCTTTGAACTAAGCTTGGCGATAGACATGGCCGGATATTAGCTCATGATATTACAACGAAAGCGCTACCGTCGGTGAAAGTTTTCGCGCCGGGCGCTTGGGAGGGGACCGGGCGACCCCGAACAGTCAGGATCAACAGGCAGGAGCGTCGCGGGTTCGCCGGCTGAGATTCGCCGGGCGCGGCGCGGCAGCGGAGAGAGGCGGAGGCGAGGACTTTTTAGCTATCTGCTATTCGGCGGGCTTGGCGTCGGACTTAGCTTCAGGCTTGGCGTCCGACTTAGGGTCGGGCTTGGCGGGGGTCTTGTCGGTCAGCTCGATCGTGCCGCGGGCGTAGACGTCTTCTTTGCCGTTTATGAGGCGGGTGACCAGGACCTGATATTTGCCGCCGGCCTTGAAGCCGTCTTCGGGCTTGAGGTCGATCTGGCTCATGACGATCTTGGCCGTCGCCTTGGTGTGAATCGGATAGGCCTGGATGGGCTCGCGGGGCTGGCCGGCTTTGGGCGGCTGCGGGTCGTAAAAGACCAGGTTTACGTCCTCGGCGCCGGGGGCGCTCTTGAGGTAGGCGATGAAGTGGAGGCGCCAGGTCTCGGTGTCGGGGTTGCGGGCGAGCGAGGTGCGCGCTTCGGTCTTCAGGTTCTTTTGGAACGACGACAGGGCCGGATTAAGTTCGTGATCCGTGATCACGATCGAGCCGCTGCTGCCCGGCGCCGGACCCGCGGCGGCGTGGCCGGCAAAGGCGGTGTGACCGGAAACCGCGGCGCCCAGCAAGAGGCCCAGGCAGAGAGTCCCTCCCGGCCGGCTCAGCGAACCAAGAGTAGGTCTAGCGTTCATGGCAGTTCCTTTCTGCGCCCAAGGTGGCAAGAAGCTCGCGTACAGGGTTAGCAGCCTTAAATGCTGAGCCGCTCAATCACTTGCTTGAGGTCCTCCCACACAAGCCGGTTCGCGCCCTCGGTCCGCAGCACGTACGCCGGGTGGTAGGTCGGCATCACGGGGATGCCGTTCCACTGGGCGAAGTGGCCGCGCAGGCGGCTGATCGGAGCGGTGGTCTGCAAGAGGTAGTGCGTCGGCGTGCGTCCCAGGGCGACGATGACGCGCGGCCGCAAGCTGGCAATCTGTGCTCGGAGAAACGGAGCGCAGGCGGCGATCTCGTCGGCTTCCGGAGTGCGGTTGCCGGGCGGCCGGCACTTGACGACGTTGGCGATGTAGACCTGCTGCCGCGACAGGTGCTCGCGCAGCTCGGTTTGGCCGCGCTTGCCGGCTTCGTCGGCCATGGCCTTGATCATGCGGTTCAAGAGCTCGCCGGCCGCGCCGACGAACGGCTGACCCAGGCGGTCTTCGTCGGCCCCCGGACCCTCGCCGACAAAGACCACCCAAGGCTCGGCGGCGCCTTCGCCGTACACCAGGTTGTTTCGCCCGTGGCAGAGCTTGCACCGCCGGCAGTCGCCGAGGATCTGGCGAATCTGCGTCAGCGCCGCCGCAGCCGGCGCGCTGCGTAGGTCCGGCGCTTCGAGCTCCGGATAGTGCGCCTCCGCGGGCGGTGCCTTGGACTGGGCACCCGCCGGCGCGGTGCCCAGGCTCGGCACCACTCGCGCTCCCGGCTCAGCAGAATAGCGCGTCGTCATGGAGGCCGCCCGCGCGCTGGCCTGCAGCGCAGCGCGGGCCGCCGCCGCCGCATCGTCGGGCGCCGCCGCATCATCCCGGTCACCGGGCGGCGGCACCATGTGTTCCGCCACCGCTTGTGGCTCCGCGCGGGGCGCCGGTTGCGCTCCCGGCGGGACCGGATGCCGAGGCGCCGCGGATTCCAGGCCACCCCGCGGCCGGCCTGGCATAGGGGCCGGGCGCGGCAAGCCGACGACTCCGCCCGTCTGCAGCCAACCCAGGTGGCGGCGCAGCGCCGCCGCCAGGTCGCGCAGCTCGGTCAGCGGGTCGGCCGCAGGAACCTCAGGGGCCAGCGCTGGGACCGCATGCACGGCCGCTTGATCTGCCGAAACCGGCGCCGATGTCGGGCTGGGTGCGCGCTCCATGGCGGCGATGGTAGCGCAAAAAGAGTCCACCCAAACGAGCAATTAGCACCCCATCGATCGGCCGAATCGTCGCCCGCGCGGCCGTGGCTGAAAACGCTTTGCCCCGCCTTCAGCGCCCGCGCTGAGGGCGACGCGGCAGCACCGCCCCTCGCGGTCCCGCCGGCGCCGCCAGTCCCAGCCGCCGCCACAAGCGCGCCCAAAAGCCTTCGGGTCGAATCGGCCGCGCCGGCATACGCGCGGCTCCTGCCGGCGGACCGAACCAAAGCTGAGTCGGCATCATCGCGTCCCGCTCAGCCGCCAGCGCGGCGGCCTTGCCGCGATCCGCGGCCGCGACCCAGGTGTTTGGCAGCGGTCTGAGCAGCGGCCTGGCTGGCCGCGGCGGCGGCGGCTCTGGCCGTGCTGCTGGCGCCGCGGGGCCAACCTCCGGAGGCGGTCGCCGCGGCGGCCAGGTCTGTCCGGATTCCGGAACTCGGACCGCAGAGCCGGACGCATGAATCGGTGCAGAGGACGGCAGCGGCGGCGGCATCCCCGCCGGCCGCATGAGCCGGAGCAGCGCAGCGAGCTCGCTCGGTGAGGTGCGCAGCGTCGGCGCATCCTCTGCCGCGAGCCGGGGGCAGGGCAGCGTATCGGCCAGCGCCAGCGGTGTGATGATCGTGTCGCCGCTATCCGCGGAATCAGACCAGGTGGGCGCCGCGGCGCCCATCGCGGCGGACGGTATGCGCAAGACCGCCAACGTCGGGCTTTCGGCCAGCGCCAGCAGACGCGGCGTATCGTCGCGGTCTGGCCGGTCGAGCGCGTCGCCAAGCGGTCTGCCGCAGGAGGGTTTGCGTCCGTGCATGCGCCGCAGCAATGCAGCGCCCATGCCAGCTGCGCCAATTACCGCGCCCCGCCAGCCCGCATCCCGAGCCGAGCCGGATCCATGGCGGCAAGCTACCTCCGCAAGCCGCGCCCGCGCCCGTACTCCCGGAACAGAACCGGCCCGGCACGGCGATGTTCCGTAACGGCTATGCGCCGTACCGGGAGAGCGCTCCTACCGATCCTTCGCCGCGACGGACCGGCGATGGGCCGCCAGCGGCGCCAGCTCGTCCCAGATGCGGCCCGCCAGCTCCGTCTTGGGCAAAAGCGGCAGCGGCAGCACACGCGGCGGTGCCGGCGGCGCCGTAGCAGCGAACAGGGTGACGCGGTTTGCTTCCGCGCCAAAGCCGGTGCCCGGCTCGGAGACATCGTTGGCGATGATCACGTCGCAGCGCTTCTCGGTCAGCTTGCGCTGGGCGTAGCTTGCAAGCTCCGTGGTCTCCGCGGCAAAGCCGACCAGGAGCGGGCCGTCCGGGCGACGCGTCCGCCCGAGCTCCGCCAGGATATCGACGGTGGGGACGAGCTCGACCACAGGCTTAGGGCCCAGCGCGTGCTTTTTCAACTTCTGCGGCGCCACCGCGGCGGGGCGAAAATCGGCCACCGCGGCGCACATGATGATGATGTCGGCGGAAGCCGCCCCGACACCCGCCGCCGGCAGCACCGCCGTCGCCATCTCGCCGGCGCTCTCCACATCGATGCGGCGGACCCGCGGCGGCGTCGGCAAGTGCACCGGCCCGGCGACCAGCGTCACCTCCGCCCCGCGGCGGGCGGCCTCCGCGGCCAGCGCGAAGCCCATCTTCCCCGATGAGCGATTGCCGAGAAAACGCACCGGATCAAGCGCCTCGAAAGTCGGTCCCGCCGTCACCAGCACCCGCTGTCCCGCGAGATCCGGGCGCCCGCTGGCCTCCAGCAGCGCCGCCGCCGCGGCACAGATCGCCGCCGGCTCTGCCAGGCGCCCCGCCCCGACCCAGCCGCAGGCGAGCTCCCCGGACGCTGGACCCACCACCTGCACCTCGCGCTGGCGCAGCCGCTGCAGGTTTTCCTGCACCTGCGGATGCTCCCACATGTTGACGTTCATCGCCGGCGCGACCAGGAGCGGCGCCCGGCACGCCAGGGCGACCGTGGTGAGCAGGTCGTCGCCAAGGCCCAGCGAAAGCCGCCCCAGCAGATCCGCGGTCGCCGGCACAATGAGCAGTAGGTCGGCCTGGTCGGCCAGCGCGATGTGGCTGATCTGCGACTCGCGCGTCAGATCGAAGAGCTCGGTGCCGACCGGATTGCCCGACAGCGTCTGCAGCGTCAGCGGCGTAATGAACTGCTGCGCCGCCTGCGTCATGATCACGTGAACCGCCGCGCCGGCGCCGGTGAGGAGCCGTACGAGCTCGGCGGCCTTGTACGCGGCGATGCCGCCGCCCACCCCAAGGATGATGCGCTTTGCCCGCAGCGGCTCGGCGTCCGGGGAAGTATGCGGCGGGTCGGTGCGGGGCGCATCGCTCATGCTCTCACTTTATACATCCGCCCCGGCGGCGGCAAAAAGTCCCGGCTCGCCGCGCTCCTCCGCCCGCCGGCGCTGCATCGCGGCGCGGCGTCAGCGCCGTTCCAAGCCCGCCGCCGGCGCGTTCCGCTGGCTGTCCAGCTCCTGCTGCGCCCGGCGCGCGGCGTCCTTGGCGGTCTCCTTGGCGCCGTCGGCCAGGTCCTGCGCTTCGGGGCTGCGGGCGATGCGCACAAGATGTCCCCACAGCGTATGTTTGCCAATCGGCACGGTGACCGCAAAGTACACGACGACGAACAAGATTGCCGTCGAGACCATCATCCGCACGAAACGATACATGCCCGCCATGGTAGCAGAGGCCTGCGACGCCCCGCCAGGATCGCCGGCAGACGGCCGCGGCCCGGGAAAGGGCGGCGGCGGCTGGCAACCTGTGATATGAAAGCGAACCAAGTTCGGCGGGCCCCGTGCCGCGCTGGCCAAGCCAGAAGCCAAAGCGCCGGTTCGCTGCGTCGACAAACCAGAAGTCAGAAACCAAGAACAGAGCTAGAGAAGGCACGACGATGCGTAAAGGGATCTCGACCATGCTGCTGGGCGCCGCGCTCTTCACCGGGCTGCTTTGCATCGGCGGGTGCAAGCAAAACGATGGGGAGCGCTGCCAGATCGACGACGACTGCGCCACCGGCTTGGTCTGCGTCCTCAGCAGCACGACCCGCGAGGCCGGCGGCTACTGCCGCGGTACTAACACCCCCACGACCCAGCCCGACCTTTTGACCAAGCCGAACGACCTGGCGACGCCGCCGGATCTGGTGACCGTGGACATGGCCGGGATGGACTAAGCGCCTGACTCCCTAGGCGGCCGGCGGGGCGGACTTGTCGCCGCTGGCGTGGACGCGCAGCTTGGACGCGCTGCTCCACACGAAGATCGAGATCACCATCGCCGCCGGCACGAGCACCCAGGAGAGCCGCTGCGCATGCTCGGGGTGCTGCCCGGCCCATACCGCCGCCAGCCCCGCCACCGGCGCCAGCGGCCACAGCCGCGGCAAGAACGTCGCCGAGGCGATGCCGGTCATGGTGCAGATCACGACCAGATCGAAAGTCGATATCTGCGCCAGGTTCAGACCGAGCAGGATGCCGATGAGGCGGAAGCACAGGAGCTGGCCGGTGAAACCCAGGCCGATGACCATCATGCCGCGGTGAAACGCGTTGCTGCGGGTCACCCGCCGCAGCCGGAACATCATGAGCCCGATGAACAGGAACAGCGCCGCCGCCAGCGCCACCGAAGAGGTCATCTCGCTGACCCCGAGCCAGCGCAGGACCTCGTAGGCCAGCATCTCGATGACGAAGAAGGCCGGCACGCTCACCGCGACGAGCCGCCGCACCCACGGCGCCGCCACCGTATCCTTGGTCGGATCGAACGCCAGCGCCGCCAACAGCTCCCGCATGGACGGGAAGCGCTTGTCCGGGGTCTTGGACAGCCCGCGCATGAGCGCCTCATGCACCGGCGCCGGGACGTTGCTGCCCGCCGGCCGCGGCCGGATCTTGCCTTTGACCGTGTTTATCGCCAGCGCCTGCAGCGTCGTCCCCTCATAGGGGAGCTGGCGGTACAGGGCTTCGTACAAGGCGACGCAGAAGCTGAACTGGTCGCTGCGGCCGTCGGCCGGCTCGCCCAGGTGCTGCTCCGGCGACATGTAAAGCGGCGTGCCCATGAGCATGCCGGTCTGGGTCAGCGAGTTGAGCTCCGGGTTGCTGCTCGCCAGCTGGTTCATCGACTTGTACTTCGCGGTCAGGTCGCTGCCCAGCCCCCCCGACGGGTTCTGCATGCGCGCCAGCCCGAAGTCGGCGACGCGCGGCCGCCCGTCCTTGCCCAGGAGCACGTTGTCCGGCTTGAAATCGCGGTGGATGAGCCCGGCCTCGTGCGCGTCCAGAAGCCCCTGGCCGGCGGCGCAGTACATGCGCAGGATCTCCCGCGTGCTGCGGCGCTGCTCCGTCTGCCACTTGGTCAGCGTCGTGCCGTTGACAAACTCCATGATGATGTAGAGCTGCCCGGAGAACTCGCCGACTTCGTAGACGTGCACGACGTTGGGGGCCGACACGCGGGCCAGTGACTGCGCCTCGCGGATGATGCGGGCGCGCGACTGGCTGTCGCCCTGCTGCGCCGGGTGCAGGAGCTTGATCGCCACCTTGCGGTCGAGCTCCTCGTCGTAGCCGGCGTAGACCATGCCCATGCCGCCCTTGCCGATCTGGCGCATGACGATATAGCGGCCGATGCGGCGCGGCGGCCCTTCCGGCGCCGGTTCGCCGGGGCCGATGTTCTCGCCGGAGCCGAGCGGCTGCGTCGGATGAGCCTGTAGCGTATCGCCGAGCTGCGGCGTGTCGGCCGTGGTCTGAGCAAGCGCGAATCCGGGATCAGATGTACTCATTTTTCTATTGGCTCAGGCGGACCGGCAGGCGCCGGCGGCCAAACTGACCGCACGTTGCGGCGAAGTGTCCGGGGGGCGCGTGGCCGCAGCCGGGACAGCGTCCGCTGCTATCCAGTCGGTACTCGACAATGTTGTACCAGTCGCGGACGATGAGGGCGGCGCCGCAGCCCGCGCACCACGTCGTGTCGCCTTCCTGGTCGTGGATGTTGCCGGTGTAGACGTAGCGCAGGCCCGCCGCAAGGGCGATGCGCCGCGCCCGCTTCAGCGTCTCGGGCGGCGTCGGCGGCACGTCGGCCATGCGGTAGTCGGGGTGGAAGGCGGAGAAGTGCAGCGGCACGTCGCGTCCGAGCTCGCCGGCGACCCACTGGCTGAGCTTGTGCAGCTCGTCGTCCGAGTCGTTGTGGCCGGGGATGAGCAGCGTCGTGATCTCGGTGAAGACCTGGGTCTCCTTGACGAGATACCGCAGCGTATCGAGCACCGGCTGCAGGTGCGAGGCGGTGAGCTTCTGATAAAACTCCTCGGTGAACGCCTTGAGGTCGACGTTGGCGGCGTCCATCTTGGCGTAGAACTCGCGGCGCGGCTCGGGGTGGATGTAGCCGGCGGTCACCGCGACCGTCTTGATGCCGCGGGCGTGGCAGGCGTCGGCGATGTCCATCGCGTACTCGGCGAAGATCGTCGGGTCGTTGTAGGTGAAGGCGACGCTGCGGCAGCCGGAGTTGACCGCCGCGGCGGCGATCTGCTCCGGGCTCGCCGCGTCGCTTAAGCGCTCCATCTGCCGCGACTTGGAGATGTCCCAGTTCTGGCAGAACTTGCAGGCGAGGTTGCAGCCGGCGGTGCCCATGGAGAGCACGCTGCTGCCGGGATAAAAGTGATGCAGCGGCTTCTTTTCGATCGGGTCGATGCAGAACCCGGACGAGCGGCCGTAGGTCGTCAGGATCATCTGGTCGCCCTGGCGCTCGCGGACAAAGCACAGGCCGCGTTGACCGTCGCGCAGCTGGCAGTCGCGCGGACACAGGTCGCACTGCATCCGACCGTCGGGAAGAAGGTGAAAGTAGCGACCAGGGTAGAGGGCTTGCTCTTTTTCGCTGCCGAACATGATTGCAGCCTCCATTGTGCGACGGCTCCCCACGATCCCGCGGGGTGGCCGTGTCGGCCCTTATGGAGACTTTACCACAGACTCTCTTTGCGCGAGCGCAGCCTCGGACCGGCCGCGGCCATAGGCCGGCGCTTTGCGCTTGCGATTTGCGCTTTATAGGCGGTCGCGGGCAATCGTGCGGCGGGCCTGCTCGACCAAGAGCTGCATGCTGGCGGCCAGGGCGGCAAAGCGCGGATCGCGGGTCAGGCCCTGCTTGTAGCGGTAATAGATCTGCTGCACCACGACCGCGGTCTTGAACAGGCCGAAGCAGTAGTAAAAAACGACCTGCGACAGGTCGCGGCCGGAGCGCTCGGCATAGCGGGCGCACAGCTCAGCGCGGGTGTAGCTGCCGGGCAGGGTGGTGGGGCCAAAGCGCGCCGCGATGAGCTCCGGCGCATCCCCAGGCTCGACCCAGTAGCACAAGGTGGTGCCCAGATCCATGAGCGGGTCGCCCAGGGTCGCCATCTCCCAGTCGAGCACCGCGCGCACGCGGGTGAGATCGCCGGGATCGAGGATCACGTTGTCGAACTTGAAGTCGTTATGCACCAGCGTGGCCGGCGGCGAGACCGGGATGTGCTTCGCCAGCCAGTCCATGACCTCGTGCACCACCGGGACCTCATCGGTCTGGGCGTCGAGATAGCGCTTGCTCCAGCCGCTCACCTGGCGCTCGACGTAGCCCTGGGGCTTGCCCAGCTCGGCGAGGCCCACCGCGTTCCAGTCGATGGCGTGCAGCTCGATGAGCGTGTCGCACAGGGCGGCGCACAGGGCCGGCATCCGCTCGGCGGTGAGCCCGAGCTCCGGCGGCGGGCTGCGGCGCAGGATCACGCCGCTCACCCGCTCCATGAGGTAAAACGGCGCCCCGAGCACGCTCTCCTCCTCGCAGTAGCACAGCGGCCGCGGCACCTTGGGATACACCGGGTGCAGGGCGCGGAGGATGCGGAACTCGCGCCCCATGTCGTGGGCGCTTTTGACCTTGGAGCCAAAGGGCGGGCGGCGCAGCACGAGATCGTATTCGCCGCCGCGGATGAGGTACGTCAGGTTCGAGTAGCCGCCGGGGAACTGCGAGATCTGCAGCGCCCCGTCCGGCTCTTTGGGCGCATAGCCGAGCGCCTGCTTCAGATAATCGGCGAGCGCGGCCGCGGGCAGCTCCTCCCCGGCGCGTACGTTGGCGGCGTGATCGAGAACATCCATGCGGTCCCCTGCCTTTCAGGTCTTGCTGCGGCGGGCGTCTTTGTCTTTGCCGCCAGCGGGCGCAAACCGCCGGAGGATGCGGCGGGCGGCGGCGAGCTTGTGCACCTCATCGGGTCCGTCGTAGATGCGGGCGCCGCGCTCATGGGCATAGAAGTACGAGAGCACGGTGTCGCTGGTGATGCCGAGCGCCCCGTGCACCTGCACCGCCCGATCGACCACCCGCGCCATGACATTGGCGACGTAGAACTTGATGAGCGAGACATCTTCCGCCGCGGCGTGGAACCCGCCGTGCGGGTCTATTACAGGGGGCTCTGCCCGCCCCCCTCCGTCCGGCAGAGCCGGCCGGAGCCTCCCCCCACCGCGCGTTTCTCGCGCGGCTTGGGGCGTCGCCGCCAGCCCGCCCTGGTCGATGCGCCAGGCGGTGCGCAGGACCAAGAGGCGCGCCGCGTCGATCTCGGCCCGCGACTCGGCGATGAATCCCTGCACGAACTGCTTGTCGGCCAAGGTCTCGCCGTCGTCGATCTGGCGCCCGAGCGCCCGCTGGCACATAAGGGCGAAGGCGCGCTCGCAGATGCCGAGCCAGCGCATGCAGTGGTGGATCCGCCCCGGCCCCAGGCGCTCCTGGGCGATGACGAACCCGGAGCCCGGTGCGCCAAGGAGGCTCGCGGCCGGGACGCGGCAGCCGGTGAAGCGGACCTCGGCGTGGCTGGCGAAGCCCTCGTTGGCCTCGCCCATGATCGGGATGTTGCGCACCCGGACAAAGCCCGGCGTGTCGGTGGGGACGACCAGCATGGTGGCGCGCTTGTGCGGCGCCGCCTCCGGATCGGTCACCGCCATCACCACCGCGAAGGCGGCGCCGTCGGCCGAGGAGGT
>CALFML010000678.1 GCA_937879845.1 uncultured Myxococcales bacterium
GGAGGTGCCAGCGGCGCGGTTTTTTCTTCTGGCCTGTGACGATTTTACGGGCAGTCCGGGCGCAAAGGCAAGAGTCATGGCGGCAGCGCCCCGAAGCGGCGCGGCGTGGCCCGACGCTTTAACCAATTGGTTTTCCCCCGGAAGTTCGCTAGCATGAAGACGTGGTGGTGATCTCGCGGGTCTGCAAGAAATTTGGCAAAAAAACGATCCTCGCGGACGTAGACCTCACGCTCGCCCCCGAAAAGACCCACGTACTCCTTGGTTCAAGCGGCAGCGGCAAGACGACCCTATTGCGCCTTATCGCCGGAACCGTCGCGCCAGACTCCGGAGTCATCACGGTGGATGGGGTGAAGGTGGAGGTGCGCGATCCGTGTCTGCTCGCCGATCGCCTGGGGTACATGACGCAGGAAGGGGGGCTTTTTCCTCACCTGCGCGCCGGTGACAACGCAGCGCTCGTCGCGCGGGTGCGCGGCTGGAAGCCGGCCGCCACGGCCGCCCGGCTTGCAGAGCTTGCGAAAGTGGTGGATCTCGAGCCGAGCCTGCTCGGACAGTATCCGGAAAAGCTCAGCGGCGGACAGCGGCAGCGCGTCGCGCTCATGCGGGCGCTTTTTCTCAACCCCAAGTATGTCCTTTTGGATGAGCCGCTCGGCGCCCTTGATCCGATCATAAGGCGCGAGCTGCAGGCGACGCTCAAGCGCGTCTTTGCGGATTTTAAGACCACGGTGATTCTGGTCACCCATGATGTCGGCGAGGCGGCATTTTTCGGCGACACGGTGACGCTCCTTCACCAAGGCCGCGTGCTGCAGCACGGCGGCTTCGAAGCGCTGGCGAAAAAGCCCGCCCATCCCTATGTCAGCGAGTTCCTGCTGGCGCAGAGACCGGTGCCGCAGCTGGGAATTTTGAGCTCATGACGCGGCGCATTCCTATTTCCCGGTCCTTTTTATCTGTAGCGATTTTGGCCGCGATTTGGGCTGCTTCGCTCACTCCTTGGACCGCTTCCTTTTTCACCCCACCGCGCCGCGCCGCGGCGGCCGGCTCAAGTCGGATCCGCGTCGCCTCAAAGCCCTTTACAGAGAGCTACATCCTGTCCGAGCTGGTCGCCCAGCTCATCGAAGACAGCGGCGAGGCCGTCCCGGAGCGCCGCTTCGGCCTGGGCGGCCCGAATCTGGTCGTGGAGGCGCTGCGCAGCGGCAACATAGACATCGACGTAAATTACACCGGCTCGCTCATGCATCTTTTCCTCAAGGACCGCAGCGAGGTCACCCTGGAAGAGCTGCGCGGAGAGCTAGAGCGGCAGGGGCTGGTGCTCGGCGGCTCGCTGGGATTTAACAACACCTACGCGATCGCGGTGCGTAAGGCGACAAGCCGTGAGCTGCACCTGGAAAAGGTCAGCGACCTGCGCGGCCACCCCGAGCTGCGCGGCGCTTTCACCCCGGATTTTCTCAACTTCGACGACGGCTTTTACAAGCTGCAGCAGGTCTACGGGGTGGCGCTCGGCTCGATCCGGCCGATGCAGCACTCCTTGGCGTACCCGGCGCTGGCCAGCAAAGAGATCGATCTTACCGATGCGTACACCACGGATGGAACCCTGCCGCAGTTCGATCTGGTGCTGCTAAAAGACGACCGCGAATTTTTTCCCAAGTACTACGGCGTGGTCGTGGCCCGCAAAGAGCTGCCGCAGCGCTTCCCGCGGACCTGGGCGGCGCTGCGCCGGCTCGATGGACTCATAAGTGAAGAGACGATGATCCGTCTCAACGCCGCGGTCGATAACAAGCGGGCCTCGGTCGATGAGACGGCGCAGTCGTTCCTGCGCCAGCACGGACTCCTGTCGCGGCCCGCCGCCGCTCCGGCCTCTGGCGCGGTCGCGCCGCGGCGGTCGGTGCTCGATGCCGGTCTGTGGGTCGCGACGTATGAGCACCTGGCCTTGGTCCTAAGCTCGCTGTTTTTAGCCTGCTTGCTCGGCATTCCTTTGGGAATCATTGCCTTTCATTATCGGACGCTCGGGCAGGTCCTGGTCGCGACGACCGGACTTATCCAGACCATTCCCTCGCTGGCGCTGCTCTGTTTCCTCATTCCGGTGCTCGGCATCGGCGCCCTGCCGACGATCTTTGCGCTGTTTATTTACGGACTTTTGCCGATCGCGCAGAGCACGGTCACCGGACTCCTTTCCTTGGATCGACGCCTCATCGAGACCGCCAAGATCCTGGGTCTGAGCCGCATGCAGCGGCTGCGCCTCATCGAGCTGCCGCTCTCGGCGCTGAGCATCCTGGGCGGCATCAAGACCGCGGCGGTGATAAACGTCGCCACCGCAACCATCGCCGCCTTGATCGGCGCCGGCGGCTACGGCGCTTACATCACCCAGGGGCTGGCGATGAACGATCTGCCGACGATCCTAAAGGGAGCGACCCCCACCGCGCTCATGGCCGTCGGCTTCCACGGGCTCTTCGAGCTTCTAAACCGCATCGCCGTGCCCGAGGGTCTGCGCAGCTAATAAGGCGCGCTCCCAAAGCGCCGGCGCCGCCCTGGCCCCGGCGACTATGTCCCTGGCTATACCGACGACTAGACAGGCAGACATTTACAAATTCCCTGAGGCAGAGTTTACTGCTACGGTAAGAGGCGAGTCTTGGTCGGCACGCAGATCGGTGTCTATAAGATCACGCACCTTTTAGGGGAAGGTGGGATGGGCACTGTCTACGAGGCGGTGCACGAGCAGCTCGGCAAGCGCGTCGCGATCAAGATCTTGAACCCCGAAATCGCCCGCAATACGGAGGGGTTGACGCGCTTTTTCAACGAAGCCCGCGCCGTCAACCTCATCGAGCATCCGGGCCTCGTGCAGATCTTCGAGTTCGGCGAGCTGCCAAGCGGCAGCGCCTATCTGGTGATGGAGCACCTGCACGGGGAGACGCTGACCGAGCGGCTCAAGAAGACCCCGCAGCTGCCCGAGCCCGAAGCGCTCTACCTGTGCTACCAGCTCGCCGCCATCCTCGCCGCGGCGCATGAGCGCGGCATCGTCCACCGGGACCTCAAGCCGAGCAACATCATGCTGGTCGGCGACTCGGCGATGCCGTCGGGGGAGCGGGTCAAGCTTCTGGACTTCGGGGTGGCCAAGCTCGCAAGCGCGCTGCACGCTTCGTCGAGCCAGGTGCGGACTCACTCCGGCCAGACTTTGGGTACACCGCAGTATATGTCGCCGGAGCAGTATCGCGACGTCAGCCAGGTGGACGGGATGACCGATGTGTACGCGCTCGGCATCATCCTGTACCAGATGATCGGGGGGCGCACGCCGTTTGTCAGCTCCGGGGAGCTGGCGGTGGCGGCGATGCACATGTACGAAGATCCGCCGCCGCTCAGCGCGCACGCGCCGCAGGTGACCGAGCGCACCTATGAGCTTGTCCACCGCATGCTGCGCAAGGCCAAGGAAGAGCGCCCGACCATGTCGCAAGTGGTGACGGTGCTGCAGACCATGGGCATCAGCATCACTGCGACGCCGCAGAAGAACTCGGCGATCTCGCTCGGTTCGTCGGGCTCGATCTCGCTCGCCGAGATTGCGGCGGCAGAGCGGGCCGGGCTGCTTCCCGACATCAGTTCGCCGGGGGTCCGCGCCTTGCCGATCTCCCGCACGCCGGTGCCTACCCCGTCGGGCCCGGTCAGCGTGCCGCCGCCCTCGACACTAGGCTCCGGCACGGGGCAGCTCACCGCCAAGCCGAGTCGCCTGTTTTGGTGGGTAGCCGCTGCCGGCGGCGCCGGTGTGGCGGCTGTGCTGCTGCTCACAAGCGGAGTCTTCTCCGAGCACAAGCCGAGCGTCGTTCCGCACGTCCGCTGGAGCGTCAAGACGACCCCGCCGGGAGCAGCGGTGATTCGCACCGACAGCGGGACGCCGCTCGGGCAGACGCCGTGGACTTATGCGCATCCTCCCGGCTCCGGCAAGCTTCAGGTCAGCATCCAGTACACCGGCTATCAGCCCAACACGCTGACCCTGGATAACGGGCGCGATGAGACGCTGGAGCTGACGCTCGAGCCGCTTCCCGCTCCCAAGATCGAGCCGCCGCCGACGCCGCCGCCTCCTCCCCGGCACCACCGGTCGCATCGGCCTAAGACCGAAGACGGCACGGAAGCGAAGCCAGAGACTCCGTAATCGGCAGTTAGCGATCCGGATGAGCGGCGCTGCGCCGACATCGTGCAGCGCAGCTCAGAGAGTCTGTAGGAACTCTATGAGCGCCGCGCGGTCGGCGTCCGGAAGCTCCAGCCCGTAGGAGTGGCCAGGCACCGGACCGTCGCCATGCAGGGCGCCGGTGTAGCTATCGCGGAGACGATCGGGATCAAAGAGCGCCTGGAGATCGCGCAGCCGGCCGTCGTGTAAAAGCGCTGATCTTGCCGCCACCGCGCGCAGCGTTGGCGTGCGGTAGGAGAGCGTGCCGCGTTCACGGCTGCGGCCGGCTGCGAGGTCGGTGCCGATCACCGACAGCGCGACCGGTTCGCCGGCATAGTCCGGCGGCGCGTGGCAGCCCTGGCAGCGCGCCGCGAACAGCGCCTGGCCGCGGCCCGAACCTACGACCGGCGGCGGCGGCGGCGCCAGGGAGCGCAGGTACAGCGCCAGCCCGAGCGCGACCATCGCCGGGGGCCGCGCCTGCTGCTGCAGCGTGGTGATGAGCAGGGTCTCCACCCGCACCGCCAAGGCCAGCGGCGCAGTCTCCGGCCGCGTGCTCGCCGGCGAGTCCGGCGGATCGTTGCGCAGCGTCGCCTCATGATGCAGATAGCGCTGAAAGGCGAGCACGCGCAGATCCGGGATCGCCACCGGATTGTCAGCGCCGTCGGGACTCACGTCCAGGCGGCCGGGACCCCAGCGTCCTTCGGGCAGCAGCACGCCGGGCGGGGCCTGATCCTGCACCAGGGCGCCGATATCAAGAGACGCCGCCGGCAGGCCGGCAATGATCCGCTCCCCGTCCGCGCGGGCGTGACAGCTGGCGCAGCTGAGGGCCAGGGCGGTGCCGTTATTGCCCGGCAGCGCGATGCGCAGAAGCCCCCCAAGGCGCGGCGCGGCGCCTTCCGCGTCATGCGGCGCCCGCCCCTGCCACAGGCCGTACCCGGCAAGCTGCTCCGGGGAGCGCAGCACAAGCTCGAAGCCGCCGACGAGCTGCGCCGGATAGTCGAAAAAAGCCGCCGCCCCGAGCTGCAGTAGCGCGGTCTGGAGCTCCGCATCGCTGTCCGCAAGGGGCGGCAGCGGCAGCGGCGTTGCCGCGTCGTCCGCGACTCCGCGGCGCAGCACGGCGCTGGCGGGCCGCCACTCGGGCAGCCGGTCCCAGGAATCCGCGGCGTCGCCGGCATAGCGCGCAAGCCGCAGCCGGGCGTACTCATTGTCGCGGAACCACAGCGACTGCAGCAGGGCTTCCCGCCGCTGCTTTTGCTCCGTCAGGAAGCCGCGCAGCGGGGAGTCGCCTCCGGAAGCTGTGCACCCGCCGAGCGCCAAGCCGCCAAGGAGCGGCAGCGCCGCGGCCATCAGGCTGCGCCAAGACGTAGCGAGCGGCCCGAGCTTTTGTCCGGACGCGCGGCGCCGATGCGCGGCTGCGCGCCCGGCTAGCAGAGGAGTTTGGCCCCGGCCTGCTATCCCACGCATTGGCTGTAGCCGCAGATCCACTTCCCCCCTTCCGGGCTGAACATGCAGTAGCCGGGAGCGCCGCCGTCGACCGCCGGGCAGTCGGAGTCATCGAAGCAGGAGTCCGCGGGCGTGTGGCAGTAATAGGCGATCACGCCGAAGTAGCTGCCGCAGGTCCCAAACGACGGCGAGCACGCGCCGCCGCTGCCGCAGTCGCTGTCGGTGCGGCAGCCGCCCTGGTCCAGGCAGTGGTTGGCCTGGCTGGTCGCGGTGGTCTCCCCGCCCGGCCGGCACAGACAGACTTTGCCGCCGCAGGTGCTGTCGTCAAAGCACTCATCGTAGCTGCACGTCGCGCCGATGCGGCTAAAGACGCAGCGGCCGTTTTGTCCTTTGGTGCCGTCGACGCAGTCGCCGTCCGTCTTGCACGCGCCGCTCGGGATGCTCGACGGCCCCGGCGGCCGCGTCATGCTGCAGGCGGTCGCGGTGGTGCGGTGCTGGGCCGGGACGCGGCCGGCCAGATCGATGCTGCCGGTGGTCGCCGTGTTGCTGCACGACAGAGTCAGCGGCAGGGCCAGCCCCAAAAGCGAAAGGAACCTAGCGGTGCGAGTCTGTGCGGTATTCATCGGGCTATCCTAATTTAAGGGTTGGGGGCGAGCGCCGGCTCGACGCGCCGCGCTAGCTCATCGTGGAACCACTTGACCGCCACTTCCAGATGCCCCAAGCGGAAGTGGGTGTCGGCCTTGGCGTGAAGTCCTGACTGGATCGACTCGGCGATCGCCAGATCCTCGCGCTGAAAGACCGAGCCTTCGATGAGCTGGAAGGTCTTGTCCCAGTAGCGGCTCTGTTCCTCGTTTTCCGGCGGGCGCGGGATGAGCATGCGGTGGTGGTAAAGCAGATGGTCGGTGCCGTCGGGAAACAAGGTGAGGGCGGTGATCCAGTCGGGATGCAAGACCAGGATCGTATTGGGAAACAGCAGATAAAACGGCGTGGTCAGCGCCCGCAGCTCCCAGCGCTCCTTTGGCAGAGCGCGCGCTTCCGGCAGCGTCCGGCGGGCGCCGATCGCCCGGCTGTGCGGCGGGAACGGCGCCAACAGCAGGCTGTCCAAGAAGAAGCGCGAGATCGTATCCCGGTGCAGCGAGCGGACATGGTAGCCCTCCAAAAAAGCGTCCATGACCAGCTTCCAGTTGGCCCGCTTGCGATCCCGCACCTCGCGGTGGACCACGTGCTGCGACAAGCCGAAGTCGTCGAGATCCCCGGCGATCGCGCCGAGATAGGCGTCCATGTCGAGCTCCCGGCCGCCGCCCCCCGGCACCGCCCACAGGAACCCGCAGCGGCTTTGCACCGGGATCTCGACGAGCCCCGCGTCCTCATCGCGCAGGCTGGGGAAGCACTGCCGCTGCGGCACCCGCAGGAGGGCGCCGTTTTGCCCATACGACCAGGCGTGGTAGCGGCAGACAAACACGTTGGCGTTGCCGCGGCGCTCGGTTACAAGGCGCGTGCCGCGGTGGCGGCAGACGTTCAAGAAACCGCGCACCGACCCGTCGCCCGTCCGCACGATGAGCAGCGGAATCCCGGACTCGTCGTGCGTCAGGAAATCGCCGGGCACCGCAAGCTCCGAGCAGTGCCCGACGACAAGCGGCAGCGGCCGAAACAGCGACTGCACCTCCGCGGCGAGCCAGGCGGGTGAAGTGTACTGGGCGACCGGAACCAGGGAGTCCGGTCCGCCCGGTTGCTCCGACCCGCGCTCACTCTGCGCGAGAAGTTCGGATAGGAGCTGCAGCTCGATCGCCCGATTCATGCTCCCAGGCTAGCACAGCCCCGCCTGGCATCCGACTCAGCTCGGCTTGTCGATGCGCGGCGTGTGCGTCGTGTTCGCCGGCGTACCGCTTATGAACACCCGCTCCCCCTGGCTGGCCAGCGGCTGCATCCCGTATCCCGAACTGGAACCATCGGTCAAAGGCGGCGCCGCCATCATCGCCTCCGCCGCCCCGAGCTCCGCCGTACCAAAGCCGTTGAAGGCGATGGTCCGATGCGGCCGCACGAGCGACAGCTCATACAGTTCGTTATACGCCGAAAGCACCGCCGGCTCCTGTCCCATGCTGGCGAAAGCCCGCGCCAGCGCCGCCGGGTACTGCCCCTTGGCATCGGCGACCAGCGGCGCGATCTGCACGCTCGTCTGCGCCTCCAGCTGCGCCACCATGAGCCGCCCTTCCTCCTCGATGTCGGCCTTGGCCCGCTCCAGCCGCGCCGCGATCGTGGCGAACATCTGCTGCGATACCTCGGGCAGGAGGCTGACGTTGCGGACGAAGACCTTCTCGATCGACACGCCCCAGCGCGCCGTCTCATTGCCCAGGTCGTGCTTTAGCAGGTCGCCGATCTCGATCCGGTCGGTGAGGATCTGCTGGAAGTCGCGGCTGCCGAGGATCGAAATCGCCGCGTGCTGCACCAGGTTCTGCAGCGAGCGGTCCCAGTCCGCGACATCGTACATCGCCCGCTTGGGCGAGGTGATGCGCAGCTCGACCCATAGATCCACCAGCATCGTGGTGCCGATCGCGCTGTTTATGTGGATGTCGCGGAAGTGCCGGAAGTCGCGCTGCACCGATACGCGCTGCACCTCGACCCAGGGCCCGATGCGGTCGGGCAGAAAGTAAAGACCCGGCTTGTTCAGGGTGCGCACGAGCTGCCCGAAGCGGCTGATGAGGACCGCCTCATCGTGCTCCACCTCGACGGAGAACAGGCGCATGAGCCGGGTCAGGGCGGGGATGCACAAGAACGCCACGGCGGCGCTCAGCAGGAGCTGGAACATGGGTGAGTTCATCATGGCGTCCTCCGGACAAACACGGTGCGGGACTCGGAATAGACCTCGGCACGGCGGCGCTTTACGTAGAGATCCAGGGTGTTGTTCTGGTGCATCTGGGTGAGGTATCCGGCAAGCTGCAGGATCTCCGCCTCCAGGGCGCTGGCGCTGGCGCTGGCGATCTCGACGCCGCGGCGGGCCGAGAGCAGCTGCTGGCTGCAGCTCGCCTCAGCGCGGGCGTAGTTGGTCTGCGCCTCGTTGCGGGCGCGCATGACGGCGTTGAGCGCGTCGGCCAGCTCGTCCGGTGGCAGCATGTCGGTGAGATCCACGGCGCGGAACTCGATGCCGTACTGATCGCCCAGGTGATCGCGGCAGAACTCGGCGATGCGCGAGTTTAGCTGGTGGCGGGCGCCGCGCACGAGCGCGTAGGAGCCGGCCTCCGCCGGCAGCTCGGAGACGCTGGAGCGCTCGGGCTTGGTGTTGCGGATGTTGGCGAGCTCGTTGCGCAAAAGGCTCGCGAACAGCCCCGTGATGTGCTCACGCGGGGAGCGCATGGCGAAGATGTAGCGGTGCAGCTGCGACGCCACCGGCGTGTAGCGCAGCACCGAGTCAAAGCGCAGCACCGTACCGTCCTCCGTCATGGCGGTGCGGCCGCCTTCCTGGCTGCTCAGATCGAGGTTCTGCTCCATGACCGACACCGAGTGCACGACCTGCCACGGCGCCTTGCGGTGCAGTCCGGGCCCGTAGGTGAACGGCCGGCCGGTGGCATCGCCGACGATGGCGCCGAAGCTTGTCAACAGCGCCCGATGTCCCTCCTGCACCCGGAAGAAGCAGCGCAGGAGTAATAGGCCCATGTAGGCCGCCAGTCCTAAGATGATTCCGATGGTAATCAAGCGATACTCCTTTCACGGTTAAAAGCGATAGGGGTTGGCGCGGCGGTTCCAGCCCTGCGACCAGACCGATGGCGCGCTCTTGGCCGGAGCGCCGACTGCCGGGATTGGCTCATCCGGCTCGCCGCTCTCCGCGATCCGGCGGTAGGCGACGGCAAGGCCGCGGTTTACATCGACCACGTCCTCGTTGAACTCGTGGTGCGCGGCGCTGGCCTCCGGCAGCCGGGCGACCGCATCGGCGGAGTCCACGATCATGCCGTGGGGCACGAACTTGCCGTCCGGAATCTCGACGCCGACGACGATCGCGCCGATGCCGATGAAGCAGTGGGCGCCGACCACCGAGTCATGCACCACCGCCTTGAAGCCGACAAACGTATCGTCGCCGATGTAGCAGGGCCCGTGGACCAGCGCGTTGTGGGCGATCGAGACGTTTTTGCCGACGTATACCGCCCACTCCTGGCCCGCCACCACCACCCGCTTGTTCTTGAGCGCGTGGATCACCACCCCGTCCTGCACGTTGGTGTTGCTGCCGATGAAAAACGGCGAGCCCTCATCGGCGCGCACCGAGCTCCCGGCGGCGATGTGCACGTGATCGCCGAGCAGCACCTTGCCGGCGACGTTGGCCTGCTCATGGACGAACGCCGAGCGGGCCATGAGCGACCGCTCGCGCAGGTTCTGCAGCCAGCCGAGGTGGTTGGGGCTCGGTTCGTAGCGGAAGCGCTGCGGCACCGCCGGCTCCTTGGGCTTGAGCACGGCGCGGATGCCCTGCTGCCGCGACTCCGCGGCGTGCAGCTTCTTGGCTTCCTCATCCGCGCTGCCGGTCACGTAGTAGCTCACCCAGTAGACGAGCAGGCCGCCGGAGAGGCCCAGCACCAGGTGCCCGCTCACCGTGCCGAGCGCCGTGATGAGAAACGCCAGCGCCTTGCCCTTGTCTTCGCGCAGCAGCGTGAGCAGCGTGCTCACTTCGATGAGCCGCACCGCGATCACGCACAGCATGCCGGCCAGCGCCGCCAGCGGAATCTTGGAGATGTGCTGGCCCAGGTACAGCGCCGACATGAGGAGCGCCAGACCGTGGAAGATGGTCGCCAGGCGCGTGCGGGCGCCGCTCTGTACGTTGACGCTGCTGCGCACCACCACGCCGGTGACCGGCATGCCCGACATCAGGCCGACGCCGAGGTTGGCGATGCCCTGGCCCAGGAGCTCGAGGTTGGAGTTGTGCGGCTTTTTGCGCGCGGCGAGTCGATCGACGGCGCTGGCCGAGAGCAGCGATTCCACCGCCGCCAAGAGCGCCAGCGGCAGGACGGCGATTAGCAGATCGAGCAGCCGCTCATCGGTCAGCATCGGCAGGGTCGGATGCGGCATGCGGCTGGGGAGCGGGCCGACGCGCTCCAGATCCCAGCTCAGGTAGACCGAGACGAACGTCACGGCGGCCAAGGCGAGGATGGCGGCGGGAAAGCGGCGGTAGCGGCTCATCGCTGAGACGAAAAACGCCACTCCCAGCCCGCACACCACCGAGATCCACGACACCTTATGCAGCCACGCCGGGCGGTGCATCATCTGCGCCAGCTCGATGATCTTGTAGTCGAAACCCAGAAGCTCCGGGATCTGGTTGTCCAGAAGCTTGAGACCGACCCCGGTCGTGAAGCCGGCGAGGACGACCTCCGGAACGTAGTGCATGAGGCGCCCGGAAAGGCTCAAAGCGAGGATGAGCTGAATGACTCCGATCATCAGCGCCGCCGCCGCCACCCCGGTCGCGCCGAAGTCCTTGGCGATGGCCAGCACCATCACGTTGAGCGCCGCCGCCGGTCCGGTCGCCTGCAGCGGCGCCCCGCCGAAGATGCCGGCGAGGATGCCGCCCACCGCGCCGGCCCACAGGCCGCTGGCCGGGGGCAGGCCGCTGGCCACGGCCAGCGCCAAGTTGAGCGGCAGCGCCACCGCCGCGACAGTCAGACCCGCCACGACATCGGGCACGAGCGACTTCTGGCGCGGCACATCGCGCCACAGCTCGACCCAGTCGGTGAACATGCCGCGCAGCTGCTGCACATACGGCTGTGAGAGCGCGCCGGTAGAGCGGGTGGTGAGAAACTTCGGGGTGATGAGACTCCGGTGCCGGGTGCGAAAAGGCACGGCAGAGCTAGGAGGCTCTTTAAGCGGGGGAGGCACGGCATGGGCGGTCATAGGCTCGGTTACTCCAGGGCTTGCGGTTCAACTAGAAGCGACGCAGAGCCGGCGCAGCCGTCCATCGGGACCGGCGGTGCTACCTGCACGGCGTCTCGCTGCTCGCGTTTTTTGTCGGCGCGCCGCCAAGCCGCGCGCCGCCAAGCCGCGCCGCTCCGCTGTGAAGATCCGCCGTATCAAAGACGGCGCATCCACGTCCGGAGAGGCGACGCTCGGTCGCGAATCAATCAGCTGGCAGGGCAGAGGAAACGGACGGAAGGAGGCAGCACCGGCGCGCGCGGATGCGGCGATGGCGGCGCCATGACGGCAGACCGGAGGGACTGGGCGTCAGCTTGGCGTACGCTGTGCCGGCACCGTGGCGTCGTACCTCAAGGTACGGGCCCGGGCGAGCGATGCTCTGGCTACACTTCCGTCGGGGGGGGGATCAAATCTGCAGGCGGACGCGGGTGCTCTGGAAGTCGCTGCAGGCGCTTGTCACCGATCGCAGCGGCAGCTTGCGGCTGGCCATGAGGCGCTGCGGCGGACGCGCATCGCGGTGCCGCCGCGGGCTGGCCAAGCGGGGAGAGCGGCCCTGGTGGACGATACTCGCGCAGGCGGCGACTTTCTCCCCATCATCGCCGCCGTCGTCGTCATCCTCCTCCTGTTGCTGCGCGATCGACTTGCCCAGGATGTTCCACGGCAGCGCGATGACCGGAGTGACCACGATCACGACGAGCAGCCAGAGCATCCGAACTTTGCGGACGAGGAGCATGACTAGCCTCCAAGTATTAAGGTGCCCGGCCACGCTTGCAAGAGGATTAGCGCGCTCCCCGCAGCGTCCGGCGGTGTCGTGGCGTCCGCCGGTGCCGGGGCCCTGGCCTTGCTCCGGAGCGTCAGCGGCGGTACTTTAAGCGACGATGGCGAATCCGCGATACGCTTGTGTCCGCATCTTTGGGAACCCCTCCAGATATGGTGTAAAAGCCTCGTCCTATTGCGCGGCAACACTTCTGAGTCTTGGCATTCTGCTCGCGGGCGGCAGCCGCGCCGCGGCGCAGGTGCGGCGCGCCGTTCTTATCGGAATCAATAATTACGCAGTCGATCCGCGCACCGATCGCACCAAGAACCTCGACGGCGCGGTCAACGACGCCCAGGCGATGGCGGAGACGCTGCGCACCTACCACGGCTTCAAACCCGCGGACATCCATTTGGTTACCGAACAGGAAGCGACCCGCAGCCGCATCCTGCAGGAGATCGAAGATCACCTCATCAAGGCGGCGCAGCCCGGGGACCTCAGCCTGTTTTATTTCGCCGGGCACGGCTCCTATCAGGAAAACTCCAAGTCGCGGGAGTCCGATCACCGCGATGAGACCATCGTTCCCGCCGACGCCAACCGCGGCACGGCGGACATCCGCGACAAGGAGCTGGCGCGCCTTTTCAATCGGGTGATCGATCGCAAGGCGGGACTCGTGGCTGTCTTTGACAGCTGTCACAGCGGGTCGATCTCCCGCGGGATCGGCGATGAGGGAAAGTACCGCTTCGCCGCGCCGCGCGCCGGGGCGCCGGGGGGTGGGGGGGCGGCGGATGCCGGCACGGTGCCGCCCGAGGATCGCGGGGCGCTCATCCTGGCGGCGACGCAAGATCAGCAGCCGGCGCAGGAGCGGTTCATCAAGGGCCAGCCGCGCGGCCGCTTTACCAGCGCTCTCCAGCAGATCCTCAACACCGGCGCCCAAGGCGAGACCGTGGACAGTATGTTCCTGCGCCTGCGGGCGCTCATGCAGGCCGGCGGCAGCGTGCAGGAGCCGGCGCTGGCATCGAACAAAGACCGCCGGCAGAAGACGCTTTGGGGCGCGGCGCCGAGCGAGCACGGCACCCGGCCGCGCGTCGCGGTCGGCAGCGTGAGCGAGGGCAGCGTCGTCTTGCAGGCCGGCTACGCCATCGGTCTGGGGCCGCAGGCAACCCTGCGCGCGGCGGCCGGCGCGGCGCCGCTCACGCTGCAGATAACCGAGGTGCTGGGGCCGACCAGCAGCAAGGCAGCGGTGCGCGGCGGCAGTGCCGGCGCGGTGAAGCCCGGCGATCTGTTTGAAGTGGAGACCTTCGGCGCTCCCTATCTGGAGCCGCTGCGGGTGTTTCTGGGAACCGAGCCGCCGCGGCGGCAAGAGGTCGATTCCCTGATCAAGCTGCTGGCCCCGCTGCGCTCTGCCAGCGATGTGACCTGGGTCACCGATCCCACCGATTCCACGCCGACCCATACGCTCCTGTGGGCGGGCGGCAAGTGGGTGGTGCGCGATGCCCAGCGGCGTGAGCAGCCGCTCGCCGCGCCGCCTACGCTCAAGGAGGTGCGGCAGCTGCTGAAGCCGGCAGAGGGCGGCGCGGCGCCGCGTCTTTTTTTCAGCATTCCCCTACCGGCCGAGTCCCTTGCCGCGTTGGCCCTGGGCAAGGGAAGCGGCGGCAAGAGCATCGAGATCACCGCCGACGCGCGCCGCGCCGACTACGTCCTTGTCGGCCGCGCGGCGACAAACCGGCCGGAGTTTGCCTGGGTCCTGCCGGGAGCGGACAAGGCGGCGCGCCCGGGCGTACCTTTGCGCAGCGAGTGGCTGGGCCTGGGCGACAGCGGCTTCGCGCCGGGACTGGGCGATGCGGCGCTGCGCCTGGCGCGGCTCAAGACCTGGCAGACTTTGGAGACGCCTCCGGGCGGCGGCCGCTTTCCTTACCGCCTGCAGCTGCAGAATCTGGCGACCAAGCAGTTCCTAGCGCCCGGCGCCCCGGTCAAAAACGGCGAGACCTACCGTCCGGTGCTATCGGCCAGCGGTCCGCTGCAGAACGTCCAGCCGCGCTACGTGTACCTGTTCGCCTTGGACAGCAACGGCGGCAGCAGCCTGCTGGTTCCCGGCCCCGGCATGCTGGCCGGGGAGAACCTGGTCCCGGATGCGCGGGACAAGTCGAGCGCGGGGCAGAGCGTGATTGCGCTCGGGCAGGGGTTCTCGGTGAGCCCGCCGTTTGGCACCGACACGCTGGTCATGCTGGCGACTGCGACCGCGCTGCCCGATGCCTCGGTGCTCGTGATAAAGCCCCTGCACCGCGGGGTCGAGGCGGAGAGCCCCTGCAGTAACCCCATGGAGTGTCTGATCTTCGGCATCAATGAGGAGCACACCCGCGGCAGCAGCAGCGCTCCCGCGGACTGGTCGATCGACCGCGTGATCGTGCACAGCGTCGAAAAGTAACCTACTCCGTTTCACTTTGCTTGGTATAGGAAGGGCTGCGCAGGCGGATCTCGTGCGACTCGGCGCGGTCGCTGCGGAAGCTGTCGTCCAGCGCCTGAACGAGCTGCGGATCGTCGACGACCACCACCGCCTCTTCCAGGCGCGACAAGGACAAAAGGTTCAGGTTCAGCGAGCCTATCACCGCCAGGTCGTCATCGATGAGCATGGTCTTGGCGTGCATCATCACCGGCTGATACTCGAAGATCTTCACGCCGGCGCTGAGCAGCTGGCGGTAGAGCTGGCGCTGGCCGATCTCTGCCAGCGGCAGATCGTTTTTGCCGCCGGGCGCGATCACCTGCACCGCGACCCCGTGGCGGGCTTTTTCGGCGAGCAGCCGCAGCAGGGACTCATCGGGCACGAAGTAGGCGTTGGCGATGTAGATGCGGCGGCGGGCCGAGCCGATGAGCAGGTGCAGCAGGCGCTCGCTGTCGGTGACATAGCCGGCGGTGGAAGAGACGAAGGCGACGCTCGCCTCGCCGACCGGCGCGAGCGGCGGCAGCTCGTCCGCGGGCAAGAGGTCGCCGCCAGCCTCCTGCCAGTTTTGCGCGAAGGCGCGCTGCACATCGTTTACCGCCGGTCCCTGGAAGCGGATGTTGTCATCACGCCACTCGTCGGCGAAGCGGCGTCGCGCGCGGCCGAAGTAGCGCCGCCGCTTGGAGCGCCACTCATCGCGCACCCCGAAGCCGCCAAGGTAAGCGATGCGGCCGTCCAGCACCACGAGCTTGCGGTGGTTGCGCTCCAGCAGATTGCGCAGGCTGACCGGCCGGAACAGGCGCGCCTGGCAGCCGAGGGCGCGCAGCCGCGGCGCGACCTTGCGCGCAAACGCCGGGCTGCCGAGCGCGTCGACCAGCACGCGGCAGCGCACGTTCGCCGCCCGCTGCGAAAGCGCTTGCAGGAGACGGTCGCTCGCCGCGCCTTCCTCCCAGATGTACTCGACGAAGTTGATGCTGCTCTGGGCCTGGCCGATGTCCGCGGCGATCGAGTCGAACACGCTGCCGTTGGCGACCAGCGCCCAGCGGTGTCCGGCCTGCATGCGGGCGCCGGTGGTCTGAAACAGCGCCGCCGCAAACGCGGTCTTGTCTCGGCCTTGGCCGGGAATCGCACCGCTTATGGCAAAAGACGATCGGATGCCGCGGAAGCTGCAGCCGCCCAGCCCGCCCAGAAAAAGGAGAAGTATGACAGCGGCTCCCCGCCGCTTACAGCACTGCACCCGCGCAGTCGGCCTATGGGGGATCTGCGGCGGTGTTCCGCGCGCGCGGAGCGTCTGTCCAGGCGGCAGAGTCGGCAAGCCGCCGTCCTATCGCGCGGCGTGCCGTGCTGTCAAGGTTGACCCTCAATCGCCCGCTTTGTACCCTGCCCCGCATGCCGCAAACGCCGCGCGAAGTCCGCATCATGCAGATCATCTTCGGCGCGCTCGCGGTGCAGTTTTTCCTGCCTTCGCTCAGCTACTTTTTCACCCCGCAGCTGGCGCTGTCGCAGGCCCAGGTCATCGGCGGACTCCTCGGCGGCGCGACCTATCCGGCGGCGGCGGGCGAGACCGGTTACATCTTCCGCGTCCTGGCCGCGGGCAACGTGTTCACGCTGGGATTTTTGTGCCTGCTGATGCTGCTCGATATCCGCCGCTACCATCCGCTCATTCCGGTGTTCGTCGTGCTCAAGGGGTTTAGCGCGCTCGGGTATCTGTACGTGTATCTGGTGCAGCTGCGCTATCCGCTGTTCCTGGCGGTCTTTTTCTGGGACGGGCTGGCGGTGGGGCTGGTCACCTACTTCGGCCGCCGCGCCCATCGCGCCGTGCTCGCTCGCTGAGACGGCCGTGGAAACTCGTAGGCAACCCGGGCCTGCGTGCTAGAGTAACGCCAGCCATGACCGCCGTCCCGGAGACGCACAACCCGCGCCACTACAAGTACTACGACCTCATCATGGCCGGCTTCGTCGCGGTGATCCTGTGCTCCAACCTCATCGGGCCGGGCAAGAGCTGCTCCGTATTTGGTCTGAAGTTTGGTGCTGGGAATATCTTTTTTCCCATAAGCTACATCTTCGGCAACGTCCTCACCGAGGTCTACGGCTACGCCCGCAGCCGCAAGGTGATCTGGGCCGGCTTCGGCGCCCTCATCTTCGCCGCCATCATGTGCCAGGCGATCATCCACCTGCCGCCCAACCCCGACGAGCCGCACAACAAAGCCTACCAGCCGGCGATCGAGATGGTGTTCGGCAGCAGCTGGCGCATCATCGCCAGCTCCATCTTCGCGTTCTGGGTGGGCGACTTCGCCAACTCGTACGTGCTGGCCAAGATGAAGCTGTGGACGCGCGGCC
>CALFML010000679.1 GCA_937879845.1 uncultured Myxococcales bacterium
TGCCGAACCTGCCGAACCTGCCGAACCTGCCGAACCCGTCGCCCCGGCAGACCCCGCCGCCGTCGTCGCCTATGAGCCCTTCGCCGAGGAGTCCTTCGGCGGCGAGCACTATCTGCGGGTGCGGCGCGTGCACCTGCGCAACGTGCGCGCCGATGGCTCGCGCTCGCGTCCGTACTTTTGCGAGCTGGTCGACCGGCCGCGCCACGGCACCGATGCGGTCGTGGTGGCGCTGTGGCATCGCGATGCGGCGGGGCAGGTACAGGTGCTGCTGCGTGCCGGACTGCGCCCGGCGATAGCGTTTGGCCGGCCGCCTGAGCGCTTGCCCGTTCCCGACGCCCGACCCTATCTCCTTTTCACCGAGGTCGTCGCCGGCATCCTCGAGGATGAGGACCGCGGCGAGGACGGCATCCGCCGCCGCGCGTCCATCGAAGCATGGGAGGAGGCGGGGCTGCGCGTCCCGCCGGAGCGCTTCGCCCGGCTCGGCGGTAAGGTCTTTCCGACGCCGGGCATGGCGCCCGAGTGCTTTCATCTCCTACACGCCGAGGTCAGCCCCACGGCCGGCGAGCCGCCTCCGGGCGACGGCTCACCGATGGAAGAAGGCTGCGTCCTGCGCTTCGTCGCGCTCTCTTACGCGCTGCGCATGTGCGACCGTGGCGAGATCGAAGATGCCAAGACCGAGCTGGCGCTGCGCCGCCTGCACGCCTACCTGGCTACAGGAACCACAGTCCCGCCATAAGCAGCAGCGTCGCCAGATTGATAATAAGCCCGAGCCGCGCCTTTTGCTGCTGCTGCCGCTTTAGCCCATAGTAGCCGAGCAGCACCGATAGGTACCCACCCAGGTGCGCCGGATGATCCACCAGGTCTACGGGACCGCCGCGGCCAAGGAGCGCGGCGAAATCCGCGGCGATCGCCAACCAGCCGACCAGGAACAGCGGCATCGGCAGGAGCGCTTCGAACGTCAGCGCCAGCGGCTCCAGCAGGATCCCCAGCGCGACCAGCCCGGCCACCGCTCCCGAGGCCCCCAGGGTCGGCGTGCTCCGTCCCGACAGCCCCTGCGCCAGGAGCGACAGGGCGGTCGCGCAGGCGGCGGCGAGCAGGTAGCAGGCAAGCAGCCGAAAGGGGCCCAGGTTGCGCTCGACCACCCGTCCGAAAACGAACAGCGCCAGCATGTTGCCGCCCAGATGCATCGGATCGGCGTGGGCGAAAAAGTGGGTGAGGAGCGGCAGATGCTCGCCGCGCCCGAGCCCGTCGGTTGACAGGGTGAATGCGGCGACGAACGCGGCGCGCGACCAGCCGGCGGTGCGGGCGTAGAGCTCGACCGCGAACACCAGCAAGTTCAAAAGGATGAGCAGCGTCGTCATGCGCGCCGAAACGACGAACCGCACAAGCCGATCGACCGGCCGCAGCGCGTCGCGCAGCTCGGCGCGTCCGCGCGCAAGGTTTACAAGCCACACCGGCGCGCACAAAAGATCGTAAAGGAGCCCCCAGAGCAGCGCCGATTCCGTTGGGACCAGCTGCCGCCGTCGCCCCTTCTGCGCGCTGCGCACCGCCGCGGCGCGTTTACGCTGAGGCCGCGGGCGCCGCTGCGGACCGGCCGCTTCCGGCAGGAGCGGCTGGCTCGCCATCGGCGCGGGCGCCGGCGCAGTCGACCGAGTGGATGGCCGCCCGGTCGCCCGGGCAGGCGCCGGAGCGGATGACCGAGCCGACGGACGGGCTGTCTGCTGCACGGTCGGTTGGAGTGCGGACCGCGTTGACGGACGGACGGTCTGCGGCGCGGACGCCTGAGAGGACGGCCGAGCCGGCGCCCGGGCGGTCTGCGGCGCGGGCGATGGCGCGGTCGGTTGGGTGGCGGGCGGCGCGGCCGGAGCAGGAACCTCGGTCCGCGTGCCGCGGGTCCGCGGCCGGGTGGGCGCGGGGCCCAGATTCGCCGGAGGCATGGCCGCTATTTAAAAGCGCCCGCGCTCCGGCATCAAATTTGTCCCGCTCCGCGCCGGCTCCGGCTCCAGGCTCAGTCGTGGTCGTGATGCGAGCGATCTTGGCAGCGCTCGCAGCGCCGCGGATCCGGGATGAGGTCCAGGTGGGCGGAGCTGCGCAGCTGGAACGCCAGCATGCGACCGCAGCGGGTGCAGCGCAGGCCGTGGCTGGCCGCCCCGACAATCGCCACGCCGAAGCCCAGCGCGCAGGCCAGCGCCGCCGCCAAGCTGCTGCTCGTCAGGACGCTGAACAGCACCATGGCGCCCACGGAGGCCAGACACAGCCCCAGGCCCAGGCTGCTCGGCGACTCCAGCCGGCGAAGCGGTGAAGAGACTGGAATCCAGTCGTTCAAGCTTTCCGCCGGATCCCCCCCCGCCTGCCAAAGCTTTTGCATGTTTTGATTTTATCATTCCCCACACACGATGCGTTCGTGTCAGCCATCGCGTACCAGGCCGCAGGTATGAAATCGGCTGGCCCGGCGCGGCGATAGCTCCGCCGGGATATTGTCTGCGGACCTGAGTTTCGCCAGGCGGCGCGGACAATAGTCGTAGCGAACTGGCGCAGCGCGTTGACAGCCGGCCGCGGCGTGGCGATTCTCCCGGGCCATGTCTGAGCCCCGGCCCGAGCCGCGCGCGGAACAAGGCGACTCCCTGCGCCCCCTCCAGTCGATCCTGCACGCGGTGGCGCAGATGCTGCATTGCAACAGCGCCAACCTTGCTTTGATCGATGAAGATCACCAGTCGCTCGTGCTGGCGATCGGGGTCACGGCGCGATCGGTGGAAACCGTGGCGGCGGTGGAGACCGCCCTGGGCTTCAAGGTGCGCGGGCTGGCGCTGCCGATGTCGGTGGAAGGCAGCCTCATCATCCGCGCCCTGCGGGAGGAGCGGGTGCTCGTGTCCACGGACGTGCGCGAGCTGGCGGGCGGGGCGCTGCCGCTGGAGATCGTCGATTCGCTGCTGGCGATTCTCGGGCCGCGGTCGTTTGCCGTGGTGCCGGTGCTCGGGCGGACGCGGGCGCTCGGCGTCATGCTGGTCGATCGCAGCGTCGCCAGCGGCTTTACCGGACCCGAGCGCGATCTGCTCATCACGTATGCCGAGCGCGTCGGCGCCGAGCTGGAGTCCGAGGCGCTGCAGAGCACCGCCTTGCGCCTGGAGCGCCTGGGCGCGGTCGCCGTCCCGCCGCCGGTGCTGTGGACCTGCAGCGTCAGTCCCGATGGCACGAGCCTCTGGTGCAGCGGCGGACCGAGCCACGGCCAGCCGCTGCAGCAAGTGCTGCGCCTGGCAAACGGCGAGCTCCTGTGGAACGCCGAGGTCCAGCGCCGCGTCCTGTGCGGCGAGAGCGTGACGGTCTCGGTCTCGGCCCTGACCCCGAGCGTGATCCCCGGCATCACCAGCCCCTGGCCGCTGCGCGTCACGCTGCGCCGGGTGACGGCCGGTACATCTATGGATACGCCGACCGCGGGGCTTTTCTGCGCCGCGGTCGAAGATCTCGGCTGGAGCCAGCAGCTGCGGCATGAGACCGCGCTGGCCAAGGAGCGCCTGGCCAAGGTCATGCGCAGCATCGGCGACGCCATCCTGACCCTGGATCCGGCGGGCATCGTGCAGCAGGCCAACGACGCCAGCCAGAAAGTCCTGGGGCTGGCGGCGGAGCGGCTGTGCGGCCGGCCGGGTCTTACGCTGGCCGCGACACCGCGCGGGCGGGCGCGTCTCCAAGCGCTAGGCCGCCAGCTGCACAAGACCGGCTTTGCCGAGACCGAGCTGCGGCTCCTGCGCGATCGCGGGGCGCAGCCCAAAAAGCAGTTCCTGGGCCACCTGTCCGCCCTCCTTCTGTGCGATGAAAACGGCTACCCCGCCGGCTCGGTCTGGCGCATCCACGACCAGACCGAGCGCCGGCGCGACGACGCCGAGCGGCAGAAGCTGCGCCTGCGCCTGCTCCAGACCGAGCGCCTGTCGGCCCTGGGCGAGATGGCGGCGCGCATCGCCCACGAGGTTCGCAACCCCCTGGTCTCCATCGGCGGCGCCGCCCAGGTCATCGCCGAAGAGCTGCCCGAGTCGAGCCCCGTGCGCGCCGAGGCCCTGGCCATCGGCAGCGAAGTCCAGCGGCTCGATCACATCTTGCAGAGCGTGCTGCGCTTCGCCCGTCCGAGCCACGCCGCCGCCCACCGCACCGATGTCGTCACCGTGCTGCGCCAGGTGCTGGATCTGATGCGCCCCAAGGCCAGCGGCCTGACGCTGACGCTGAGCGTGCCGGAGCCGCTGCCGCCCGGCGGGGTCGGGGCGCTCATCGACGGCGATCAGCTAAAGCAAGTGCTGTGGAACATCCTGCTCAACGCCTGCGAAGCCTCGCGGCCGGGCAGCGAGGAGCTGTCCCTGGTCGAGTGCACGGTGCGCGACCGCCGGCCCCAGGGCGGTCCGAGCGCGGTCCTCATCACCATCGCCGACGCCGGCCCGGGAATCCCTTCGGCGGTGCGGCGGCGGGCGTTTGACCCCTTCTTCTCGACCAAGGCGCGCGGGACGGGGCTGGGGCTGGCCATCTGTAAACAGATCATCGATGACGCCGGCGGCCGCATCCGGCTGCTCAACCGGCCGCGCGGCGGCACCCGCGTCGTCATCGCGCTGCCCCGCGGCCAGTGAGTCGGCTCGTCGGCGGGCGGCGGCTCAGGGATCTTTGCGCTCGGCGAACGCCAGCTCGTGCAGGCGGGCGATCGGCAGATGGGCCTGCGCCGCAGCCTGGAGATCGGTGAGGCTGGCGGTCGGAACCAAGGGCAGGGGGCCGAGCACTTCGACGCGGCCGTGCGCCCGCAAGAGCGCCGGGTTGTCCGCGTCTTCCGGGCCGCGCGTCGCATCGGTGCGGTTTAGGACCACCCCGATCACCGGCAGTCCGCGGCGGCGGCACTCGGCGATCGACAGCAGGCAGTGGTTGAGCATGCCCAGGCGTGTGCGGGAGACGAGCAGCACCCGCGCCTGCAGCTCCACGGCCAGATCGGCCATGGTGTAGCCCGGCGCGATCGGCACGAGCAGCCCGCCGGCGCCTTCGATAAGGACATGCTCGGCAGAGGCGGCGCGGCAAGCGGCGAGGCAGCCGGCGACCAGCGCCTTGGGGTCGATCGCCGCGCCGGTCGCCCGCGCCGCCGCCTCCGGGGACAGCGGCAGCGGGTAGCGCAGGAGGCAGGTCGTCGCCGGGTCGCTGCCGGCGGCCAGCGCCAGCGCTGCGGCATCGGCGGCGACCATGGAATCGCCGCAGCCGGTCTCAATAGGCTTAAGCGGCAACACCCGCAGGCCGCGCGCCCGCCACACCGCAAGCAGCGCCCGCGCCACCGTGGTCTTGCCGACATCGGTGTCGGTGCCGGTGACAAAGAGGAAGCGCGGCTTGGTCACAAGCCCACCGCCGCTTTCGCCGTCGTGGTTCCCCGCTGCTGCGGCTCGCACTCGGCGCAGATTTCATCCACGGCGCGGCGGGCGGCCTGCAAAAGCGTCCCAAGCTCTGCCGCGCTCATGCACAGAGGCGGCATCAGCACCACGACATCGCCGAGCGGCCGCAGGATGACCCCGTAGTCGCGCACCCGCTCGCAGACCCGCGCGCCGACAAGGAGCTCCATGGGGTAGCTCTCCGCCGGGGTGCGGCCCAGCTCGATGCCGACCATCAGCCCGCGCTGCCGCACCGCCCGCACGTGCGGATGCTGCGGGCCGAAGTTTTGCTCTAGCAGCTGAGTCAGGATTTCTACCTTGGCCGGCAGCGACTTTATCGTCTGCTCGCGCGCGAAGATCTCAAGGTTGGCCAGTGCGGCGGCGCAGGCCAGCGGGTTGCCGGTGTAGGTGTGGCCGTGGAAAAACGCCCGCCGCTCCGACCGCGGGCCGAGAAAGCGGCGGTAGACCGCCTCGGTTGTGAGCGTCGCGGCAAGGGGCAGATAGCCGCCGGTGAGGCCCTTGGCCAGGCACAGGAAGTCGGGGCTTACCCCCTCCTGCTCGCAGGCGAACATGGTGCCGGTGCGGCCAAAGCCGGTGGCCACTTCGTCGGCGATGAGCAGGACGCCGTGCCGGTCGCACAGCTGCCGGGCGCGGCGCAGAAATCCCGGCGGCTGCACGAGCATCCCCGCCGCCCCTTGAATAAGCGGCTCGACGACGAAGGCGCACAGCTCGGAGCCGTGCCGCTCGAACGCCGCCTCCAGCGCCGCAAGGGTCGGCGCGGTGCGCAGGGTGTGGAACAGAAGCGGCGAGAAAAGCCTATGAAACAAGTCGATCCCGCCCACCGACACCGCCCCCAGGGTGTCGCCGTGGTAGGCATCGCTGAGGGCGAGAAATCGCTGCCGCGCGGGCGGCCCAGGCGGCAGCGCTGACGACGGGGGCGGTGCATGCTGCGCCGCATCCGCCGCCGGGTCGGCTGCGGCGGCGCTCTGGTGAAACTGAAACGCCATCTTCAGCGCCACCTCGACCGCCGTGCTGCCGGAGTCGGAATAGAACACGTGCGCAAGACCCGGCGGCGCAAGCGCGGTAAGCTGCTCGGCAAGCTCGATCGACGGCGGGTGCGAAAGGCCGAGCAGCGTCGAGTGGGCGATCCGTCCGAGCTGCGCGCTCACCGCCTGGTCGAGCTCAGGCCGCCGGTGCCCGTGGACATTGGCCCACAGCGACGACACGCCGTCGAGATACCGCCGCCCCGACTCATCGATCAGATAGGCCCCTTCGCCTTCGGTGATGACAAGCGGCTCGAAGTCCGCCATCTGGGTGAACGGGTGCCAGACGTAGCGCCGATCGCGCTCGGCATAGCTTGCGCCCGCGCCGCTTGGCCCGGCGGGGGCGGCCGGACTGGCTGATCTGGCTGACCTGGCTGACATGACGGGGATGCTCCTACACGGGTCAAGGTTCAAAGCTCGGCAGGCACTGTCAGCATATTTTTTCCGCCCAAACAAGACCGCCGCATGCGGGCGCTGCACCGCCTGAACCGCAGCGACGATACTTCGCCGGCGGCACAACGGTTTTGCCGCTGCGCCGATATCTGGATTGAAGTAAACTCGGTACAAGGCGAGGAGTCGATGGCGAAGCAAGACGACCCCCAGCACCGCGATGCGAGAGGCAGCCACGCTCAGGCCAGTCATGAGCCGGAGGAGCCGCAGTTTCGTCTCGATCATGAAATCACGCGCAAATACGACCCCGGCGCCCTGTCCAAGCTCATCATGCGCGACGCCGGACGCGGCGAGGCGCTGGACCTGCACACCCGGTCGCAGATGGAGAGCCGCCTCGGCGGCAACTTCGGCAACGTCCGCGTCATCCGCGGTCCGCTCGCCGAAGAGGTCACCGCCCGCTACCGCGCCGACGCGGTCACGGTCGGCGGCACCGAGCTCGTGCTGGTGCGCGAGGGCTGGCGCAGCAACTTCCAGACGGCGGAAGGCCAGGCGCTGCTCGCCCACGAGCTCACCCACGTGCAGCAGCAGCAGCGCGGCCTGCACTTCGCCCACAGCCCCGGCGGCCACGACGAGGCGCACAGCCACCTCGAAGATGAGGCGGAGATGATGGAGCACCTCACCAAGGCCGACCATCAGGGCCAGTCGCTGGCGCGCGAGGCGGAGCAGCGGCGCTCGATGGCCCACGACAACACCTGGGACGAGGTGCGCAAGCGCGTCAAGCAGATGAAGGAAAAGAAAGAAAAAGACGGCGACGACCGCAGCAACCCCAACACCCAGGGGCTGTCGGAAGAAGGGCAATAAGGCATCGGCATGTCAGAAGTGGTCGAGAGCAAAGAGCAGGTCCTTATCCGCTACCGCGATCGCGAGCTGCGCGGCTGCACCCTCAAGAACATGCGGCTGTCGGATATCTCGCTTATCGGCGCGGACCTGACCGACGTGAAGTTTGAGCAGTGCGATCTCATCGGCGCCAACTTCACCGGCGCCAGCCTCGTCCGCACCGTGTTCGAGCGCATCGACGTGCGGCGCGCCCGCCTGGAGAGCGCGACCCTGGCCCGCGCCACGTTCACCGACTGCAACCTCACCGAGACCGACTTCAGCCGGGCGCTCCTCGACAAGGTCGAGTTTACCCGCTGCGACATGGACAACGCGATCTTCGACCGCGCGTATCTTGGCGGCTGCACCCTCAACCCCAACCGCGCCTACGGGCTGAAGCTGCGCGGCGCGACGCTCATCCGCTGCAAGGTCGAGGTCGAGCGCGGCGGCGCCGAGCTCACCCGCTCGCAGCTCGCGTCGGCGATCGTCGTCGAGTGCGAGCTCGGCGGCGCGTGCCTTGTGCGCACCGATCTGCGCCAGGCGCTTTTGGTCAAATGCAACCTGCACTCCGCCCAGCTGCGCGACGCTCAGGTGGAGCAGGCGACCCTGGTGGGCTGCATGACCCTGGGCGCCGAGCTGCCCGCGGCGCTGCTCGGCGGCTCGGCGGCGTCGCTGCCCCGCGGATGACCGCTCCGCGGCGCTAGACCGAGGAAATTTTCGACCCGGAATTGGCTTTCAAAGGATGACCATGAGCGATCGTCACGACCTGCGCCGCCAGACCCGCGAGATCCGGGAGGCGCTCAGCCGCTTCGAGCCGGAGCAGCTGGTCGATATCCTGACCCATATCTTCCGCCAGTATGTGATGGACGGCGCCGCGGCCCCAGCTTCATCGGTGACGCTGCAAGACGAGCTGCAGGGGCTGTCGTTTGCGCAGCTTATCGAGCGGCTGCAGCTGCGCCTGGACCTGCCCGAGCTGCGCCTGCTCGAGGTCGCGGGGGGCCGCGTCTCGTGCCGGGTCGAAGGGCGGCTGGTGCCGCTGGTCGTCCCCGAC
>CALFML010000680.1 GCA_937879845.1 uncultured Myxococcales bacterium
TGCGCAACATCCGCGACTGGTGCATCTCGCGCCAGCTGTGGTGGGGCCACCGCATCCCCGCCTGGTACGCGCCGGGCGAGGAAGGGAAGGCCTACGTCGCCCGCTCCTACGAGCAGGCGTGCGAGCAGGCCGGCCGCACGGATCTCGTGCAGGACGACGACGTGCTCGATACGTGGTTCAGCTCCGCGCTGTGGCCGTTTTCGACGCTCGGCTGGCCGGAGCAGACGCGGGATCTGAAGACGTTCTATCCGACCTCGGTGATGGAGACCGGCCACGACATCATCTTCTTCTGGGTCGCGCGCATGATGATGATGGGCCTGCACTTTATGAAGAAGGTGCCGTTCCGCACCGTCCTTTTGCACGCCCTGGTCGTCGATGAAAACGGCGAAAAGATGTCCAAGGTCAAAGGCAACGTCATCGACCCCCTGCACCTTGTGCACGGGGCGAACCTGCCGGAGATCCTGGGCTTTGCCAAAGACAAGGTGCCGGCGAAAAAAGAGCTGGATGAGGCGCACAACAAGTTCAAAAAGGCCTTCCCCAGCGCCGCCGCGACCTACCCCACCGGCTTTCCCCGCCAAGGCGCCGATGCGCTGCGCTTCTTCCTCCTGGTCATGGGGGCGCAGGGGCGCAACATCCGCCTTTCGGTGCCGCGCATCGACGGCTACCGCCACTTCCTCAACAAGATCTGGAGCGCCGTCCGCTTCTTCCTGATGAACGTGCAGGAGGCGGAGTTCGAGTCGCTGCCGGGCTTCCACGAGTCGCTGCTCCTAAGCCGCGGCGTCGGCGATGGCGACGCGCAGACCGCGGCGAGCCCCGGCGAGCTGGGCCTGCCCGAGCGCTACATCCTCTCCCGCCTGCAAGCGGTCACCCTGGAGGTCGACACGGCGTTTACGGCGTCGCGCTTCAGCGACGGGGCGCAGGCGCTGTACCGCTTCTTCTGGACCGAGCTTTGCGACTGGTACATCGAGCTGTGCAAGCCCCAGCTCCAGCCCGGCGCCGATCCGCAGCGGCGCCGCGCCGCGCTGGGCACGCTGGCGGTGACGCTGGAGACCACGCTGCGCCTTCTGCACCCGGTCATCCCGTTTATCACCGAGGAGCTGTGGCTCAAGCTGCCGCGCCCGACCAGCTCGCCGCAGAGCATCATGATCACGCTGTACCCGACGGCCGACGAGGTGCTGGTGGATGCGGAGGCGGAGCGCGACATGGCGCTCCTGCAGGCGGCGGTCGGGGCGATGCGGACCATCAAGTCGACCTACAACCTCAAGGCGCAGGCCAAGGCCGAAGGCGAGCCGGAGGCGGCGGAGGGCGCCGGGACGAGCCGGCTGCAGTTCCTGGTCAAGGCGATCGATCCCAAGGTGCGCGAGGTGCTTTTGGCGCAGCGCCCGCTCATCGAGCTTCTCACCCGCGCCGAGCTTGTCGATGTGGTCGAGGAGGTCGCCGCCGGCGGCACCAAGGGCACCATCGCCCAGGTCGCGCCGGGCCTGGTCGTGCTGCTGCTGCACGCCGACACCCTGATCGATGCGCCGGCCGAGCTTGCGCGGCTGCAAAAAGAAGCGGCCAAGGTCGACAAGGAGCTGCAGACCCTGCGCGGCCGCCTGCAAAACGCCGACTTCGTCGCCCGCGCCAAGCCCGAGGTGGTGGAGCAGAACCGCGCCCGCGTCGTCGAGCTGGAGCAGCGCCTGACCGAGCTACAGCAGCATCAGCAAACGATTGCTAGCATGGGATAATGGCCCTGCACGCCGCGCCCGCGGCCGGGGGGCCGGGGCGGGCAATCAGTCGTTGTCGTTATGTAGTCAGGAAGTGCCGCGATGAGCCAGACACGCAGAGAACTCCTTATGCAGGCCTTGCTCGGGGGAGGGGGCCTGGGGCTGCGCGCCCTGGCCAGCGGGCTGCCGGCGGCGCTTTTGCGGCCGGCGGCGGCGCAGGCTCGCGGTCTTGACTCCGCGGCGGGCGGCGGGACCGACCCCGCGGCGCAGTTTCTCATCCTCAGCACGTCCTCGGCCGGCGATCCGGTGAACGCCAACACGCCCGGCACGTACGAGCATCCGGCGATCGAGCACAGCGCCGACCCGCGCATGGCGCCGACCGCGCTGCGGCTCGGATGCCGCCGGGTCACCGCGGCGGCGCCGTGGGCCGGGCTGCCGCAGGCGGTGCTGGATCGGACGGTGTTTTTCCACCACAGCACGCCGGCGCAGGGCCACCCGCACAACCCGCGGGTGCTGGAGCTCGGCGGGGCGCCCGGCGACTCGGCGCCGGCGCTGTTTGCCCGCTACCTGGGGCCGCGCCTTGACGCGGCGCAGGACCGGCCGCTCCTTATCGGCGCCCATGAGCAGGTGACCTGCGGCGGTCAGCCGCTGCCGCGCCTGTGCTGCACCGAGCTAGGCGCCGCTCTGACCCAAGGACCGACGCCGCTATACCGCTTGGCCGAGCTGCGGGACCAGAGCCTGGATGCGGTGCACCGCTCGCTGCGCCATAGCGGCGACCGGGAGCGGCGCGCCGCCCTGGATCGGCACGCCCGCTCGCGCCGCGAAGCCCAGGCGCTGGCCGATCGCCTGCTTTCGGACCTGCACGCGATAAAGGACAACGGCCCCGCCGGACAGGTCGCGGCGGCGGCGGCGCTCGTGCGGCTCGGCGCGGCGCCGGTGGTCTGCATCAGCATCCCGTTTGGCGGCGACAACCACTTCGACTACGAGTTCCGCGCCGAGTGCGAAGAGACCGTCTCCGGCGTCGCCCACATCGCCGCGCTCATGCAGAAGCTCGGGGACTACGGGCTGCGCGATCGGGCAAGCTTCGCCCTGCTCAACGTCTTTGGCCGCACCCTGCGCCGGCATGGGCGCGCCGGCCGCGATCACTGGGCCGACCATCATACGGCGGTCCTTATCGGTCGGCCGTTCGCTCCCGCGGTCATCGGCGGGGTGGCGCCGTGCGGCGACGACTTCGCGGCCACGCCGATCTGCCCGCGCAGCGGCGCGCCGATAGCCGCCGATGCGCCGCAGGCGATTGCCCAAGCTGCGACCTTGCCGTCCCTAGGCAAGACGCTGGGACGCGGGCTCGGGCTGCCGCAAGAGCGGCTCGATGCGGCGATTCCCTCCGGCCAGGTCGTGCGCGCCGCCCTCAGCTAGCGGTCCGTATAGACATTCCCGGGCGCGTCTCATAAGATCCCACTGAGGCTGAGCGTGTCTGGAGACGCCGCCCGATGAACCTGGTCAGTTTCCCGCGGGGTACCGTCGTAGCGCAGCGCTTCGTTCTGGAGCAGGCCGCCGGCCAGGGCGGAATGGGTACGGTCTACCGCAGCCGCGACCTGCAGACCGGGGAGCAGGTCGCGGTCAAGCTGATGCACGCGCAGAGCACCAGCGAAGCCCTCGCCCGGCGCTTCGCCCGCGAGGCGCAGCTCCTCTCCGAGCTCCGCCACCCGAGCATCGTCTCCTACCTGACGCACGGCCATACGCACGACGGCTGGCCCTTTATCGCCATGGAGTGGCTGGAGGGCGAAAACCTGGCGCAGCGCCTCCGCAAGAGCAGCCTGACCGCGCACGAGAGCCTCAACCTCATCCGCGACATCACAAGCGCTCTGTCGGTCGCTCATCGCCGCGGAATCGTTCATCGCGGCCGGTTCGCCCCGTCGCCGCGCCCGGCGCTGCACTTTCCAGGGGCCGCGGCGCCCGAGGGTCGGCGCTGGAAATATTCTCCTTGGCGCTAGCGCCTGGCGCCGGCTTTGAGGCTCACTCGCTCTTGAGGCGGTAGCCGATGCCGGCCTCGGTAAGGAGCAGACGGGGATGGTTCGGATCGGCCTCCAGCTTCTGCCGCAGCTGGGCCATGTAGACGCGCAGGTAGTGGACTTCGCCGGCGTGCATCGGACCCCAGACGGTGGTGAGCAGGTGTTTGTGGGTCGCCACCTTGCCGGCGTTTTGGATGAGCACCGTGAGGATGCGGTACTCGATGGGGGTGAGGTGCACTTCCTCGCCGCCGCGGGTGACCTGCCGCCGCGCCAGATCGACGCGGACATCGCCCACGGCGAAGATCGGCTCGCCGGCGGCCCCTTGCGCCCGCGCCCGGTGGCGCAGCGCCACCCGCAGCCGCGCCAACAGCTCGCCGACGGCAAACGGCTTGGTCAGGTAGTCGTCGGCACCGGCGTCGAGGGCGCGGATCTTGTCGGTCTCGCGGTCGCGGGCCGACAGGACGATGATCGGGACCTGGCTCCACTGGCGGATCTGCTCGGTCAGCTCGACCCCGTCCAGATCCGGCAGGCCGAGGTCGAGCAAGATGAGATCCGGCGGGCGGCTGGCGATGAGCTCCAGGCCCTTCTGCGCCGTCTCGGCCTCGACCGGCTGGTAGTCGTTGGTGCGCAGCGTCACCGACAGAAAACGGCGCAGCGGCGGCTCGTCTTCGATGACCAAGACCTGGGGCCTGGGCTCCGTCATGGCGGGGTGGCTCCGGGCGGCGCCGTCTCTTCCGCCGCGCTCTCCGCGAGCCCGCCGTCGGGCGGCATGGGCGGCGGCTCGCCCTCTATGGGCAGCGTGAAGCAGAACACGGCGCCGCCGCCGCTGCGGCTGGTGGCGCTGATCTGGCCGCCGTGCGCCTCGACGATGCCGCGGCAGATGGTAAGGCCCAGGCCGACCCCGCCTTTGCCGTGGCGGTAGGGGCCGTGGAAAAACTTCTCGAAGACCCGCTCCTCCGCGTCCGGGGGGATGCCGGGGCCGCGATCGGCGACGGCGACCGTCACCATGTTGGCGGCGGCGGCGGCGCTGATCTCGATGCGGGTGCCGGGCGGCGTGTACTTGATGGCGTTCTCAATCAAGTTGTGAAGCAGCTGCTCCGCCAGCACCGGATCCAGGGGAATCAGCGGCAGCTCCGCCGGCAAGTTGACCGCTACGGAGTGCTGCCCCAGGCGCTTTTCCAGGCGGTTTAGCGATGAGCCGATCACCTCGCTGAGGGGAATCCATTCTTTGTGCAGCTTGATGTCGCCAAACTCCAGCCGCGTCATGTCGAGCAAGTTGATGACCAGCCGGTTCATATGCTCGGCGCCTTCGTAGATGGCCTCTAGCAGCTCGCGGCGCAGCGCTTTGGACATGCGCGACTCGTCGCGGCCCTCCTGCTGCAGGAGCGTCGAGGCCGTGCCGGCGATCGTCGCCAGCGGCGTGCGCAGATCGTGCGAGACGGAGCTCAGGAGGGTGTTGCGCAGCTCTTCGCGCTCGGCCCGGCGGGCGGTGCGCTGCGCCTCATCGGCCCAGAGCGCGCGCAGCAGCGCCATCCCGATCTGATCGCAGAACGCGATGAGCAGGTTGCGCTGCGCCGGGTCGCTGAGCTGATGCTGGCCGCTGGGGCGCAGGGCGAGCACGCCGATGCAGTGCTCGGTCGACGAAAGCGGCACGTGCAGCGACGGGTGCTGCGCCTGCATCGCGGTCCCCAGGCCCGCGACGTCGTTATGCATGAAGACCCACTCGGCGATGCCGCGCTCGCGCTCGTCGAGCGGGAACTGCTCGGAGAGCTCGCTCACCTGCTCCAGTTCGGGCGCCGTCCGCAGGGCGCTCAGGCTGGCCACGGACAGATCATTGCGCCGCCGCGGCAGCAGCACCATCGCCTGGCAGCCGAAAAAATCGGCGACATGGCAGGCGGCGCGGCGGGCCAGCGCCGCGGTATCGCGCTCCCGGCTCAGCGCCCGGGTCAGGGAGTAGAGGGCGGAGCTGTGCTGCTCGCGGGCCAGCGCCATGTCGGCCTGCCAGCGCACGCGCGCGGTCAGGTTGCTGATGACAAGCCCGATCACGAACATGCCGGTGAAGGTGACCAGGTACCGGCCCTCGGCGACGGCGAAGGTGTAGCGCGGGGGCACGAACAAAAAGTTGAACGCGGCCACGCTCAGGGCGGAAGTCAGAAGCGCCGGACCGCGGCCGTAGCGCAGCGCCACCAGCACGATGCCGAGCAGGTACA
>CALFML010000681.1 GCA_937879845.1 uncultured Myxococcales bacterium
CGGTCAGGCGCGACATCATGGTGTTCTTTTCGATGAGGCGCGGCAGCATGTACTTAAGCTGCGCCAGCTCCACCTGCAGCTTGCCGTCGCGGCTGTGGGCGTGCTGGGCGAAGATGTCGAGGATCAGCATCGTGCGGTCGATGACCTTGATCTCGGTGGCGTCGGAGATGGCGCGCGCCTGGGCCGGGGTGAGCTCGGGATCGAAGACGACGATGGTCGCGTCGTTCTGCAAGGCGCGCAGCACCACCTCATCCAGCTTGCCGCGCCCGAGCAGGAACTTGGGATCGAGCTGCGACCGCCGCTGGGTGATCACATCGAGGACCTGCAGCCCGGCGGTGCGGCACAGCTCGCGCAGCTCCGCCCCGCGCGCCTCCGGATCCCAGGTCGGAGCGGCGGCGCCGGGGGCAAACGGCAGGCGGGGCGCGGCGGGTCCCTGCACCATCACCTGCACGACCACGGCGCGATCGCTGCCATCATCGACGATGGAAGCGGCGGCGGCGGCGCGGGCGTACTCCTCTTCGAGGGCGCGGATGAGCTCATCGAAGCGCGGCTGCGGGCGGTGCAGCGGCGCCGCGGGCAGCTCGCGCCATAGCTCGCCGCTGGGGTTTTTGGGCAAAAGATGCGCCAGGTGCAGCTGCGGCGGCTGACCGCCCGGGTTCATGGCGATGGCGGCGACCAGATCCAGGCGCAGCTTGGCCAGGTCGATGAGGTCGTCGCGCGACAGCGGCTCGGCGCGCAGATGGGTGTGCAGGAGCCGCAGCCCGCGCAGACGCCCGCGGCCGGCGCGGTGGCGGCCCAGATCCGGCAGCACCAGCTTGTGCGGATCGCCGACGATGACGTGGGTGATGTCGCCGCCTCGGTCGACCAGCACCCCGATCTGCCGTTTGATCTCGGCCGAGCACTGGCACATAAACGTCGCAAGCTCCTCGGAGATGACCTCCTGGGCGGGGATGCGGCGGCGGTAGATGCGCTCTAGGAGGCGCTGCTGGCTAGGCTTTAAGCCGGTCAAGTTCCCAGACAGGGGCTGCATTCGGATCTATTGCGCACGCATCCGGGGCGCGGCGCAAGTTCCCGCGGCGCTCGGCTTGCTTGGCGCGGCAAGAGGGGCTAGCGTCTTGCCAAATCGCGAGGCCCTTGTGACTACGACTCCTCCCGCATCGACTCCGCCGCCGGCGACTTCCGGCGCTGATCCCACTGCGACGCGCATCGAAAAAGACACCATGGGCGCGATCGCGGTGCCAAGCGACGCCTACTACGGGGCGCAGACCCAGCGCTCGCTGCAGAACTTCCGCATCGGCGGCGAGCGCTTCCCGCGCGAGTTCATCTACGCGCTCGGCGTGGTCAAAAAAGCGGCGGCGCGGGTCAACACCCGGCTCGGCAAGCTCGACACCAAGCTGCTGCCGGCGATCGAAAAAGCCGCCGACGAAGTGATCGCCGGCCAGCTCGACGCGCACTTTCCTCTGGTCGTGTGGCAGACCGGCAGCGGCACCCAGACCAACATGAACGCCAACGAGGTCATCGCCAACCGCGCCAGCGAGCTGCTCGGCGGCGAGCGCGGCATGAAGCGGCTGTGCAACCCCAACGACCACGTCAACATGTCGCAGTCGACCAATGACTCGTTTCCGACCGCGATGCACATCGCCCTGGTCGATCGGGTGCATCACCGCCTGCTGCCGGCGCTCGACCGGCTGGCGGCGGCGCTCGGCGAAAAAGCCGAGCACTTCGCCGACATCGTCAAGATCGGCCGCACCCATCTCATGGACGCGACGCCGCTCACCCTGGGCCAGGAGTTTTCCGGGTACGCGGCGCAGGTGCGCGCGGCGCGCGGCGCGGTGCAGGCGGCGCTGCCGGCGATGTATGAGCTGGCGGCGGGCGGCACCGCGGTCGGCACCGGCCTCAACAGCCATCCCCTTTATGCTTCGTCCGTCGCCGCGGAGATTGCCGCGATCACCGGGCTGCCGTTTGTCACCGCCGCCAACAAGTTCGCCGCGCTGGCGGCCCACGACGCGGTGGTGGGGCTGTCGGGGGCGTTCAAGGTGACGGCGGTGGCGCTCAACAAGGTCGCCAACGACCTGCGCCTGCTCGGCAGCGGACCGCGCTCGGGCATCGGCGAGCTGCTCCTGCCGGAGAACGAGCCCGGCAGCTCGATCATGCCCGGCAAGGTCAACCCGACGCAGTGCGAGGCCCTGACGATGGTCTGCGCCCAGGTCATCGGCAACGACACCGCGGTGACCTTCGCCGGCGCGCAGGGACACTTCGAGCTCAACGTCTTCAAGCCCCTCCTGGCGTACGCCGCGCTCCAGTCGCTGCGGCTGCTCGCCGATGGCGTCGATTCGTTCACCGAGCACTGCGTGGTCGGCATCGCCGCCAACAAAGAACGCATCGCCGAGCACCTGCGCAGCTCGCTCATGCTGGTGACGGCGCTCGCGCCCAAGATCGGCTACTACAAGGCGGCGGAGGTGGCGACCAAGGCGCACAAGGAAGGGACGACGCTGCGCCAGGCGGCGCTGGGTCTTGGCGTGCTGGATGCCGAGGAGTTTGACCGCCTGATAAAGCCCGCCGCGATGTGCGAGCCGAGTGAATAAGTGAGCAGCGAACCCGGCGCCGCGGCCGCGCCCCAAGAAGCGGACCGTGCGGATGCGCCGCCGCAGCGCGAGCGTGGCCGACCGGCGGGCAGTGCCCTTGATGTTGCCCGGCGCGTCTTGGAGCGCGTTGAGCAGGGCGCCTACGCGACGCTTACCTTATCGGGAGAGCTCGAGCGCTGGAACGTCCCCGCGACCGCTCGCGCCCTGTGCACGGAGCTGGTCTATGGCCCGCTGCGTCTTTTGCCGCGTCTTGATCGCGCCCTTTCCGCGTATGCCCCGCGCGGCTTGCGGTCTTTGGATCTGCCGACGCGGACGCTGCTGCGGCTTGGCGCCTATCAGCTGCTGTTCATGCGCACGCCGCCGCACGCCGCGGTAAATCAGACGGTGGAGCTTATCACCCGGCTGCGCGGCCGGGGTCTTGGGGGCTTCGCCAACGCGCTTTTGCGGCGGCTGCACCGCGATGGCGAGCCGCCGCTGCCGGAGCTCGGACCGCTGCCGGAGCGCCCGACCGCGGCCCAGAACACGGCGTATGTCGAGGCGCTGGCGCTCCGCTATGCGCTGCCGCGATTTTTGGCCGCGGATGCGCTGCAGCGCTTCGGCGCGGAGGAAGCGGCGGTGTTTCTGCAGTCGCTCGGGACGCCGGCGCCGACCTGGCTGCGCGTCAACACCCTGCGCGGCGATCGCGAGCAAGCCCGCCGCATCCTGCGCGCCGAGCTGTCGCGCCAGCCGGGCAACGGCGAGGTGCTCTTCCACCCCGCGGTGCCGGAGGCGGCGCAGCTCACGGCCGGACATCCGTTTGCCGGCCGGGCGTATGCCGATGGCTGGTTCACGGCGCAAGATCTGGGGGCGCAGCTAGTGGCCCGGCTGCTGCTGGCCGAAACGCGGCAGGGGCCGCTCGGTCTTCCCGCTGGCCCGCTGCTCGATGCCTGTGCCGGGGTGGGCGGCAAAGCGACGCATCTGGCGGCGCTCACCGCGAACCGGCGGGAGATCGACGCCGCGGATCGGTCGCCGCGTAAGCTGGAGCTGTGCGCCGACCATGCCCATCGGCTCGGCTGCCAGAGCGTGCGAACTTTGGTCGCCGATCTGACCCGCGCCGATGCGCCGCTGCGGCCGCAGTATGCGGCGGTGCTGCTCGACGCGCCGTGCAGCGGCCTGGGCGTTTTGCGCCGCCATCCGGAGGCCCGCTACCGCATCACGGAACAATCGGTACAGGGGCTGGTCGAGCTCCAGCGCGCCCTCCTAGAGGCGCTGGCCCTGCGGGTCGCCCCCGGCGGGGTGCTGGTCTACTCGGTGTGCAGCTACCTGGATGCCGAAGGCCCGCAACAGCTCGCCGAGTTCCGGCGCCGCCATCCCGAGTTTTCCCCCCTGCCGCCGGCGGCCCAGTTCGCCGCGGACACCAGCGGGGCAGCGCCTATCGATGACGCCGGCGGGCTGCGCACCTGGCCGCACCGGCATGACGCCGATGGGTTCTACGCATTCCGGCTCCAGCGCGTTGAATGAGCGGCCGGAGTCGGGGACTGCGCCCGACTGCGCTGTGAACACGGATTTGCGGCGCGCGGTGCTGCGCAAAGACGGCCGCGCAGTTCGATGAGCCGTTTTGCGCCATTGGGTGCACTAATCACCCCAGATGGCTCATGCTGCTACGCATCTGCGGTTGATTCCGCCGCTTCCCGCCGACGCGGCGCTGCCCGGCGACGCGGCGCTGCCCGGCGACGCGGCGCTGCCCGGCGGGGCGGACGCGGGGGGGACGCTCGGCGAGGCGGGGGCGGCGGCGCTGGCCGTCGATCATGCGCGGCCCCTTTCGCCGGAGCCGCTGACCTTGGCGACGCTGTTTCAGGAGCATGCGCGATATGTCGCAACGGTGGTGCTGCGCGTGCTCGGGCGCGATCATGAGGTTGACGACGTGGTGCAGGAAGTCTTCCTGACCGCCATGACCGGGCTTGCCGCGGTGCGCAGCCCGGAGGCGGTGCGCGGCTGGCTCAAGACGATCGCGGTGCGCAAGGCGTGCCGCCATCTGCGGCGGCGGCGGCTGCGCGGTCTGCTCGGGTTCGATCGGGAGACGCCCTGTTATGAGCACCTGGCCGCCGCCGGCTGCAGCCCGGAGCAGAGCGCGCTGCTCGCCCGGGTCTACAAGGAGCTAGACCGCCTGCCCGTCGCCGAGCGCGTCGCCTGGACGCTGCGCTATGTCGAAGGGGAGCAGATCGAGGCGCTGGCCGCCGTGTGCGGCTGCTCGCTGGCTACCGCCAAGCGGCGCATCGCCGCCGCGCAAGCCAAGCTAGGAAGGACGCTGGGACATGACCGCTGATTGGACCGATCGTATCGGGCACGCGGCTCTGCAAGTCGAGGTCCCCTGGACGCCCGAGCGTGCCGCCGCGGTCCTGCGCGGGGTGCACGGGCGAAGGCGCCGGCAAAAGCAGCTGCGCGGGCTGGCCGCCGTAGCGGGGGTGGCGGCGCTGGCGCTGCTGACGACGCGCCTTATCACGTCGCGGCCCGGCTCGCAGGCGGCCGACGATAAGGCGGCGAGCTTCGCCAGCTGGGCCAGCCAGGCCAATCGGGCCAATTGGATTGATCCGCATGCTAAAGCAGAGCTTGTTCCGGTGGAGCTGACCCCGGTGCGGCTGCGCGACGGCTCGGTGGCGCGGCCCCAGGGAAAACATAGCCAGGTGCGGGTGCGTGAGGACGGACCCGGACGGACCGTGCTCGCGCTGCAGGGGACGGCGCAGTTTGATGTCGTCCACGATCCCATGCGGCTGTTTCGGGTGGAGACTCGCGGCCTGGCGGTGGAGGTATTGGGAACGCGCTTTATCGTCGAAGAACAAGGCGCTCAGGTGCGGATCGCGGTGCAGCAGGGACGGGTGCGGGTACTCTGGGCGTCTCACTATGACGAGCTTGGCGCCGGCCACAGCGCCGTATTTCTGCCCGAGCCGATGAGCGCGGCGAATCTAGCCGGTTCAGGCGGCGTGGATGCGGCTCCCGCCCCGCCGTCCGCCGCGGTGCCGCCACTTATGGAGCCAGGTCCGGGGAGCGCCAATCCGACCGCGCTGCCGGTCGCGGGTCCGGTCACTCCGGCATCGCTGCATGTGGGGACCGGGAATCGCCGCAGCGTGGCGCGCGCCCCGCGTCCTGCGGTGAGTACCGCCGCTTCCGAGCCGCAACCTCCGTCGCTGCCGCCGGCCGCGCCGGCGCCGCGGGAGCCCGAGAGCTGGCAAGCCCTGGCGCATGAGGGCCAGTTCGAGCAGGCGTACCGCCTCGCCTACGGTCCTCCGGCCGAAGCCGCTGGGACGCGCCGCCCCGCGGAGCCGCCGCTTTTGCGTGAGCGCGAGGTCGTGCCGAGCGAGCTTTTGCTGCTTGCCGATGTGGCGCGGCTCAGCCATCACCCGGCGGAGGCCGTGGCGCCGCTGTCGCGGCTTCTGCGTGAGCATGCTGCCGATCCGCGGGCGCCGCTGGCGGCGTTTACTCTCGGGCGGGTGCTGCTCGATGAGCTGGGCCGGCCGCGCGAGGCGGCGCAGAGCTTCCTGCGCGTGCAGGAGCTTGACCCCAGCGGGCCGCTGTCGCAGGATGCGCTGGCGCGCGAAGTCGAAGCCTGGTCGCGGGCCGGGGAAGGTTCCAGCGCGCGCGCCCGCGCCCTGCAGTATGTGCAGAAATATCCGACGGGACGCCGCTTACGCTCCGTGCGCCACTTCGGAGAGCTCTTGTGAGACTGCCGCCGCCTGTCCGCGGCGTGCGCGCAGCCTCTCAGTCCGACCCGGATGACCTTCGGCTTGGCGAGGCGATCCGGCCGCGGCCGACCCCAAGGCGGCGGCCCGGCCGGCTGTGCCCTGGGCGCGGAGGGAACTTGCGGGCCATTTCGGTCATCGGGTTCGTGTGGGGGTTGTTGGCGGTTCATCCGGTCAGCGGGCGTGAACAGCCGCAGGTCGTGCTGGTGATCGATGACTGCGTGGCGGTCGAGCAGGCCCAGGTCCGTCATCTGCTGTCGATCGAGCTCGGGGCGCCGCTAAAGGACGGCGCCAGCGCGCAAGGAGGCACCCGCGCCACCGTGACCTGCCGCGCCCCCGAGCGGACAGCGGCTTCCTCCGAGCAGCGAGCGGAAGGTGTCGTCGGTGCGCCGGAGCCTGCCGTGCGCTCGGAGAGTGCGGAAAGACCGCCGAGCACCCCGGCATCGGCGCCCGAGGCGGCGAACCGTCCGCCGGCCCCGCCTGGCAGCGCGCCCGGGGCGGAGTCGGCCGAGCCTCCGGCGCCGGCGGAGCGCGCGGATGTGGTCGAGCTGCGGGTGGATGATGCGGTCACCGGCAAATCGCTGTGGCGGAGCATCGAGCTGCAGAAGGCCGATCCGGGCGTGCGAGCGCGGCTCTTGGCGCTGGCGCTGTCGGAGCTGATCTTTGCCAGCTGGGCCGAGCTCTTGGTGACGCCCGAGCCCGCGGTCCCCCCGGCGCTGCCGGCGGCGTCGGCGGCGGCCCGGCAAGCCACCAGCGTGCAGATCGAGCGCAAGCTGCCCCGGCCGCTGCCCTTGCTCGGGGTGCAGCTGTCGGCGCTCGGCTCGGCGTATGTGCTGGGGAGCGAACCATCGGTGTTTTTCGGCGGCGGGCTGCGGGTGACGGGGGATCATCGGCTGCATCTGGGCTGGGATTTCGATCTGCTGGTGCTGCACGGTACGGCGGCGACGGCGCTCGGCGGCGTGACGCAGGATCTGCTGAGCGCGCGGGCGGCTTTGTTGCTTCACCACCGCGTGCCTTATTTAACGTTGCGCGGGGGGGTGGGCGGACGGCTCGGCGCGGCGCGGCTCTCCGGGGAGCCGGCCAACCCGGCGACCACGCTGGGGGCGGTGGCGTGGGGGCCGTGGGGCGGACCGCTTTTAGCCATTGGCATGACGGCCGCGGCATCGCGGGTGCGGCTCGATCTGGGCGTCGAGGCCGGGTATGTCGTAAGTCCGGTGGCGGCGCGGGTGGGCGGCATGCGCGCGGCAGCGGTCGATGGCACTTGGTTCGGCGTGCAGCTCGGAATCGGGGTCGTGCTGCATCGCCAGGCGACGCAGTGACAAGCGCTTGCGGGCAAGAGTCCGGCCGACGGCGCGGACCGTGCCGTACTCAGTCGCTGCCGCCCTCCGGCAAGGTGACGACCAGCGGCGCCGAGCGCGGGCCGCGGACGCCGCGCCGATCGTAGGCCCGCACCGCATAGGAATACGTCTGGCCGCCTAAAACATCCGTGTCGAGGAACGACGGCGTCGCGGCGCGCACCGAGGCATAGTGCGGCAGCGAGTCGGTCTCGCCGCAGTGCGCGCCCTCCGCGCGCAAGAGCTCATAGCCGTATAGCTCCGCGGGGATGGCTTCGGGGTCCGGACCGGCCTGCGCGCGCTCCCACGACAAACGAATCCGGCCGCGTCCGAGATCGGCGGTGAGTGCGGCGCCGGAGCTTGGCCAGCGCGGCGCGGGCGCGGTGCGCGGCAAAATGGACAGCGGCGCATGGAGGGCGTCTTTGGGCCACAGCGTGCAGCGAACGCGCTGGAAGTTCTCATCGAGCGCCTTGCAGACGTTGCCGTACTCGCAAAAGACGATGCTGTCGCGCCGGCCGGTGCGGGTCTTCTGCGGCCAGTCGGGATCGGCCAAGAGCTGCCGCGCCAGTCCCACCAGGTCGACCTGGCTGCGCACGAGCTCTTCGGCGTGCTCCGGGTCCCAGATCTTGCCGGTGCCGATGACCCGGACGTGGCTGAGCCCCTGGCGGTGCAGCTCTTGGCGGATGCCGGCGGACAGGTACAGGTTCATGCCGTCGGGATAGGCTTTGCCGGGCATGCAGCGATCGCCGGAGTAGCCGGTATAGGGGTACAGCGGCTCGCCGGTTTTTTTCACCGCATCCTCGAACTTGCCGCCGGCGCTGATCGACACGTAGTCGGCCCCGCCGCGCCCGAGCTGCACCGCGATCTTCTGCGCATCGGGCAGCGAGTAACCGTCGGTGATGCACTCCTCGCCATCGAAGCGCACGCCGACCAGGAAGTCGCGGCCCACCGCCTTGCGCACCGCCTGCAGGGCCTTTAGCGGCGCGCGCAGCCGGTTGGCCAGCGAGCCGCCGTACTCATCGCGCCGGCGGTTGCGCCGCGACAGGAAGGAAGAGAGGGTGTAGGCGTGCGCCATGTGCAGCTCGACCCCGTCGAAGCCGGCGCTGCGGGCGCGGCAGGCGGCGGCGGCGAAGCTGTCGATGATGGCGGTGATCTCGCTCACGCTGAGATCGGCGACGGTCTGGCGCCAGCCGCTGCGCGCGATCTTCAAGAAGTGGATGATCTGCGGCACCACGAGCACCGGCGCGGCGGCGTGAACCTCCTGGGTGAGGCGGCGCAGGCCGGGGAGGAACTCATCGCCGCCGATGCGCAGAAGCGGTCCGCTTTTGGCCTGGCTTATGCCCATCGCCTCGACGACGATGAGACCGGGCTCGCCTTTGGCGAAGCGGACGTAGCGATCGATGATGTCGGCGTTTACGTGTCCGTCCTCGCCCGACAGGCGGGTGACCATGGCCGGCAGTACGACGCGGTTGGGCAGGGTGACCGGGCCGACCGCCAGCGGTTCGAAAAGCTTCATGGTCTCGACGGTCGCCAGTCTGGGGTGAGCTGTCAATGGCCGTTTCGCCGTGCGGTCGCGGCCGGGCTCCGTCCCCAGCCGCGGCGGTTCTGATACGCTGGAAAAATGATGCAAAGACGCGCTGTCCTTGTGACCGCCCTGGCTCTGCCGCTGGGAATGGCCGGGTGCCGCGGGTGTCTGCCGCTGTCCGACGCGGAGCGGGCGCGCCGCGAGCGCGAAGCGGCCAAGCAGCGCATCGAGTCGTCTCTGACCCTGGTGCCGTATCGGGTGCTCAAGACCGTGCTGCGCGGCAGCAAGGTGACGCCGCCGCCGCCGGAGTTCGTGGCGCTCCTGGCGCAGATCGAAGCGCTGGAGGTGCAGAAGCCGCAGGTCGAGTGGACGGCCAAGACGCAGCAGCTGGTAGCGCTGGTCGCGGCGCTGTACCGGGCGCGCTCGATCTTAAAGACGGCGGATGAGGATCGCTATCCGCTGTTATGGCAGGCGCTGGTAAGCCCGACCGTCCCGCTGCCCTTTTATGACGGGCCGGCGGAGCACCTGCTTTTGGCCACGGCGCTTCTGGCGACCGATGCGGCGCTCAACAAAGATCCGCTCACCGATGTCCTTGTCTATGAGCTGAGCCGGGCGCCGGCGCAGGAGCGCTGGCCGGTCGCGCTGCGGCTGTGGTCGCAGGCGGCGCGCGGTCTTATGTACATGCTGGCCGGCTATCACTACGCCGCAGAGGAGGAACTCACCGCGTACCTGAAGACGGTGCCGGAGCTCGGAGCGGCGGCGTGGCAGCAATTGCAGAACGGCCCCTATCACGATCTGAAAGGGAGCGTGGTGCTGGCGCTGTTCACCCAGACGCCGGTGCTGCTTGCGGTCGGGTATCTGATGCGGGCGGTGAACCGGTTCGAGCTCGATCGCAGCGATGCGGCCTACGATGATCTGGAGGCGATGCTGCAGCAGCTCGGTGCCGCCGGAATCGACAACGAGCTGTCGCAGTGGGCGTGGGCCATGGTGCACATCCACCGCAAGCGCTACGATGCGGCGGCCGACGATCTTACGCGACTGGGGCAGAGCCCCTATCTGTCGGCGGCGGAGCGCATGGAGATTGTCCGCTGTAGCGAGACGATGCGCGGCATGAGCGGCGGCTTTGTCCTGTTTGGCGCTTCGCGGGCGCAGCTTGTCATTGTCCGCGCCCTTATCGCCCGCGCCGGGGGAGTGCAGAACATCTTAATGCAGCTGCTCGGGCCGGCGGATGCGGCCAAGGTGTACGCGCCGCTTTCGTTCCTAAGTGAAGTGGGACAGCAGCTGCAGCAAGGAGCCCACGGGGCGCTGCAGCAAGGGGAGGAGCTGGGAGAAAAAGGACTGCGCTACTTGAAGGATCAGCTCAAGCGCTGACCGGTTACTGCTTGCGGGCGACCTTGCGGAAGGGGAGCTCGATCTTGTCGCTCCAGCTCGGAGCTTCGATGTCGCGCGGGCCGGTGATGGTGAAGGTGGCGCCGTCTTTTCCCGCCGCGACCGTGACATCTTTGGCCTTGGCGGTCACGTTGAGGGTGATAGCGACCTTGTTCGCTTTGGGCGGATAGTTTTTGAGCGCGGTGGCGACCGTGGTCCAGTATCGCAGCCACAGCGAGTTCTGTTTGGCGTCGCAGTCGTCGCCTTCGACCGCGATCGTGATACTGAGCTTGGAGCGGAACTCGTCCATCATCTTGGCGACGAGCTGCTGGTTGGTCGCCGGGTCGTTGGCGCTCTGGCTCTCGATGCGGTCCCAGTCGTCGGCGCCGACTAGCTTTCCGTACTCGATGATGTCGCGGGTGGCGAAAGAGGCGGCGTGCAGCGCGCCCTCGTTTTTGTCGGACAGCCGCGCCAGGCACTTCTCGCCGAGCTTGAACGTATGGAACTTGGTCAGGACCCAGGCGGGGTTGAAGTGACCGGTGTATTCCTTCAGACCGAACGAGAAATCATCGGGGAGCCCGGCGACGATCTTGCGGAAGGGGCGCTCCAGCTTGTCGCCCCACTCCGGGGTCTCGATGTCGCGCGGGGCGGTGAAGGTGAAGGTCGAGCCGTCCTTGCTGACCTCCGCGGTCACGCCCTTGGCCTTGGCGGTCACGTTGAGGGTGATAAATACTTTGCCGGCCTTGGGGGGATAGTTCCGCACCGCGGTGCCGAGCGTCGTAAAGTAGCGCAGCCACAGCGAGTTTTGTTTGGCGTCGCAGTCGTCGCCTTCGACCGCGATCGTCAGGCCGAAGCGCGCCTTGAAGGCGTCCATCATCGGCTCGACCAGCTTCTTGTTGGTCTCGCGGTCGCTGTTATTCTGGCTCTCGATCGATGACCAGTCGTCGCTCGTCAGTCCCTTGGCGTATTCGACGATGTCGCGGGTATAAAACGATGCGGCGTGCAGGGCGCCCTCGTTCTTGTCGGCCAGCTTGGCGAAGCACTTCTTGCCGAGCTTGAACGTCGTGAGCTTGGTGAGCACCCAGGACCGGTTGTATTCGCCCGTGTAGTCCTTGAGTGCGAACGCGAAGTCTTCGCGCGGATCATCGGCCAAGGCCGCGGTGGGAAAAAGGACCCCGCTGACTGCGGCGGCGGCGATGAGAGAGCACACAAACAAGCGCATCCAACGTCTCCTTCCGTGACACCGTGGTGAGGCCGGGTCCCGCGCAGAGGCGCTTGTGGCAGACCGGCGCTCAGCCAGCGTACCGCAACTTCGGCCTCCAGGCCAAGCGCCAGCCCGACCGCCGGAAATCGCGTCGCCGCCGCGCCGCGGCCCGAAAACAGACGACAAGCACGCCGCCCAAGGACGGCGGGCCGCTGTCAGGTGGAGGTATCAGACGCTAAATTTAGAATATGATTTTCAAAATCGATTGAAAGGCGGGGCGGCTTTCATTAAGGTGAGCTCGCTTTGGGAGGTCTCTGGATGCGCACCACCGTGTTCTCGTCGGTTTTCACCGGATGGCTGCTGTTGCCGCTGCTGTTGCCGCTTGGCTGTAAGGGCGGCCCGGATGCGGGCGAGTCTGCCGATGGCGGTGCCGGCTCCCATGACTCCGGGGTGGGCAGCGGCGATGCGGCGATGCGCGCCGACAGCGGCTCAGGGCTTGTGTGTACGCAGGCGTTCGTCGGCGAGGCCGCGCTGTCCGCGTCCATCGGCCGCGGCCTCCACGCTCCGGCCAAAGAGCGCGTGGACGGCGACGACGATGACGACGACGACGATGACGACGATGACGACGATGACGACGATGATGATAAGTACCTGACGCCGGATCCAAGCTGCCGCTCCGGCTGGCGCTGGGCCGGCCGCGAGCATGAGTCTGAGCTCATGCACCCAGGCGCCGACTGCATCGACTGCCACCGCCGCAGCCACGAAGCCCCGAGCTTCGCCCTGGCCGGCACGATCTACGCCGCGGCGAAGGAGCCTACGGACTGCCTTGGCGTCGAGTCCGCGGTCATCCGCATCACCGATGCCAAAGGCCTGCGCACCGAGCTTGTGAGCAACCACGCCGGCAACTTCTTCATCAAGTCCAAAGCCGGCCGCATCACCCTGCCATACACCGCCGAGGTGAGCTACATGGGCCGGACGCGCCAGATGTTTTCCCCCCAGTGCGAGACGAGCTGCAACTCCTGTCACACGCCGGAAGGAAAAAACGGCGCCCCCGGCCGCATCTTGGCGCCGTAGGCACTATTCCGGAGCGCCAGAGCGCCAGAACACCAGAGCGCCCGATCGATTGACTAGGGCGCCGGCGTCGATTGCCAGCGGAACGCCGGAAATCCGGACGATCCCGCCTGATCGTAATATCCCGTAATCTGCATCTTGTAATACTTCCCCGTCGCCGCGCGCACGACATACACTTGATCTTTGGGAGTGAGGATGTGCGTCATCACATTGTAATTGTACCAAGTACCGCCCTGGACGAATGCATAGTCCGGATCGGCGTCTTCATCGGCGCCGTCGACTTGATCGGTGACATAGCCGCCGCTCGGCGCCTGGGACAGCGCATCGAACGCCGTCCCGGACGCGAGCGCCACCTCGACGCCGCCGCTGCCGCTGATGCCGCCGTTCACCTTGATCTGGAAGCGTAGAAGCGCCACATCCCAGTCGGCGGAGTTCTGCGGATCCTGCGGCGTGACCTCCTTGGCGCCGGCAAACTGGAAGTACACCCAGGAGGTCTGATCCATGGCGTTTATCTGGCTTGTGACGACGCCGCCGGTCCCTTGGGTGTTTTTGACTCGTCCGCTCTGTCCGGGAATGATCGGCGTGCCGGTCTCGGTCTCGTTTCCGGGCTTGTTGAGTTCTTCGCTGAGATCGCCGGCGCAGCCGACGAGCATGCCGATACTGCCTAGCGCTGCCATGGCGCCGAAAAGATTTCCTATGCTGCGATTAAATAGACGCATCCATTCCTCCTGTTTTTGCTGCCGCGACGCACCTTGCGCCGCGAGTTTCTGACCGCTCACTTGCGATCGAAGTGACCGCTGACCCCGGCGAAACCGGCGCGCGGCGGAATCGCCAGGAAGCGCGGATCGCCGGCATCGAGCAGGTTCTGTACGCCGAAAAAAAATTGGACCTGCTTGATCAAGTTCAGCCCCACCCGCGCATCGCAGAGCGCGTACAGCGGCGCTTCCGTTATCTGCGGCTCTGCATCTCCGCTGTCAGAGACATAGTAGGGACGCGGACCGACTAGCGAGACCCGCGCGTTAAAGTCGATGCCGGCGGAGAGGCTGCGCAGGGTCAGCGCGAGGTTGCCGCGGTGGCGGGCCCGTCCCTCCAACGGCCGCCCGGTGTTGAGATCCTGGCTGTCGGTCAGGGTGTAGCCGACCTCCAAGCTGAAGGCGGTGCCGGACCGCAGCCGCAGCGCTACCTCGACTCCCTGGGTGTAGGCCTGGGCGATGTTGCCGTAGGTGAAGCGCTGCGGTCCGCCGGCGCTCCCGGCCTGGCTGAGGAGCGGCTGGATGAGGTCCGTGAGATCGTTGCGGTAGCCGTTGGCAGAGATTGTCACCGCGGACGCCGGGTTGAGCTCCACCCCGAAGTTGACGCTGCGCGACAGCTCGGGACGCAGCTGGAGATTCCCTTGCACGACGTAGCCGGCGCCGGTGTTCTCAAACAGCAGCAGCAGCTCCTTGAACGACGGGGCGCGGAATCCGGAGCCATAGCTGACGCGCACCGTGAGGGCCGGCAGCGGAGCCAATCGCAGCGCGATCTTGGGCCCCAGGTTGTTGCCGAACTGCGAGTCGGCATCAAAGCGCAGCGCCGGAATCAGCGATAAGCCAAGCTCTTTGCTGAGCCGCCACTGATCCTGCGCGAACACGGCGCCGCGCAGCCGCTCGCCGACGCCGCCGGCCAGGCGCGGAGTGTACAGCCGCTCATAAAGAAATTCCCCGCCGGCGGTAATCGCGTGGCCGCGCGGCAGGTTCCAATCGAGCTGCGCCTCGCTGCGCAACAGGTGCTCGCGCGTCTCCTGATACTGATCGAGCTGGGTGCCGCCGCGCTGATCGACCAAGTATTGATCGCGGAAAAAGGAATACTGGGCGACCAGCCGCAGCCGGGCCGCCCCCAGGCGCAGCTCCGGGGTCAGGCTGGCGTCGGCAGTCTCGGTGAGATTTTTGCGATCGAGCACCGCGCCGCTGTCATAGGTGTCGATTCCGGTCTGGAGCCGCCGCAGGTAGGCCGCCGCCACGCCGAGCCGCCAGCGTGTGCCCAGGCGCGCATCGATCCTCCCAGAGAGCTGCTGCTCATCGCTGCCGTTGCCGCTGGTGGCCAGCTGCTGCTCATCCAGGCGATAGGGATCGTGGCGGTGCCAGCCGGCGGTCACCGTGGCGCTGCCCCAGCCCAAGCGCGTCCCCAGGCTCGTGCGGAGATCGAGCGCGTTGAGCGCCCCGTATTGCACGGCGGCGTCGCCTTCAAAGCGGCGCTGCGCCTTGCGCGTCACGATGTTGATAACCCCGCCCAGCGCATCGGAGCCGTACAGCACGGAGCTGGCGCCGCGGACGACTTCAATCTGCTCGATGCGTTCCACCGCGATGCGCGACAGATCGACGACCCCGTTGACCCGGCCGATCACGCGCTGACCATCCAGCAGCACAAGGACGTGCTGCGGCTCCAGCCCTTGCACATACGCGCCGGCGCCGGCGAAGGTGCGCTCGATCTGCACTGAAGGCTGCAAGGCCAGGACCTCCGCCGCATCGCGAGCGCCGGTGCGTTCGATCTCGGCGCGGGTGATCACCTCGATCGGAACAGCGGCTTCGGTCAGCTGCTGCGCGGTGCGGGAGGCGGTCACGACCGTCGAAAAACGCGCGCTCGGCAGCTCTTCGGCATGGGAGTTCGGGGTCGAAATCGCCGGGGAGGCAAGCAAGAGGGCGGCGAACAAAGAGAATCGGGCGGGGCCGGCAAGCGGCCTTGCGAAGGCGATCTGCGACGGCGCCACATTGCGAGTTGACATATGATGAGTCATATTGATAATGAATATCAAAATCGAATTCAATTTGGAAGAAAAACAATGAAAACCGTTCAATTCGAGCCGCACCGCACATGGCTCTGCACCCTGGCGCTCCTATGCGCCGCTTTTGTTCCGAGCTGTCAGGGCGCGCGGACTCCTACCGGCGTAAGTCAGGATGAGCGGCTTATCACCATCGGCGGTCCGGTCACAGAGACGGTGTTCGCGCTCGGCCGCGGCGATGCGGTGGTCGCGGTGGATACCTCGAGCGTCTTTCCGGCCCAAGCCGTGCAGCGACCCAAGGTCGGCTACCAGCGGACGATTTCCGCCGAAGGAATCCTGGCCCTGCGTCCGAGCCGGGTCCTCGCCGCGGAGGAGACCGGACCGCCCGCCGCCGTGGCGCAGCTGCGGTCGGCCGGCATTCCGATCGAGATCATTCCCAGCGAAAACTCCGTGGATGGGGCGCGCCGCAAGATCACGCTCATCGCCAAGCTGCTCGCGGTTCCGGAGCGCGGCGCTCAGCTCATCGCGCAGCTCGATGCCGAGGTCCAGCAGGCCGCTGCCCAATCTGTAGAGCGCGCGCCGCGCGTCCTATTTCTGTATGCGCGCGGCGCCGGCACCATGCAGGTCGCCGGAGGGGGAACCAGCGCCGATGCGATGATCGAGCTCGCCGGCGGGGAAAACGCCGCCGCGGCGCTGACCGGATACAAGCCGTTCTCCGCCGAGTCGCTGCTCAGCGCGCGGCCGGATGTCCTGCTTCTCACAAGCCGCGGCGCGGAGAGCCTGGGCGGCGCGCAAGCCATCCAGCTGCTGCCCGGTCTCTCCGCGCTTCCTGCAGCGCGGCATCCGCGCGTCCTCACCCTGGACGACTTGCTGCTGCTCGGCTTCGGACCGCGGACTGGCCAGGCAATCCGCGAGCTCCGCACCAAGCTGGCCGCGGCCGCCGCACCCGAAGCGGCAACGACCGCGGTGGTGCAGCGATGAGCAAGCGGCGCGGCGTCGTCTGCGGGCTGCTGCTGGCGCTAGTCGTCACGGCGGCTTGCTGTGTGAGCTTTGGCGCGTTCCCCGTTCCCTTCCTATGTGTCCTGGGCGCTCCGTTTCACCTGCAGGGACGCTTGACCGCGGCGTGTCCGGACGCGGCGCTGCTGTCGGCGATCTTGACTCTGCGCCTGCCGCGGGTGCTGCTGGGCGGGGCGGTCGGGGCGGGACTGGGAATCGCGGGAGCGGTGCTGCAGGGCCTGTTCCGCAACCCGCTGGTCGATCCGAGCCTGATCGGCGTGTCGAGCGGAGCGGCGCTTTTCGCGGCGGCGCTCATGGTGCTGGGCGGCGCCGCCTGGAATACGCCGCCGCTGCTCACCGCGGCGGCGTTTGCCGGGGGTCTGCTCGCCGCGTGGCTCGTGCAGCAGCTGGCGCGTGTCAACGGCCGAACGCTGGTGCTCTCCCTTCTGCTGGCTGGCGTCGCGATCAACGCCATCGCCGGATCTGTGATCGGGCTTTTGAGCTACATTGCCACCGATGCCCAGCTCCGCAACTTGACGTTCTGGAGCCTGGGCAGTCTGGGCGGCGCCACCTGGGCGCGGGCGCTGTGGGCCGCGCCGCTTACCGCGGTTTCGGTGTTCGCGCTGCTGCGCCTGGGGCGGCCGCTCAACGTCCTTCTGCTCGGTGAGTCCGAAGCCGCGAACCTGGGCATCGCGGTTGAATCGGTGAAGCGGCGGGCCTTGCTGCTCGCGGTGCTGCTGGTTGCAAGCGCGGTCGCCCTGTGCGGGGTGATCGGCTTCATCGGGCTCGTCGTGCCGCACGCGGTGCGATTGCTGCTGGGTCCCGATCATCGTCTGGTGCTGCCCGGGTCGGCGCTGCTCGGTGCGGGACTTTTGCTGTGGGCGGATCTGGCCAGCCGCACCGTGGTCGCTCCCGCCGAGCTGCCGCTTGGCATCGTCACCGCTTCGATCGGCGGACCTTTCTTTCTCAGCCTGCTCCTCCGCGAACGGCAGAAGTGGAGCGCCCGATGATAAAAGCAGAGGAGCTGCGTGTAACCTTGCGCGGCCGATCGATTCTGCGCGAGGTCTCGGTCGCCGTGCCAGGCGGCGCGCTCGTGGCGGTGATCGGGCCAAACGGAGCGGGCAAATCGACGCTCCTGCGCACGCTCAGCGGAGAGCTGCAGCCGGCAAGCGGCCGCGTCCTCCTGGCCGGCCGCGCGCTGTCCGAGTGGTCCGGACAAAAGATGGCGCAGCGCCGCGCCGTCCTGTCGCAGCAGTGCACGCTGGCGTTTCCCTTCACCGTCTTGGATGTCGTCTTGCTCGGCCGCACCCCGCACAGCGCTGGGGAGCCGACGCGGTTTGCCCGGCTCAGCGATCAGCTGATCGCCCGCGCCGCACTGGACCTTGTGGGCCTGGGCCCGCGCATGCATGACTCCTATGACACGCTGTCCGGCGGACAGCAGCAGCTCTGTCACCTGGCGCGCGTGCTGGCGCAGATCTGGGAACCGCCGGAAGACGGGGTGCGCTGCCTCCTTTTGGATGAGCCGACCGCCAGCCTGGATCTGCGCTACCAGCACCTGGTGCTATCGCGGGCGCAGCGGCTTTCGCGTGAAGGCGCGGCGGTGCTCGCGGTGCTGCACGATGTGAACCTGGCGGCGCAGTACGCCGATGTGCTGGTGGTGCTGCAGGACGGCCGGGTGGCGGCGCAGGGACCGCCGCGCCAGGTGCTGCAGCCGGCGCTTCTGTCCGCGGTCTTCGGCATTCCGGTTTCTCTGCTCGGTCCCCCGGAGCGGCCGGTGGTGGTTCCGGGCCCGCTTTATTCGTCCTGCGCGACTTCGACAAAAAGACTTGGAAGTGAGGTATCCGATGCACCTGTCAGCACAAGAAATTCGTAGCCAAGCCGGCAAGCTCAAAGAGCACAACCCAACCCTGCGGGCGCGTGACCTGGCGGAGATGATGTGCATCCCGGAAGGGGTGCTGCTGGCCGCCGGCTGCGGCGAGGGAATCATCCGTCTGCAGACCGACTTCGCGGCGCAGTTCGCGGCGCTTGCGACCCTGGGCCCGGTCATGGCGCTCACCCGCAACTCGCACGCGGTGATCGAGCGGGTCGGCACCTATCACAACTTCGAGCACTTCGGCCACGCCAGCCAGGTAATCGGCGAAGAGATCGATCTCCGGCTGTTCCTGGGCCGCTTTCACATCGGCTTTGCTGCGACCGAGTCCTCACCGCGCGGCGAGCACCGCAGCATCCAGTATTTCGATGAGACGGGAACCGCGGTCCACAAGGTCCACCTCCGTGCGGAGAGCGATGTCGCTGGCTGGACCGCGTTCCTCGATCGTTTCCGCGCCGGCGATCAGAGTCCCGGCCAGCAGTTTGCTCCGGCCAAAGAGCCGTTTCCGGTGCGTCCGGACTCCGAGATCGACAGCGAAGGATTTCGCGCTGCCTACCAGCAGATGCGCGACACTCATGAGCTGTTCGGCATCTTGCGCACCTTCGGCATCGATCGGCTGCAGGCGCTGCGCCTGCTCGGTCCGGAGTTCGCCCGCCCGGTCGAGCTCCTGGCGCTGCGGGCGCTCCTGCGCGACGCCGCCGCCAGCGCCTTGCCGATCATGCTCTTTGTCGGCAATCAAGCGGCGATCCAGATCTACAGCGGGCCCGTACGTACGATCAAGCAGTACGGGAACTGGTTCAACGTCATGGACCCCGGCTTCAACCTGCACCTGTTTGAGCCCGGCATCCTCAGCGCCTGGGTCGTGCACAAGCCGACCGCCGACGGGCTGGTCTCATCGCTTGAGCTGTACGGGCCGCAGGACAAGTCGCTGCTCTTGGCGTTCAGCAAGCGCAAGCTGGGCCAGGAGGAGTCCTCGCAGTGGCGCACCATGCTGGCGAGTCTGCCGTCCGCGGGCGGTGTCGCGTGAGCCAAGAGCACGCCTGCTTTCGCCAGATCATCGGCCGCGGCTGCGTCGTCCAGGTGGAGCGCTGCACCTGCGGTACGCTGCATCTGGTCCTGGGCCCGCTCTCGCTGCGGCTCAGCCCGCAGCAGTTTGAGTCGCTCATCGCCACCTTGCTGGAAGCGCAGTCGGTCTTGGAGCAGCGCGCCCAGGGCGCAGACTGCGCCGAAGATGCACCGAGAGCCGGCTTGAGCCTGGCTACCCTGCTCAGCCAGACCGTAGCGCGCGGAGAGTCCTAGAAACACGCAGAAGGGAATGACAGGATCAGATCATGGCTTCGATCAAAGCGATGCTGGAAGATGTCGTCGGGTCTCTGCTCTTCAACTCACTGACCGTGGAGCATAGCCGTCCGGTTACGCCCCGGTTTCAGCGCCTTGTCTGCTCCGGCGACTGGCTGCGCAGCGGCGGGTGCAGCCCGGGTGACAAGCTGCAGGTGATGCTGCCCGGGGTCGGCTCGCGGACCTACACCCCGTTTGGCTTTGATGCCGCGGCGGGCCGCTTGGAGCTTCTTGTGTACCTGCACGCCAAGGAGCCGGGAGCCGAGTGGGGCCGGCACGTCCGGGCGGGGGATCGCGTACGGGTATTTGGTCCGCGCGGCTCGCTGCCGCTTGGCAAGGTCGCGCCGCCGGTCGTGCTGTTCGGGGATGAGACCTCCTTCGGCGTGGCCAGCGCGCTTGTGCAGCACTACGCCGGGACGCCGGGCGAGGTCGCGCTCATCTTCGAAGTAAATGCCCGTGAAGAGGCCGCCGCCGCGCTCGATGATCTGGGGCTGGCGCGGCGTGAGCTGATCCCGCGCCGCGAATCCGGCGCGCACGCAGCGGAAGTAGAGGAACACGTGCGCGCGGCGCTCACGCGCTTTTCCGCAAGTACGCTGCTGCTCACCGGAAACGCGCAGTCCATCCAGACGCTGCGCGCCGCCCTGAAGCGGCGGCCGATCGCGGGCCTCACCCAGAAGGTCAAGCCATACTGGTCCATCGGCAAGCGCGGGCTCGATTAGCGCGCGTCCTTTCGCTTCTCTCCTCTGCCCTCGCTGCTTCGTGCTAACATGGCAAGGTTCACGAGGGGGGGAGGGCCGTATCCGCAGCCTATCGGCGCCACGCTGCGCCCAAAGCACGACGTGAGCTCCTACGTTCCTTTCATATCCTCCGTATCCTTGGGAAACCTGAGTCATCCGCTATGTGGTGTTGCGACTGGGATAAAAACTCTTTGCATCGAGGGTGTCTTATGAAATCTTGGCCGGCCGATAAAGTCTGCGATGATGCTCGTTGGGGTGCTGGGAATAGAGCGCGCATCCTCTCGGGTCCATTTACTGGCGCATTGATTTACGCTTTGGGCTGCGTCTTTGGCATCGCCGCCCTGGGACCGGCGGGCTGCGGCAATAACTCCACCGCGCAGCCGCCCGATGCCATGATGCAGCCCGATCCGGTCGGCAATACTCCATCCATGCCGATGCCGTACACGCCGAGCTATCCGCCTCTGGCGCCGCAGGTGCTCGCGGGCTCGGGCTCCATCCTGAGCGCGCCGCGGGTCGTTCCGGTGTTTTTCTCCGGCGACAAGTTTCAGGCCCAGCTCACCGCCTTCATCCAGGCGTACGTCACGACCTCGACCAGCTGGCAGGTGCTTAAGGAATACGGAGTCAACACCGGCACGGTTACGCCGCCCGTGGTGCTGACTCAGACTTTGGCCGCCAGTATTTCCGATACCGATGTGCAGAACTTCATCGCCGCGCGCATCCAAGACGGCTCGCTCACGGTCGATGCGCAGACCATCGTGACGCTGTTTTATCCGACGACCACCACCATCACCAACAACGGCTCGGTAAGCTGTCGCGACTTCGCCGGCTATCACGGCAGCGCCACCCTGGCGAGCGGCGGCCGCTTGGCGTATGCGGTCGTTCCGCGATGCGGGCTGGAGCCGGTGAGCGCGCTGACCTTTGCGGTCTCGCACGAGCTTGTGGAAGCGGCGACCGATCCGCTGCTCTCCGCGTATAACGATCTGAACGATCCCTACTCGTTATGGACGCTGAACTATGGCGGCGTGGAGATCGGCGATATGTGCCAGAACCTGGCGGATCCGGCGTTCAGCGAAAAGAACGTCGGCGTCCTGGCGCGCGTGTGGTCCAACACCGCGGCGGCGGCCTTTGGCAACCCGTGCGTGCCTGCGGCTCCCGGTCCCTCCTTCTTCAGCATTCCGGTGCATAACCAGCTGCAGGTCATCCAGCTCAATAACAAGCTCCGCAACATCGAGCAGATTTCGATCACCGCGGGACAGACGGTCACGCTCGATGTGCGCATGCTGTCGCCGACCAAGCCCAGCCCGACCTGGAGCGTGACGCCGCTGGAGGTGCCGCTGCCGGGCGCCGGCGGGACCGGAGTATCGGCCCTGAGCTTTGCCTGGGTGGAGGCGCCGGGGAAGCAGACCGCATCGGGTCAGGACGGCGTGACGCTGCATCTTAAGATCACCGCCAATGCCTCCGGGCCGCTTGGCTATACCTCGTTCCGGCTGGAGTCCATCGGACCGACCACCGCCGGCGGCCAGACCGAGACCGACTGGGTCGGCTTCGTCGTCATCAACAAGTAACAAGCCACGGCCGTTTCACCTTGGGACCCAAGGGAAGTACCGCTTTAGGAATCCGCGGCGCCGCCGAGCCAGCTGCGCAGCCGCTGTTGTCGTAAGAACGGCAGCAGGTTGCGCCAGGTCTTGACCTGGAACGTCTTGACGACGCTGCGGAAGGGCTGGCCGTCGAGCTCCCCGTCATATAGGGCCTGCCCCGCGTCAAACGCCGCTTCGTTAAAGAGCTTTTGACCGGCGGCGCGGTAGCGCTCATAGGCGCGCTGTTGCTGCTGCATGAGCGGTACGTACGTGCGGCCGATCTCGGCGAACAGCGGCGCCAGATCCGCGTGTACGGCCAGCGCGGCGCCGGACTCGTGGCCGGGGAAGCGGCCCTTGTAGATCTCGCGCAGCCAGGCGTGGGTGGTCGGCGCGGCGCGGGCGATGAAGTCGCTGGCCTCCGGATCCTCCAGGTTCATCGCCAGCTGACCAAACAGCGCCGCATCGGCCAGGGTGAACCGGCTGCCCAGCAGGAACGGCCGCTTTTGCAGGACCGGCTCCAGCGCCGCCAAGAGCCGCGTCATCGCCTCTTCGATCAGCTTGTGAGTCGGCGGAAATCCGGCGCGCGCCGGCGGCTGGCGGTAGGACGGCAGACCGTCCACCTGGAATCCCGGCGGGGCGACGCTGAACAGATAGTTCAGGCGCCGGACTTGGCGGGCGGTGAAGAAGCGCTCGATCTGCCGCCGCCCCAGGCGCACCACAGGCGGCAGCTCACTTACCAGGCGCGCCGCCGCGTTGCACGTGCGGGCCGACACGACCCAGCGAAAATGGTGGGCCATGTACAGCCCCCACTCATCGGCGTATTCGTCAATGATCGCGACCGCGGCGCGCAGCTCTTCCGAGTCGCCGGGGATGAGTCGGTCCGTCCCGCCCTTGACCGGCGAGCTGTCATCGAGCCACGCGCCGATGGCGCTTGAGTCATACAGATTCTCACCGCCCGGCCCAAACAGAAACGGCACGAGCGGGAACTCATCCTCATCGGTCATCCGCGGCCAGGTGAGCGGCAACAGGCGCCGCACGAGCAGCGACTTGCGCACCTGAATCCGCGCCGCCTCCAGCGTCGAAGCTTCACGAGTAAAAACGCGGTGCGGCAGACCCTTTACCCGGCACATCGCCAGCACCTTCAGAAAAAAGGGAGACAGATCCGTGCCATAGACGATCCACTCTGACATCACGCCTCCTTTTCTTAGCGCGCCTGCGCCGGCCGCACCGAAGCTATGGAATTGTCTGGAGATATGCGGTTGCTGTTGACCACTAAGGGGTCAGAGCGCATGTTGGCACACTGGGGAATTATAGACTGCTACTAACTGGGGGATAGCATGCGTAAGACGATTTTAGGAATCGGCGGGCTCGCGCTGTCGGCGCTGGCGCTTGCCTACTGCGATAAGAATGAGACCGGCGGGACGACGACCGACCTGGCGGTTGCGACGGAGGACTTTGCCACCGCGGCGGATCTCAGCGACACGCCGGATCTGGCCGCGGCCGGAGATCTCAGCAGCCTGCCAGTCGTGCCCACCGAGTTCACCGTGGTGCGCATCGGTACCGGCGGGGCCGCTACGCTGACCAACAACGCGACGGCGGCGTTTCTGGAGCGGCGCAAGATCGCCGACGGGTCGATCGTCGGAACGCCGCTGGCGCTGCCGACCGCGGTCGCCGGGGCGAACCGGCAGCTGACGCTCTCCGGACTGGCGTCGGTCGAAGGGGAGCTTAGCCGCTCCGCGGATGGCAAGTACCTGGTGATCGCCGGCTACGCCGCAAACCCCGGCGTCAACAATGTCTCCAGCTCATCGTCGACGACGTACAACCGGGTCATCGGCCGCATCGACGCCGCCGGCAACATCAATACCGCCACGGCGGCGGACGCATATAACGCCGCCGCGGTGCGCGGGGCGGCCACCACCGATGGCACGATGATGTGGATAAGCTCGGAGATCGGCATCGGCTACACCACCTTGAACAGCACGGCGGTGCCGGTGGCGCTGAGCATCGTCAACACGCGCGCGCTCGGGATCTTCGGCAGCGGCAACACCACGCAGCTTTTCGGCTCGAGCTCGGCGACGACCTATCTCGGCGTCAACACCATCGGCACCGGGACGCCCAACACCGCCGGCGTGACCGTGACCCGGCTCAGCGGCTTCACCGATGCCAACAGCCCCTCATCGGTGGGCCTGGTCGGGTTTGACCGCGACAACAACGGCGCCATCGATCAGCTCTATGTCGCCGACGATCGCACCGTGACCGGCGGCGGCGTGCAGCGCTGGAAGCTCAACGGCGCCACCTGGGCGCTCGAGGGCACGATCAGCACCGGTACCGGCGCCGGCGCTCGCTTCGTCACCGGCTACGTATCGAACAACGTGGCCACGGTGCTGGTCACCACCGCCGAAGCGCTGACGACAAACCCGCGCGTGCTGCAGCTTACCGATAGCGGCGGCGCGACCTCCGCGGTCACGTCCAAGGTGCTTGCCACAGCCGCCGTGAACACGACCTACCGCGGCATCGCCCTGGCGCCCACCCCGTAGCGCTCTTCCGGCCTCGCCAAAGCACGAACCCGGGCGCAGATTCCTACCCGCGCCCGGGCTCAATCCCTCCCTACGGCTTGACCTGGGTATAGATGAAGTCGCGCGGCGCGTTGCGGTGGCAGTTGGCGCACAGCGCCACGCCGGGCCCGTTGGCGTAAGTGGTGGTGTTGACGCGCTCATACCAGAACCAAGAGTCGTCGGAGGGGCCGGCCTTCAGGCGCAGCCCGACGGCGTAGCCGATGATCGCTCCGGCGCCATTGAACAGCTCCTTCACCGACGCCGCGCCGACCGGATACTCGCCGCTCGTCGACTTGCTGAGCAGATCGTTGGAGCAGATGCGGTTGGCGGCGTGCGCCGATCCGGGCCGCGCCGCGTGCATGGCGGATTCGCACGCCCACGCCTTATACGCGCCGGTCTTGAGCCAGTCCTCAAGCGCCATCGCGGAGCTGGTCGGCGGGCGCTGCGGATCCACCATCATGGCGTCCGAGCTCGTCGCCAGATCCGGGCTGCTCGTCGCCAGATCCGGGCTGCTCGTCGCCAGATCGACGGAGACAGCCATGTCCGCCGGGGTCATCGGGGCCGGAGTGCCGCAGGCAAAAACGGCGAGGAAGGGCAGGGGGGCGAGTAGGAACATACGCATCGCAGGTCTCCTTAATACTTAGGGTCCGAAAGCGGACGGCAGCGGCATGGCCTGAGCGGTGTCTGGTGTGTAGCCTGGTTGTGCAGCCCGGTTGTGCAGCCCGGTTGTGCAGCCCGGTTGTGCAGCCCGGTTGTGCAGTTTGATGCACAATTTCGGCCGCTGGTTACGCTTTAATGTCCGCTCTGACGCCAGCCTGCGCGCGGCGACTGCGCCGGGTTGCAACTTTTTTACGGTCCGCTATCGTCCGTCCGCGTTTTCCTCTTCCCCGTTACTCGATCCCTGGAGCTTGCATGAAGATTAAGTGCGCGATGGCCGCTGCGGCCCTCTGCTTTTTTACCGCGGCGACCCGTCCTGCGACGGCAGAGAACGTTCCTTCCTACCGCCTGCCCAACGACGTGGTGCCGCAGAAGGAGTCCATCCGGCTGCGCCTCGATCCGGCCCAGGATCGCTACAGCGGCTCGGTGCGGATCGAGCTCCAGGTCAAGCAGCCGACCCGGAGCTTCCGCTTTCACGCCTCGCGCATGAAGCTCGGCAAGCTGGTGCTGCAAAACGGCGGCCGGCCGGTGGCCGCCAAGCTCCAGCACGAGGGCGTCTTCGCCACCGTGAGCACCGAGCAGCCGCTCGCCGCCGGCACGTACACGCTCGACATCGACTTCGATAGCGAGTTCGGGCGGCGCGCCGTCGGCCTGTACAAGATGACGCAGCAGGGCAAAAGCTACGCCTTCAGCCAGTTCGAGTCCGCCGACGCGCGGCAGGCCTTCCCGTGCTGGGATGAGCCGCTGTTCAAGATCCCCTTCCAGATCACCTTGGAGATCCCCGCCGCGCTGGAGGCCGTGACCGGTACGCCGCTGCGTAGCGAAAAGCCCGCCGCCGCTGGGTGGAAGACGCTGGAGTTTGGCCCCACCCGGCCCCTGCCGAGCTACCTTCTGGCCATCGCGGTGGGGCCCCTGGAGTTTACCCCGATCCCCGGACTCGGCGTGCCGGGACGGGTGGTGACGCCGAGCGGCCAGCAGAAGCTCACCGGGATGGCGGTCGAGCTGACCGCGCCCATCCTGCACGCCCTGGAGGCCTACTTCGGCAGCCGCTATCCGTATGAGAAGCTCGACCTCATCGCCATCCCGGAGTACTGGCCGGGCGCGATGGAGAACCCGGGGGCGGTCACCTACTCGGACAGCCTGCTCCTGGTCGATCCGCAGAGCGCCGGTCCGCGCGAGCGGCGGGCCCAGGCCAGTGTCACCGCCCACGAGCTGGCGCACATGTGGTTTGGCGACCTCGTGACCATGGCGTGGTGGGACGACCTGTGGCTCAACGAGGCGTTCGCCGACTGGATGGGCGACAAGATCACCGAGCAGCTCTATCCCCAATACCACCTCGATCTCAGCGAGATGCAGGGCGTGCAGGGCATCATGAACGCCGACGCGCGCCCCAGCACCGAGTCGATCCGCCAGGAGGTCAAGATCGCCGAGCAGGCGCTCAACCACGTCGGCCTCGACTATGAAAAGGGCCGCGCGGTGCTGGATATGTTCGAGCAGTTCGTCGGCCCGGAGAAGTTCCGCGCCGGCGTCAACGCCTACCTCAAGGCGCACGCCTTCGGCAATGCGACCGCCGCTGACTTCTGGGCGGCGCTGTCGCAGGCGACCGGGCAGGACATCGCCCCGGCGATGGCGACGTTCCTCGATCAGCCGGGCGTGCCGCTCATCGACGTGCAGATCCTCCCCGGCGGCAAGGTCAAGCTGAAGCAGCGGCGCTTCACCAACGCCGGGGTCAGCGCCCGCGCGCAGCTGTGGAAAGTGCCGGTGGGGCTCAAGTTTTTCGACGGCAAGACGGTGCAGCGCAAGACCCTGTTGCTCGATACGGCGGAAAAGACGGTGGAGCTTGCGCCGGGCGGCACCGTGGCTTGGCTTCTGCCCAATGCCGACGGCAGCGGCTACTACCGCTTCAGCCTCGACCGGGTGCACCTTCTGCGGCTGGCCCAGGCGGCCGGCAAGGAGCTGTCGCCGCGCGAGCGGATCGCGCTCATCGGCGATCTGTCGGCCCTGCTCGATGCCGGGCTCTTGCACGGCGACGACTACCTGGCGGCGCTGGCCCACTTCGCCGACGATCCGGTGCCGCAGGTGGTGGCCTCGCTGCTCAACGGCCTGGGGAAGGTGCGCACGGTGTTTGTCACCGAGGCGCTCAAGCCCCGCTACGCCGAGTACATCCGCCGCACCCTGGCGCCGGCCAAGCGCCGCTTCGGCCTGTCCGGCAAGCCGGGCGAGGAAGAGAGCGTGACCCTGTTCCGCTCGCGCCTCATCGACGCGCTGGGCGACGACGGCGATGATCCCGAGGTCGTGGCCTTCGCCACCGCGGAGACGCGCAAGTACCTCGCCGACACGCACAGCGTCGATCCCTCGCTCATCGAGTCGGTGCTCTCAGTCGCCGCGCAGCACGGCGATCGGGCGCTGTTCGACGATCTGCGCCGCCGCTTCGAGGCCGCCAAGATCCCGCAGGAGCGGCGCAACTTCCTGGGCGCCTTGGGCGCCTTCCGCGTTCCGGCGCTGATGGATGAAGCGCTCGGCTACTCGCTCAGCGACAAAGTGCGCCCGACCGAGCTTTTCGCCATCGCCTTCGGCATGACCGACACCCCGAGCGGCCGCGATCGCGTCTTTACCTGGGCGACCAAGAACTACGCGGCTCTTACGGCGCGCATGCCGACCCCGTTCGTGTCCCAGCTGCCGCACATGGCCGGCGGCTGCGAAGAGCCCCGCCTGTCCGCCGCGCAGACCTTTTTCGCCGACAGCAGCCACCAGGTCGACGGCACCCTGCACGAGCTGGCCAAGGTCGCCGAGCAGGTCAAAGACTGCTCCGCCCTCCGCACCCGCGAGAGCCGAGCGGTAAGCGGCTTTCTGACCACCTCCGCCAAGTAGCCCCGCCCGTCCTTCAGTTGCGTACACCTGCCCATTGCCGCGCCGCCGTCCGCGCGCGAGTGCGGTACG